>QZIZ01000035.1 GCA_003599195.1 Deltaproteobacteria bacterium | reverse complement strand
ACCTTCTAATCAATTATTCACTTGATGGCACAACCTGGGACTGGGTTGATTTCAGAACCGGCTTGATCGGGGCCGCGGTCTATAATAACTCGCTGAAGGGCCAGATGACGAAACGTCGAAAACCTGATCCAGAAACGGAGAAGAAGTAATACAGTTTTTCGTTTTAAGGTTTTGGTTTTTAGTTAAAAGAATCTATAATTTCAATAAATTACGATTATTATTGGTGGATTTGAAATAATCCCTTTGCCCATGACACGTAAAGCGGCACCGGGCCCCCGGGGCCTTAAAGATGGAGACGCGGTAGAGGCCACCATTCTAGGGGCCTTGAAGGAAGCCGGCGCTCCCCTCTCCGGGGAGGCCCTGGCGGGGCTGTTGGGCCTGAGCCGGGCCGCGGTCTGGAAGCGCATCAACCGCCTCAAGGCTTCCGGGTACGCCATTGAAGGCTCACCCCGGCGAGGGTACCGGCTCCTGGGAATCCCGGACAAACTCCTGCCCGCCGAGGTCATGGAGGGGTTGAAAACCCGTTATCTGCGGGGCCCCATCCATCATTTCGACAGCCTCCCCTCCACCAACGATCTGGCCAAGGAATTGGGAAGCAAAGACGCGCCGGAAGGCTCCCTGGTGGTGGCCGAGCACCAGACCCGGGGCCGGGGCCGGCTGGGCCGGGAGTGGGACTCACCCCCCGGCGCGGGCCTCTATGTCTCACTTCTGCTGCGGCCGTTGCTGCCGCCCACGGAGATGCCCCAGATCACCCTCGCTACTGCGGTGGCGGTGGTCCGGGCTTTAAGCAGGACGACCGGATTGGCGCCGGGCATCAAATGGCCCAACGATCTTTTGCTGGACGGGAAAAAGCTGGGGGGCATCCTCACGGAAATGGAGACGGAAAGCGACCGCATCCGCCACCTGGTGGTGGGTCTGGGCCTGAACATCAACAACCGGGAGTTCCCGGAGCCGCTTGATCTCACCGCCACGTCCCTGGCTTTGTCGACTGGCTCCTCATGCAGCCGGAGGGAGATTCTCCAGGCCTGGCTGGAGGAAATCGAGGCCCTCTATGACCTTTTTCTCCACCAGGGCTTTGAAGTGATTCTTGATGAATGGCGCAGCCACAACGTGACCCTGGGGCAGCTAGTCACGGTGCGGCAGGGGCCTAGAGTAATTTCGGGTCTGGCTCTGGATGTTGCCGGTGATGGGGCTTTGCTGCTGCGGCAGGGAACAGGGGAGGTCATCCGGGTGACCTCCGGGGAGATTGCCCCCGGCCCCTGAAGGGTTCCAGGGGCCAGGGATATCTTAGATCTTATTTCTTCTTTTTCTTAAGTTCTTCGATCTCGGCTTTCAGATTTTCCACTTCAGACTTATATTTTTCCACCTCGCCTTCGGATACCTTGGGGGATTCAAAGGAAGGGGCCTCTTCTTTTTTGAGGATCTTGTCTTTGGCCTCTTCAAAACCCAGATAGACGGCTAAAGCGCCACCCAAAAGAAGCAACAGAGGAATTGCCCCGGCCAGCAAGCTGAGAAAATCCCGCCACCATAACCCCAGGCCGATTAATCCTAGCGCCACCGCCACTAGTCCGCCGATCAAAGCCGTCATGCCCAACCTCCTTGAAAAAAATGTCCAGCTACTTGCCGGGTCGTAACTAATTCATACCTCACAGATTGTGATTACTAACACAAATAGAAAAATTTATCAAGGGGGTAAATTTTAGTGTTATCCCAAGAGATTTTGCCAATAAAATAGGAATGTTACCCAATTATATTGCCTTGACAAAAACTATTTCGGCTTTATAATACATTCGCGAGCATACCATGGCGGAAGATTATTATCAGATTCTGGGGGTCAAGCGGGACGCCTCTGCGGAGGAGATCAAGAAGGCCTACCGCAAACTGGCCCAGAAATACCACCCCGATAAGGCCAAGGGAGACAAGCGCCAGGCCGAAGAGCAGTTCAAGAAAATCAGTGAAGCCTACGCAGTTCTGAGCAACCCGGAGAAGCGCAAGGAATATGACGAGTTCGGGTCCCAGGGCTTCCAACAGAGGTACTCCCGGGAAGACATCTTTAAGGGCTTCGATTTCGGCGAAATCTTCGACACCGGCATCTCCGACAACATCTTCAGCCGCCTGTTCGGCGGGTTGGGCGGATTTGGCGGCCGCCAGGCCCGGGGGGGAGGCCGCACCCGGATATTTCGCTACGGCGGCGTTCCCGGCGAGGATTTTGAGGCCCAGGCCCAGCATCTCAAAGGCGAAGATCTCCAGGTGGAAATGCCCATCACCCTCCATGAGATGGCCTTCGGCACCGAAAAACTGGTGAGCTTTACCTCCAACGGCCAGAGCGTAAAGGTCTCGGTAAAGATCCCCCCCGGCGCCCTGCCGGGCAAAAGGCTGCGCATCCCCGGCAAAGGCCGGCCCGGCCACATGGGAGGACCGGCCGGTGACTTGTATATCAAGCTCAGAGAGCAGGAACACCCGGTTTTTAAGAGAGAAGGCAACGATCTCTACGTGGACCGGCATATCCGCTTCACCGAAGCCGCGTTGGGCACCAAGGTGACCGCCCCCACCCTGGACGGCAAGACCATGAGCCTCAAGGTGCCTCCAGGCACTCAAAGCCATACCAAGATGCGCCTGAAGAACTACGGCATCCCTTTCGCCAACGGCAAAACCCGGGGAGACCAATACGTGCGGATCATCGTCGACACCCCCACAGAATTGACCAAGAAACAGAAAACCCTCTTGGAAGAACTGACCAAGGAAGGGCTTTAGAAAGCAGGGATCAGGGGCCATTAAAAGCAGGGGCCAGGGGTCAGGGATCAGGGGTCAGTAAAAAAACATCTTTTTCTGGCCCCTGAGCCCCGGCCCCTGACCCCTAATCATTTATTCGGAGGCAAGTATGACTGTGGAACTAACGCCTGGAGTTTACTGGGTGGGGGTCGTCGATTGGAACCTCCGGGATTTCCACGGCTATCAAACGGAAGCGGGCTCCACCTATAACGCCTATCTCATCATCGATGAAAAAATCACCCTCATCGACACGGTGAAAAAAGAATTCGTGCCGGAGATGATGGGCCGGGTGGCGGCCATCGTGCCCCCCGAGAAGATCGACTACATCGTCTCCAACCACGTGGAGATGGATCATTCCGGAGGCCTGCCGGAGACCGTGGCCCGGGTCAAGCCGGAAAAGATCTTCTGCTCCCCCCACGGCAAAGCCGGCTTGAGCCGCCATTACAAGCAGGACTGGCCCTTCGTGGAGGTGAAGACCGGGGATGAGCTCTCCCTGGGCAAGCGCACCCTCACCTTCCTGGAGACCCCCATGCTCCACTGGCCGGACTCCATGATGACTTATCTTAAAGAGGACCAAATCCTCTTTTCCAGCGATGCTTTCGGGGCACACCTGGCCTCCAGCGAACGCTTCGACGACACCTTTCCCAACTTTCCCTGCGAGTACGACCATCAACTGAAAAAGTATTACGCCAATATCCTCATGCCCTTCGGGGCCTTGATCCTCCAGCTCTTCGACAAGATTGCCAAGATGGGCCTGACCTTGAAGATCGTCGCCCCGGACCACGGGTTGATTTACCGGAATCCCGATTGGGCCTTTTCTTTTTACCGGAAATGGGCCGCGTTCACGGCTGAGCCCAAGGCCCTGGTGATCTACGACACTATGTGGCACAGCACCGAAATGTTGGCGGAAGCCTTTATCCAGGGGTTGACTGACGCCGGGGTGGAAGCCCAGCTCCACCATTTGCGCCTTACCCACATCAGCGACATCGTCACCGAAGTCCTGGACGCAGGGCTGCTTCTCTTCGGCTCTCCCACCCTGAATAACGGCCTCTTCCCCACGGTGGGCCAGTTTCTCACTTACTTGAAGGGCCTGAAGCCCAGGAACAAGGCGGCCGCGGCCTTCGGCTCCTTCGGCTGGAGCGGCCAGGCCGTGGGCCTTATCACCCAGGAGCTGCAAGCCATGAAGCTCAATGTGGTCCACGAAGGCTTCCAGGTCAAATACATCCCCGACCCCGGGGAACTGGCCGCGGCCCGGAAGCTGGGAGAGGAATTGGCAAAAAAGCATTTGGTGAAGTGATTTTCGGGGAGGGGCCAAGGGCCATGAGCCTTTCCCCCCTCCTCTAATCCCTTGAGGAAATTGAGACTGTTACAAACTTTCCACCCCGCCGTAAATCCGCATTGAGTAATCTACCAGAATCTCCCCGGAATTGATCGATTCTGGCATGTCTGCTGCACGGGTATAAAGGGTGTTCTTACTCTTAGACTTTTTCTGAGGCTTAACCTGATGGCGCGCGCCAACTTGCTGACCAAGATGATTTGTCTGTTGGTTTCTCCCCTGGCCGAGGACCGCCTCCTGGTGGAAGAGGCGCTGGGCCGGGCTTTTGCCGATTTCCTGGTCCTCCGGGTAGCCGACGCCGCCGGCTGGCAAGAGGCCCTGGCCACTGGGGATTTTGGCCTGGGTATCATTGCCGACACGCTTCCCTGGGCGGAAACCGCGGTTGTGGTCCGGGGATTGAAGACCCTGCGCCCCGAGTGTCCGGTGATCATGTTGGCCGCTCCCGAACGGGAGGAGGCCGCTTTGGAGGCCCTCCTCAGCGGCGTCGACGACTACGTGTTGAAAACTCCCGAAGAAATGCGGCGGCTGCCCCGGGTGATATTGGCCGCCCGCTATCGGGCCCGGCGACTGGCTGGAGAGCCTTTCCTGACCGGGACGGAGGATATTTTAGCCAGAAAAGAGGCGGAAGAGAAATTACGGCAGTCCGAGATCCTCTACCGCAGCATCTTTGAAACCACGGGCACCGCCACCAGCATCGATGATGAACAGACCATCCTATGCCTGGTCAACGACGAATTCGCCAGGCTCTCCGGTTATTCCCGGGAGGAATTGGAAGGGAAGAAAAGCTGGACCGAATTCATCCTCCCTGAAGACCTGGAGAGGCTTAAGGAATATCACCGTTTGCGGCGGAACACCCCCGGTGCCGCGCCCAAAAGTTACTCCTTCCGGTGGCGGGACCGGCAGGGGCGGGTCAAAGACATCTTGGCCACCATCGCTTTAATCCCCGGCACCAAGAAATCAGTGGCCTCCTTGCTGGACATCACCGCGCGTCAACAGGCGGAGCAGGCCCTCCGGGAAAGCGAGGTCCGCTACCGTCTCCTGGTGGAAACCATGAACGACGGCGTGGGCATGCAGGACGAAAAAGGCCGGATTACCTTTGTCAACCGCAGGTTCTGTGAGATGCTGGGGTACTCCAAGGAGGAATTGCTGGGCCGGCATCCCGACGATTTTCTGGACACCGCCAGCCGGGAGATTTTCCAAAACCAGATGGAGCGGCGGAAAAGCGGGGAACGCCAGACCTACGAACTCACCTGGACCCGAAAAGACGGAACCCCCATTACCACCAGCATCTCCCCGGTCCCCATGTTTGACCCGGCCGGCACATTTCAGGGGAGCTTCGCGGTAATGGCGGACCTCACTCCCCGCCAGCAAGGGGAAAGAGCCCTGCGGGCCTCGGAGAAGAAATACCGGGCCATCTTTGAACACACCGGCACCGCCACCGCCCTCGCCGCAGAAGACACCACCATTTCCCTGGCAAACGCCGAATATTTGAAACTCTCCGGCTATTCCCGGGAAGAGCTGGAGGGGAAAAAAAGCTGGACCGATTTTTTCCGGGGCGACGATCTGGCGAAGATGCTGGATTATCACCGGCTGCGGCGCCTCGATCCCCAGCAGGCTCCCAGGAATTACGAGACCCAATTTATTGACCGGCATGGGGAAGTAAAAGACATCCTGATGACTGCGGGCATGATTCCCGGCACTAAGACGAGTGTGGCCTCCCTGCTGGACATCACCGCGCGCAAAAAAGCCGAGCAGGAACTGGACCTTGAGAGGAAAAAATTCCAGATTCTCACGGAAAATTCCCCCTTCGCCCTGGTGATGATCGATCAGGACGGAACCTTCAAGTACGTAAATCCCAGGTTCACCGAACTTTTCGGCTATGACCTGGCGGATGTGCCCGACGGTAGCACCTGGTTCAGGAAAGCTTACCCCGACCCTGCTTATCGCCAAGAGATCATCACCGCCTGGAAGGACGACCTGAAACGCGCCCGGCCCGGAGAGAAAAGGCAGGGAACGTTTACGGTTACCTGCAAAGACGGCTCCGAAAAGATCGTCAGCTTTGTCCCCGTGCGGCTTAATAACGGGGACAACCTGATGACCTTCGAGGATATCACGGAGCGGCACCGGGCCGCGGAGGCGGTGAAACGGAGCGAACAGCATTACCGCCTGCTCATTGAAAATTCCATGTATCACCTCCGAATTATCGAACCGGACGGCACCATTCGCTATGAAAGTCCCACGCTGGAGAGATTTTTAGGATATCAGCCCGCGGAACAGGAGGGCAATAACGCCTTCGATTTCGTGCATCCCGACGATCAGGCCCTGGCTCAGGAAACATTGGGGCACTTGATGGAGAATCCGGGACTGGTGGTGTCCGCGGAAATGCGTTACCGCCACCAGGACGGCGCCTGGCGCTGGCTGGAAGTAAAAGGGAAAAACTTGCTTCACGAGCCGATAATCAACGGCATCATTCTTAACGGCCGGGATATCACGGAACGGAAGCAGGCCGAAGAGGCGGTAAAACGGAGCGAAGAACATTTCCGGTTGCTCATAGAAAACTCCATGTGCCACCTGGGGATTATCGGCCCGGACGGAATCGTTCGTTACGAAAGTCCAACGCTGGAGAGAATGTTGGGATACGATATCGGCGAAATAGTGGGCAGAAACTCCTTCGAACTGACCCACCCCGATGATGTGGCCAAGTCCTTGGAAATCTTAAAATATTTGTTGGAGTCTCCGGGTCAGGTGTTTTCCACGGAAGTGCGCTATCGCCATAAAGACGGGTCATGGCGCTACCTGGAAGTCAAAGCTAAAAATTTGCTCGACGAGCCGATAATCCAGGGGATTGTGGTCAATGCCCATGATATCACCCTCAGGCGGGAGGCCCTGGAGGCCCTGCGGCAGAGCGAGGACCGCTACCGGGCCATGGTGGAGGACCAAACGGAATTTGTCACCCGTTATCTCCCTGACGGCATCGTCACCTTTGTGAACGAGACCTTTTGCCGTTATTCCGGATTGAGCCGGGAAGAGCTGCTCGGCAAAAGCTTTTATCCCCTGATTCCCGAGGAGGACCATGCTGCCATCCAACGCAGCATTGCCTCGCTCAACCCGGAAAATCCTTTCGCGACCATTGAGCACCGGGTTTTGCTTCCTGACGGCAAAGTGGCCTGGCATCAATGGACCAACCGGGCCATCTTTGACAGCCGGGGGAAGATCGTGGAGTTCCAGGGGGTGGGACGGGATGTCACCGAGAGAAAGCGGGCCGAAGAGGCACTCCAGCAGGCGGAAGCGGAAAAATCCCTGATCCTGGAAAATATGTCGGAAATGGTGGCTTATCGCGACCGGGATAACCGCATCCTCTGGGTCAACCGGGCTGCGGCTGATTGCGCCGGGATGAGCCCTGAAGAGATGGTGGGCCGCGTATGCTACGAAGTTCTGCACCAGCGCCAAACCCCGTGCCCGGATTGTGGGCTCTTCGAGGCCGTGGCCGCCGGCCGGCCGATGCAAATTGAGGTCCATAAAAGCGACGGCATGATCATCTTTGTGCGCTCCTCCCCGGTTAGGAATGAAAAAGGAGAAGTCCCGGGGTCGGTGGTGGTGGCCACTGACATCACGGCCCGCAAAAAAGCGGAAGAAGCCATCAAGGCTTCGGAAGAAAAGATGCGCCTGGTGATCGAATCGGCCCCGGTGGGCATCAGGATCATCCAACAGGGCCGGCATATCTATGTCAATCCGGCCCTGGTGCGGATGTTCGGCTGCCAGGATGCCGGAGAAATCGTGGGCTGGCCCATGGGCCTGCTCTTCACTCCCGGCGAATCCGAAAACCCGCACCGGGACACGGCCAACGCCCCCGGAGGCAAACCCGGGTCTTCATCTTATGAAGCCTTGGGCCTGAAGGAGGACGGCTCCAGGATAGAAATACAGGTCTGGCAGACCGAAATCGACTTCCGGGGCGAGCCCGCGACCCTGGATTTCGTCCTGGATATCAGCGAGGCCCAGGCTTTGCGCAGCCAGCTTCTCCAGGCTCAGAAGATGGAGGCCATCGGCACCCTGGCCGGCGGGATTGCCCACGATTTCAACAATATCCTTTTGCCCATCCTGATTAATGCGGAGATGGTGCAGGAAGACCTGCCCCTGGACAGCCCGCTGCGCCAGAAAATGGCCCGGGTGATCAAAGCCTGCCGCCGGGCCATTGACCTGGTCAAGCAAATTTTGGCCTTCAGCCGCCATGAGGAACGAAGATTGTCCCCCGTGTCCTTGTCGGCCGCCATTGAAGACTCCCTGAGGCTGCTCAGGTCCACCTTGCCGGCCACCATCGAGATCCGCCAGCACTTGGAGAGCGAAGGCGACACCGTTCTTGGTGACCCTACCCAGATTCAGCAAGTCTTAATCAACTTGTGCACCAATGCCGCCCATGCCATCGGAGACAAGGGAGGGGTGATAGAAATCAGCCTGCAAAAGATGAACCCCGATACGGCCCAGTTTAGGTCTCAAAACCTGGAACCCGGGGACTATTTGCACCTGCTGGTCAGAGATAACGGCCCCGGTATGGACCCGGCCACCATGGAAAGGATTTTTGACCCGTACTTTACCACCAAAAAACCTGAAGAAGGCACCGGTTTGGGATTGGCCGTAGTCCATGGAATTGTTAAAAAGCATGGAGGAGCCATCAGCGTCGAGAGCGAACCCGGGAAGGGGAGTGTCTTCCAAATCTTTTTGCCCCGGGCGGAAGCGGAGGCAATCCAGAAGGACAGGGGCCTGACGCCGCTGCCCAAGGGCCGGGAGCGGATCCTTTTGGTGGACAACGACCCCGAAATAGTAGCCACCGTGCAGCAATTGATGGAGCACCTGGGCTATCAGGTGACGGTTCAAACCGATAGTATGGAGGCCTTGCGGTCCTTCCGGGCCAAGCCCCAAGACTTTGATCTGGTGATCACCGATCAGACCATGCCGAAGTTGACCGGAGAAGACCTGGCCCGGGAAATTCTGGGCCTGCGGCCGGACATGCCCGTCATTCTCTGCACCGGCTTCAGCGAGGCGGTTACCCGGAAGAAGGCCAGGATCCTGGGTATTCGGGAATTCATCATTAAACCCATCGCCACCAGGGTGATGGCCGAAACCATCAGGCGGGCGTTGGAGCCCCGGCAGGATTTGGGCTGAAGACCATGGGAAATATTCTAATTATTGATGACGACCAATTGATCTGCGAAACCCTGACCGATGCGGTCAGAGACCTGGGGCATAACGCGGAGTTCGCCTTGACCATTAAAGAGGGGCTGAAAAAAGCCCGGGGCCAAGGCTGCGATGTCGTCTTTTTGGATGTGCGCATGCCGGACGGCAACGGCTTGGAGGCGCTGCCCCGCCTGCGGGAAACCCAGAATTGTCCGGAGATCATTATCATTACCGGCTTCGGGGATATCAACGGCGCGGAAATCGCCATTAAAAACAAGGTCTGGGATTACATTCAGAAACCTTTTTCGAAGAAAGAAATGATGTTGACCCTCATGCGCGCCATCCAATACCGGGAGGAGAAACAGGCCAAAAAGCCGGTTCTGGCCTTAAATCTGGACGGCATCCTGGGCGGCAGCCCCCGGATGCAGGCCTGTTACGATCTCCTGGCCAAAGCGGCCCGAAGCGAGGCGAACGTGCTGATTACCGGGGAAACCGGCACCGGCAAGGAGCTGTTTGCGCAGGCCATCCATCGGAACAGCACCCGGGCTCCCCATAATTTTGTGGTGGTGGATTGCACGGTCCTGCCCGAAACCCTGGTGGAAAGCACGCTTTTCGGCTATGAAAAAGGGGCCTTTACCGGCGCGGCCGAGTCCCGGCAAGGTTTAATTAAACAGGCTGACCAGGGCACCCTGTTCCTGGATGAGGTGGGGGAATTACCGCGGCCCGTGCAAAAATCCTTCCTCAGAGTCTTGCATGAACGCCGCTTCCGGCCTCTGGGCAGCACCCGGGAAATAGCCAGCGACTTCCGCCTGGTGGCCGCGACCCACCGGAATCTGGAGCAGATGGTGCAGCAGGGGCAGTTCCGCCAGGACCTGCTTTTCCGCCTCCAGTCTTTGACCATTGAACTTCCCCCGTTACGGGAACGGAAAGGCGATATTAAAGAATTGGTGATGTATTACCTGGCCAAATTCTGGGGGCCCCAAGGAGAGGGTTCAAAGGGGTTGTCCCAGGAGTTCCTCGATGCCCTGTTGGCTTACGATTGGCCGGGAAACGTGCGGGACTTGGTGAACACCCTGGAGGGAGTAGTGGCGGCGGCCAGCGCGGAACCGATGTTGATCCCCCAGCATCTTCCCTCCCATATTCGCATCCAGGCGGCCCGGAGCGCATTCCAGAAGGGGGTTGCCGTCGCTGCCCCCGCCTTGCCGGCCTCCTTCGGGGAGACGGTTCCCAAATTCCATGATTATCTGGAAGAGATGAAGGCGAAGTATCTCAAAAATCTGCTGGCCTTTACCGGCAAGGACCTGAAGAAAGCCTCCCGGCTCTCGGGCATGTCCCGTTCCAGTCTTTATGGAAATCTCAAAAAATATCAAATAATCGAAGATAAATAAATTTATCCAATAAATTGGAAAGTCCATCAAATTGGACTCATAAAATAATTCATTACTTATCAGCAGGCCATCCTTGTTTGTCCATATCTTTGGACAAATTTTCATTAAATTTCTTTTTTTCCCCTCACCGGCCTAACCTCGTCTTAAGATATCTCTCTGGAATCATTCTTAATTGTCGTTTTTATCTGACTGTGGTCCAATTTTTGTATTAGTTTTCATAATGATTTTTAGTAATTCTTAGTCATGATTTTTCTTGTAAAGATAAAATGGCTGCTGATGGTAATTGGTCACTGGAAAATTAACATCTAATTTCCGTCTCTTGGGCACTACCAATTTTAGACAAAAATATTTTGTTATTCCGGCTTTCAATAACTTTTCCTAAACATCTTCCTGCTCTTTCAGTCTTTAGCCACCATATTTATGCGAGTTTTCACAATCTCCAGGCCATCCGGCTCTGCGGCCCGGAATTTTATATCTGCGGCCGGGGAGGGCATGGATGAGGAGACCGTGGCCCACGTCTTTGAACCTTTCTTCACCCCCCAAAGGGACCAATCAGGGGACCGGACTGGGTCTGGCCACGGTTGCGGCATCGTCAATCAGAGCGGCGGTTACATCTGGGTCTACCGCGAACCCAAATGGAGCACGAAAAATTGTGATGTTTATGATCTCTGAAGGGCCGCAGGCCCATGAGGAATTGCCATGAGAATTAAGCTGATCCTGACCGGAAACGGTCACAACAGTATGACGGGGAACAACCTGGACCGAAGAAGGAAGCCGGTTGATTATAATCTGTTAACGGGAGTGGAGGACAGGCTGGCGGACAAAGGCCTGCTGACTTCCGGCAATGCCTTTAACTTGAGATGGATGCAAATCCATTGGACCTGGCCGCCCCGATAAAGAGTTCAAAGTTCAAGGTTCAAAGTTCTTGTGGGATGCGCTCTGGGCCTCTTCTAACTTGCCTTCAATTCGTAAACTTGTGAAGATCTGAAGGATTATGAATGGTGGCACAGGCTTTTCCGCCTGTACGGATTACCGGGGCGGATGATCTCGCCCCCCTCTCCGGTGCGTGTAACGCACCCTGCATAACTTTGAACTTTGAACCTGGAACCTTGAACTTTCTTTTCAGGCGTTCACATCGTGCCAGCGCGTAGCCACGCGGATGAAGACAAACATGGCGATGCTGGCTAGAACCCCGGCCATGGCAAAGGGCATCCAGACCCAACTGGGGTCGTACTTATCCCACAACAGCCGGGTCACCTCCGCCGGCGTCTGGCCCAATATCTCCGTTAATTTGGCAAAGGCCTGGGACCGGTGCGGCAGGTCCTGGACCTGGAGCACTTCGGACAGGTACTTGAGCGCCAGGTTCGCCTTTTCGCCGCAGCGTTCATAGAGCTTCCCTCCCAGATAGGAGCCGTAGCCCCAGCCGAAGGCATAAGGAATACTGGCATAGCCCATATAGAGCGCTTTTTTGCCTTCAGGCGCGATCACGGCCAGGTACTCCCGCATTTTGGGGGAACACATCATCTCCCCGCCGGTGAAGCAGACGATGCCCGCCAGGAGGATGAAAATGGACATGCTGGAGCCCACCAGATAGATCCCGAAGGTGACGAAAATAAACCCGAAAAAGATGGAAGTAAGCCGGCGTATCACCCGGTTGAAGTACCAGGACAGCGGCGCCACCAGGAAGATGATGAGGAAAGGATTAAGGTTGATCACCCATTCCTGGGCGATCTGGGGACCCCGGGAGAGGTTTCTGGACAGCATGTACTCCGGCAGGTGCCGCGCCAGGGAGGAACTGTCGGTCCAATCGACGATGAAATTGGGCAGCATGTCCCAGAGTTGTTCCATTACCGCCCAAAATACGGAAATAATGGCAATGAAGACGAGCAGCCGGGGGTTGAGGATCTCCCGGCCCGTCTCCACCAACACCTGCCAGACGCCCCCTGATTTATCGCTCCCGGATTCCACTTCCCGGTAGCTGAACAGCCACAGCACGTTCAGGCTGACCAAGGCCGCGCAGCCGAAAAAGACCGTGGGCCAGGAATAACCGTGGAGAAAATGCGCCAGGGGCGGACCCAGGAAGGCGCCGACGTTGATTACCATGTAGAAGAACCCCCAGCCCACCCCGGAGGTTCGATGGGTCAGGGTCCTGACGAAGGTGCCTTGAATGGGGGGCTTAAAGACCGCGGTGCCCGCGGCCAGGAAGAGGCAGCCGGTGAAAAAGGGCCAAAAGGTGCGCTGGGTGGCCATCAGCAGGTAGCCCACGACCTTTAAGAAGATGGCCAGGACGATCTGTCGCTTGTAGCCGTAGCGGTCGGCGAAGCCGCCGGTGAAGATGGGCAGCGACGACTGCACCATGGCCCACCAGAGGAAGATGACCCCCTTGTCGCCCTGGGAAAAGTGCAGGCCCCCGATCTCGTCGGCCTGGGCGATATAGATGGGGATGACCACCCGCACGCCGTAATAGGCGAGGCGTTCGATCATCTCCATGATGTTGGCCACCCAGAAAGGCCAGGCCAGCCCCAGCGTCTGCCCCCAGAAGGACGGGGTCTCTTGCTCGCCCATTAAAGACCGTTTTCCGTTTTGCGTTAGAAAGATAATTTGTATCAATAAACAGGGGCTTCCTGCCAGCCTTTCTCAATAATTTTCCTTAATCTCCCGAAATTTTTGAAAACCGGTAACCGAATATTATCTGGAAGGTCTTGATAAGAGGCTGCGAATGTTCCACAATGCCGCGAGATCGAGTTGCGTTGGTGGCACAGGCTTTCCAGCCTGTGCGAGAAATAATTTCACAGCAGTTCTTCATAGGCCTCCGGCCCACCCATATAAACATAAAAGGTTTGGTGGGGTGGGCCTCCGTGCCGTGGGACAGGCGTCCCCGCCTGCCGACCACTCGGGCGGCCAGGGACGGCCGCCCCACCGTTTCACTGCTTTTTAAAATGTTCTTGCGTCTTACTTTGCGGCTTTGCGTCTTTGCGTGAGGTATATCTTTTTCAGAATCTATAGCGGCGAAAAAACCATGAAACAAGTGGGCGTCTTCTACCACCCGGCTTTCAAGACTCAAGGGTATCTCACCCTGCGGGGGCGCCTGCAGGATTTCCCCGGGGCCCTGGAGGGGGTGCTGCAACGGCCCAACGTCCGCCTCCTGGAATGCCCCCGGGCCTCCCGGGAGATGATCCTCAAGGTGCATCCCCGGGAGATGGTGGCCATGGCGGATTTGGAGGACGAATGCCGCAGCGCTTACGAATCCGTGGGCGGGGTGGCGGCGGCCATGGAGGCCCTGGCCCAAGGCGAGCTGGACCGGGCGTTCTGCTTCACGGGCGCGGGCGGCCACCACGCGGGTCTCCGGGAATTCTGGGACTCGTCCTGCTTCAACGATGTGGTCATTGCGCTCACCCACGTGCGGGAGGTCACCGCAGCGCGGCGCTTTGCCATTATCGACACCGACGCCACGCACGCGGGGGGCACCCTGCAACTCCTGGGTGAAGACCCGGAGGTGCTGCATATCTGTTTCTGCCGGAGCAACTATTGCACTGCGGACGGCCTGGCCCTGGAGGTCAACGTCTACCCGTCTTCGGGTTCCAGGGGGCCGCAGCTCTTCCTGGAGAAGCTGCAGAAATATTTGCCCAAGGTGCGGGAATTCCGGCCGGACCTGCTGGTCTGGTATTTCGGTTTCAACTCCCATGTGGATGAGCCTGCCTCCCTGGGCCTGACCGAGACGGACTACGTTGCGAGCTGCGGCCTGCTGGTTTCCCTGGCGGACGACCTGGGGCGGCCGCTTTTGGTGGTGCTGGGCGGAGGAGTTATCCGCCGGGTGGCCGCCGCGGTGATTCCCGGGATTATCAAGCGCTTGTCTGAGGATTAAAGATGGGCGAAGATATTGATACTTTTCTCTGCGTTCTCTGCGTCTCTGCGGTGGGATTTTTTTTGCCGCAGAGACGCAGAGGGCGCAGAGGATAATATTACTCTGGATTCAGGAATAGATTATGACTGACAAAGAAAACCCTGACACCGCATCGACCCAGGTATTCCGGCCTTGCAGCCGGGCCTTTTTCCTGCACTTCTTTGCCATGGCCATCTGCTTTTTCGGTCCCAGCATCAATCCCCAGGTGGGGCTGCCCGTCTGGGCGGGCATCGTGCTGGGGCTGGCCATCTTAGCCGCGGTGGTCTATATGCGTTGGGGCCAGGAATACCAGGTGACTCCCCAGGGGGTGAGCAAGGTTTGGCGCTGGGCCGGCAGGCGGGAAGAAATCCCTTGGGAAAACCTGGGGGAGGTGCTGGTACGCCGGGGGCTGACCCAGACCATATTGCGGGTGGGCAACCTGCTTATCCGGGACAAGTCCGGCGGCCCGGGGTTATTCTGGTTCGGCCTGGCGGACCCCAAGGCGGTGAAGGACCTGATCGAAGCCCGGAGCCGGTGACGCCGGAGAAGGAGGGGTCTCCTCCGCGGGGTTGCAAACCTTATACAGTTTCAGGTTCAGATATTATTGGTAGGCCTGCTCCTGGGGGGCCTGCGGGGCTTCCGGCTTTTCCTGGGCCGAGGCGGCCTGTTTCTGCCTTCTGGCCTTGAGGGCAAAGGCCAGCCAGCCGCTCAGAAAGCCGAAGATTAAGCTGCCGTAAACCAGCAGATAGACGGGGACTCTTCCCAATTCGAAGTGAAACAGCTTGAGTTGCGGGCCGGCAACGGCGTTCTCCAGGGCAAAATCCACCAGAAGCGCGCCCAGCAGCAGAAGAAGCAAACCTTTGAGTTTATTCATGCCCCACCTTTGGAAATCTCAATCTTTCAGATAGCGTTTGACCGCAGCTTTCAAATCATCCAGGTCTGAGGATTTGACCAGGTATTCATCCGAAGCCCAGGTGGCAAAGTCCTGCCGGTATTCCCCGTAAGCGGTGCTGAGGAGCACCGGCAGGTCCGGCTGTTTTTCCTTGATCTGCCTTAAGGCCTCAATGCCGTCCATCTCCGGCATCTTGATATCCAGGATGACCAGGTCCAGGGGCACCTTGGCCACAATATCCAGGGCTTCTCTGCCGTTGGCGGCCAGGTAGACTTCGTAGCCTTCTTCCTTCAGTTCTTCGCTATAAAGGAGGCGAATGCTCATTTCGTCGTCTGCCACCAGGATCTTCTTCATCGTCCTCCTCCTTTGGGAGCCTTCAGCGTGCTGGCCTGGGCCGCGCCATGGCCAGGTTCTTTCACCAGACAATATTTAGCCACCGGCAGAGAGACGATGAAGGTCACCCCTTTGCCCAGCTCGTTGTTCACTTCCACCTGACCGTAATGGCGGGAGACGATGCGCTGGGCAATGGCCAGACCCAGGCCGGTGCCGTAATCTTTCGTGGAGAAAAAGGGATTAAAGATATTGTGTAAGACTTCCAGCGGGATGCCCCCGCCGGTGTCGGCAATGGCCGCGGCTTCATATAAGCCGTCTTCCCTTTCCAGGGCATAGGTGCGGATGTTGAGTACGCCTCCCCCGTGCATGGCCTGGAGGGCGTTTTGAAACAGGTTGTAGAAGACCTGCTTGATCTGCCGGTCGTCGCAATGAAGGCGGGGCAACGGGGAAAAATCCTTGACCACTTTTATCCTGCAGGCGTCCAAATCCCGCTGCACTAAGAGCAGGGTGTCCTCCAGCAGTTTGTTCAGGTCGTGGTCGCCGTAAAAGCTCAAGTTTTCCCCGGTGAAATCCAGGATTTCCCGGAGCAGCTTTTCCAGCCGGGTGACTTCCTCCTGGATTACCTCCACGTAGCCCCGCAAGGGGGATTTTTCTTCCACCATCTTGGAGATGCGCCGGGCAAAACCGCCGATGGAGACCAGGGGGTTGCGGATTTCGTGGGCCATGCCCGAGGCCAGGCTGCTCAAGGCCGCGAGGCGGTCGGACTCCAGCATCCTTTCCCGGATGAGCAGCAATTCCCGGTTGTTGGCTTCAATAGTGGAGTAGAGGTGGGCGTTTTCCACCACCAACCCGGCCTGGGTGGAAAACATCTGCAAGACGTGCAGCGGTTCCTCCTCCAGGGGACGGCCGGAGGCCCCGTTGTCCACCATGATGACGCCGGTGGTCCGGTCTTTGGCCATGAGGGGGACCACAAAGAATTCCGGGGCGGAGAATCCTGGGGGTAAAGTCCTGGATAAAGCCTTGACGGCAGCTCCCTGGACATGATGGGGCCGTTTTTGGAGCACGGTTAAGGCCAAAGGCCCCTGGTCGGAGCGCAGGGGAATCTGCCAGTCCTCCATCTTCAGTTCTGAGGCCAAAGGCGACAGCAAGGCCTCGAAAAGAGGGACGTTTTTGAGATTGGGGGAACGCTGCGCGCCTTTAATGCCTGTGAGCGTCTGGTTGGCTTCATCCACCAGGAGCACCACCGCCCGGTCGAACCCCAAACCCTGTTCCAGGGTTAGGCCCTGAAGGATGATCTCCTGCAGCCTCTCCTCCTGGACGGTGATCAACAGGGCCCGGGAGATAATTTGCAGCACGGTGAGATTGCGCACCATGCGTTCGTTTTTCTCCGCCAGGGTTTCCACCTGCTTGAAGGTGAGGGCGTTTTCAATGGCGTTGACGATCAGTCCGGCCATGGTGTACAGGAGCTGGCGGTTCTCCGGATCGAAGGGCAGGTAGCCGCCGTTGGTGGCAAACTTATCGTAAACGCAGATGGTCCCCTGGAGCTGGCCCTTAAAAGTTAGGGGCACTGCCAGGAAATAGTGGATCTGGCCGGCGGCGTTGGTCTCCTGGCCCTGCAAAAAGGGAAGTTCCCCGGGACTGGCCGGGGTGGCCAGAATGGTGGTGGGGGAAGGGCAGCTCATGGGGATTTCTCCGTATTGGGAGGAGACGCGCACCTCCTTGGTAACCCCGTCAATGATTTGCAGAGCTGCGCCCCGGGCGCTGATCACCTTGGCGGTGGTGGTGACCACCCTTTCTAGCAGCACGTCCAGCTCGACGGTGGAGCTCAAAGCTTTCCCCACCTCGAAGAGAACCGAGAGTTCGGCGATCCGCTTTTTGGCTTCTTCCTGGAGGAGGGCCTGGCGCAGGGTGCCGGCCAGCATCAGGTTGACCAGTTGGGTGTTCTGGCGCTCGGTGGAGGTGAAGTGGCGCTCCATCCGGTCCGCAAACAGGAGGACGCCGTAAAAGAAATTATCGTCAGCCACCGGAAACCCGGCCAGGGTGACGAACGCGGGATGCAGTTTTTCCAGGGCCTGGTTGGCGGCCAACACCCCCGGCTGATCGCGGTGCGCCGTCTTGAATTTCCGGGTCTTGGCAACTTCCCCCACCAACCCCTGGCCCAGGGGGAATTCCACCCGCAGATGCGGCGGCACCGGCCCCTGGCTGCTGAGGTTGAGAATCAGGGTCTCCCTGGCCTTATCCAGTCCGAAGTACAGGGCCAGGTCCACCTTCAGGTAGCGGGCCAGAAGATGGACCAGGTTATTGAGGCGTTCCCCGAAGCTGACGGTGGAGGTGAACACCTCCACCATCTGGGTCAGGAAGGCAATGCGCTCCGTGGCCATGCAGGCTTATCCCTCCGCCTGGCCGAGCCGTTTGTCCCGGGCCCGCTGGTAGAGGTCCACATACTTGGGAGCGACGGTGTCCCAGGAGAAATCCAAGGCCATATTACTGCGCATCAGGGCCTGCCAGACGGACTGATCCTGGTAAACCGCCAGGGACCTTTGCACCGCGCTCAGGAGTTCCACCGGGGTGTAGCCGGCGAACTTGAACCCGTTGCCATTGCCGGTCCCAGGGTCAAATTCCAGGATGGTTTCATCCAATCCCCCGGTGGCCCGGACCACGGGAATCGTGCCGTAGCGCAGGCAGTAAAGCTGGTCGAGGCCGCAGGGCTCATAGCGGGAGGGCATGAGAAAGATATCGGCTCCGGCGATGATTTGGTGGGCCAGCTCATCCGTATAGCCGATATTCAGGCCCATCTGCCCGAAGTGGCGTTGGCTGATCTCCTGGAGCAGATACTGGTGGCGCTCCTCCCCGGTGCCCTGGAGGATGAAGCCCACCCCCAGCCGCATCAGATCATCCAGGCTGTTCTCCAGCAGATCGATGCCTTTGCGTTCGAAAAAGCGGGTGGTCAGGCCGATGAGGGGGCGGTCCAACGGCAGGTTTAAGCCGAAGCGCCGGATCAGCTCGGCCTTGCAAACCTTTTTGCCCTCCAGGTTATCCGGGTTGAAAAAGGCCGGCAGATTAGAGTCTTTGGCGGGATCCCAGCGGTTATAATCCACTCCTTCGACAATGCCGTAAAGCTCCGCGGCCCTTTCCCGGAATAACCCTTCCAGGCCGAAGCCGTATTCGGGGGTGAGGATCTCCTCCCGGTATTTGGCGCTCACCGTGCTGAGCAGATCCGCAAAGACCAGGCCGCCTTTCATTAAATTCATTTTGCCGTAGAATTCCAGCCCCTTGGGGGAGAGAAGCTCCCAGCCCAGGCCGGTCAAAGGCAGGTCAAAGGAGGAAAAGAGCCCCTGGTAACCCACATTGTGGACGGTATAGACCACGGCCAGTTTCTGAAACCGGGGGCGGTCGGCGTATAAGGTGCGGAGGTAGACGGGCACCAGGCCGGTCTGCCATTCATGGCAATGGCAGATATCGCCCTCCAGCTCCAGGGCGTCGATCATTTCCACCACCGCCCGGCTGAAGAAGATAAAACGTTCGGCGTTGTCTTCAAAGGCTCCGTAAGCAGTGCCGTAAAGGCCCTCACGGTTGAAGAGGGCGTCCTGGCCGATGAAGTAAAAGTCGAGGCCGTATTCGGTTTCGGCGTGGTGGATTTCCGCGGGCATGGTTTTCCAGGAGATGGGGATGGACAGGGTTTTACCGGTAAAGGAGATGGGGAGGCCCGATTCCCGCACCTGGCGATATAAGGGCAGAATTACGGTTACCTGATGTCCCAATCGCTCCAAGGCCCAGGACAGGGCGTTAATTCCTTCGGCCAACCCGCCGCTGCGGGCGAAGGGATTGGCTTCCGGGGTCACCATCAGGATATGCATAACTTTCCCTTCTGGGAGCTAGAGCTTAGCGTCCCGAAGATATTGCGCGGCGTCCTCCGGCGGGGTGGGGTTGATGAAAAAACCCGAGCCCCACTCGAAACCGGCCATGAGCGTCAGTTTGGGCATGATTTCGAAATGCCAGTGATAGTAAGTGAGCTCCGGCTCCCGGAAGGGCGCGGTATGGAGGATGTAATTATAAGGGGCCTTGCCGATGACCTTTTCCAGGCGCTGCAAAGTCTCCTGGAAGACCTGGGCCAGAAGGCGGCAGGAATCCGGGGTCAGGTCCGCATAGGAAGAACAATGGTTTTTCGGGAGAATCCAGACCTCGAAAGGCGACCGGGGAGCGAAGGGGCAGAGGGCCAAAAATTCATCGTTTTCCAGCAGCACCCGCGTCCCCTGCTGCAGTTCCTGGCGGATCATGTCGCAAAAGACGCAGCGCTCCTTGTAATTGTAATAAAATTTGGAGCCGGCCAATTCCTCCTGGACCAGCTCCGGCACGATGGGCAAGCCGATGAGCTGGCTGTGGGTATGCTCCAGGGACGCGCCAGCGGCCCGGCCCGAGTTTTTAAAAAGCACCACGTATTTAAACCGGGGGTCCTGAGACAGGGCGATGAGGCGGTCCCGGTAGGCGGAAAGCACATCCATGAAAACTTCCACGGGCACAGTGGTAAGGGTGGCATGATGATCCGGGGTTTCGATGATCACCTCGTGGGCGCCGATGCCGTTCATCTTGTCGAACATGCCTTCCCCTTGGCGGTTGAGCTGGCCTTCCATAACCAGGGCCGGGAACTTGTTGCCCACCACCCGAAGGCGCCAGCCCGGGGAATTGGGCGCAGTGCCCGGCTCCCGGTAGGCCATGATCTCCGGCGGGGTGGTATGTTCGTTGCCCGGGTCAAAGGGGCAGAAACCGCCTTTGCTCACCTCCGGCTCCACCACAAAGTCGTGGGGGCGCTTGCCCCTTTCCGTGGAAATGATCACCCAACGACCGATGATGGGGTCTTTACGCAATTCCGGCATCAGCTCTCCTTCCCGGTCTCCGGGGGTCTAAGTAACGCGGGCCGCAAAACCACAGCCCCGGCCGCTGGTGGAGACCGGCGGACCCCTATCAGTATATTTTCCTCAGGGAAATTATGCAAGAGATTTACGATAGATGGGGCGTTTTGGAAGGTTGCTGATGATTGAGTGACGGCAGAGGTTTGGAGGGGAAGTGGCAGTAATTAGGGAAAAAGGGGAAAAGGTGAAAAGGGGAAAAGGAAAGACAATTACGAGGTCCCGTGTTACTCCTTTTTCCCTTTTCCCCTCTTCCCCTTTTCACCTCTCAGGATTCTCAACATGATTCTCTTGTTAATGCTGCTACTTACGAAAAAGGTAAAGAATCAAAGAGAGGATCACGCTGAGAAGAATGCAGGTCCCCAGGGGGAAATAAAAAGTGAAGCTATCCCGTTTATAGGTAATGTCCCCGGGGAGCTTCCCCAGCCAGGGGATTTTCGGGCCCAGCCACAAAAACAGGCCGAGGAGCAGCAAGATCGCGCCGGTGATCATTAAGAAACGGCCAACGTCGGACATGCCTTTACCTTTACTACAGTTTTCGGTTTTTAGTTTTTAGTCAAAGCTGCTTGCAGAACTTATCTCTCTCTGCGTCCTCTGCGTCTTTGCGGTGGAACCCTCCTGGCTTTGGCTCACAACAGGCGCAACCCCTGCGCTTCTTTGAGTAAATCGTCCCTAAACCGGGGGTGCGCCAGGCTGATGATGTCCAGGGCCCGGTCCCGGGTGGATTTGCCCTTGAGGTTCACCACCCCGTATTCGGTGGCCAGGTAATGGGTGTCCATCCTCGGGGTGGTGACCACCGTGCCGGCCTGGAAGCGGGGCACCACCCGGGAGACCTCGCCGCTGTGAGCCGTGGCGTAGAAGGCGATGATGGATTTGCCTTCCCTGGCGTTGAACGCGCCCCGGACATAGTCCAACTGGCCTCCGGTGCCGCTGAATTCCGATCCCCCCAGATACTCGGAGTTGCACTGGCCCAGCAAATCCACTTCGATGGTGGAGTTGATGGAGATCATGCGGTCGTTTTTGGCGATGACCTCCGGCGCATTGGTATAGGAGACGGGGTAGGATTCCATGCTGGGGTTGTCGTGCATGAACTCGTACATCTCCCGGTCGCCGATGGCGTTGGTGAAGACGTGTTTTAGGGGGTGCAGAGTCTTCTTCTTGCCGGTGACCGCCCCCTTCTTGATGAGGCGCACCATGCCGGGGCACATGAGTTCGGTGTGGATGCCCAAATCCTTATGGTTTTCCAGATGCTCGCAGACTGCGTTGGGGATGCCGCCGATCCCCAACTGGATGGTGGCCCCGTCCGGGATCATCTCGGCGATGAGGCGGCCGATGGCCTCGGCCTCGTGCTTGGGTTTGGCGGGGACGGCTTCGATGAGGGGCGCGTCGTTTTCCACGATGGCGTCCACTTCCGAGACGTGCAGCAGGGCCTCGCCGAAGACCCGGGGCATCCGGGGGTTGACCTCGACAATGAGTTGCTTGCAGTGCCGGGCCGCGGTGGAGATGTAATCGTTCACCACCCCGAAGCTGAAAAAACCGGCATTGTCCATGGAGCTGACGCAAGTGACGGTGACGTCGATCTCCATAAAATCCCGGATGATTCTGGGAAGTTGGTGGAATTCGTTGGGCACGAAATAATTCAAGCCTTTCTTGACCAAATCCCGGTCATAGGCGGTGAGAAACCAGCAGAAGGGATGAATCTTGTCGAGCAGGTGCGGGGCCAAAATAGTCCTGGCGGCGTGCTGCATGGGCAACAGCGAAAAGACCTTCAGGTCCTCCAGGTCTCCGACCCGGACCCGCTGGGCAATGGCCGCCAGCAAGGCGGGAGGCTCACCGACGGCCATGCCGTGCACCAAAGTTGCCCCCTGCCCGATCCTCACCGCAGCCTGCTCCGGCGTAGTCAGTTTGCGGCGGTATTCGTCTGCGTAAATGCTCATTAATTTCTTCCTGACCTTTTATCATCACCCCCATGAGTCTAATTGAGCTTTTTGACTCGGGGCTAGACTTTTAATCTTAATTTTCTTGCGCTTAATTTTGATGCTCCCCATGGTTACCTTTAAGAAATTTCACAACATATTATGCTCCGCCAAAGAAAAATACCCCTGCCTGCTGACGATCAAATGATCATGGACCGTGATGTGGATGGTCTTGGCGGCTTTTACCAAAGCCCGGGTCAGTTCCCGGTCTGCGGCCGAGGGTTTGAGGCTGCCGCTGGGGTGGTTGTGGACTAAAATCAGGGCGGTGGCCTTGTGTTTCAGGGCCAGTTCCAGGACTTTTCTAGGATAGACCACGGTCTGATCCACGGTGCCTTCCTGGACGATCTCTTCGGCGATGATTTCGTTCTGGCTGTTGAGGAACAGCACCCGGAATTGCTCGTCTTTGAGGCCCCCCATGGCGGTGCGGCAGTAGGCCACCAGCGCGTCCAGGGAGTTGATGGGCTTGCGCTTCAGGGCTTCTTCTTTTAAATAGTATTCGGCGCAGGCCTTCACCAGGTTGATCAGAGTGGCGGAGTATTCCTTCAGGCCGGTGACCTCCATGAGATCCTGGGGGGAGGCGTCCAGCACCTGGGTGAAGGAGCCGAAGTGGGCAATCAGGCTTTTGGCCAGGGGCTTGACGTCGGAATAGGGGATGGCAAAAGTGAGGAGCAGCTCCAGGAGTTCGTAATCCTGGAGGCCCGCGGTCCCGCCCTTCAGGAAGCGGCTCCGGAGACGCTGGCGGTGGCCGTGGTAGTGGGGTTTTGCGGTTTTCTCTTTTACTTGATCAGCCACGCTGCCATACCGCCCGGAGCTTCAAGAATTTAATTTCTTTTAATATTTTTCCTCCCGGTTTGTCAATTTTATTAGCCGCTCCTGAAAAACAAGAAAGGCAGAGCCATGCGCTCCGCCTCTTATAAATACATAAGGGGTTGGGGGAGGGGTTTGAGGGAGGGGGCACCCCTGGCCCCCTCCCCCAAAACACGCTCGCCAAAGTTTAATGTTCTTCACCTGCCGCGGCTTCCAGTTGGCGGCGCATTTCCATATCCATGAGCACGCGTTCCCGGGCCTTGTCGATGCCAAGGGCTTTGCGCTTCAGGTCGATGTGGGCGATCATGCGCTTCGCCATGTCGTAGGGATCCTGGACAAAGTCCCACTTGCCCCCGTATTCCTCTTCGATGCCCTTGAAAAGGTAATCCGTGAGGATCTCGGAACCGGTGGTGGGCCAGGTGACTCCGAACAGGGTGTAGACGCCGGAAGTCACGAAGTACTGGCCGATGGCGATGGCCTTCTCACTCATCCATTCGGGAGCGGCGCCGGCCGCGGGCAGGTCGCTGATGTCCGTGCCCAGGCCGCCCGCCTTCACACAAGCCGTGGCCGCCATCAATATCCGGGAGTTATCCACGCAGGCCCCCATGTGCAACACCGGCGGGATGCCCACGGTCTCGCAGACCTCGGCCAGACCCTCGCCGCAGTACTTGGACGCGGCCTCAGGAGTGAGCAGGCCGTACTTGCCCGCGGCCATGGCCGCGCAGCCGGTGGACAAGACGATGACGTCATTTTTCAGCAGCTCCTTGATCAGGATCATGTGGCTCGAATCCTGGGTGGTGCGGCAGTTGTTGCAGCCCACCACGCCGGCGATACCCCGGATGCGGCCGCCGATGACGTTGTCGTTCAGGGTGTAATATGAACCGCGGATGGACCCGCCCAACAGGTACTGGATGGTCTCATAGCTGAAGCCCACCACGGTGGGGCTGGATTCCTTGGGAATCAGCACCGGCGCGCGGCGGTTGGGATAATTATCGATGCCTTCCCGGATGATCTTCTTGGCCACGTCCAGGGCATGGTGCTCATCAAACGGGATGTGTTCCGCCAGGGGCATCTTGGCCCGGTCATCGGTGGTGATGATCTTGGTGTGATAACATTTGGCCACGTTCTCCAGGGCCTGCATCTCGCACTGCACGTCCACCACCAACGCGTCCACCGCGCCGGTGATCACCGCCAACTCCTGGTGCAGGTAGTTGCCCGCCACCGGCACGCCGTGGCGCATCAGGACTTCGTTGGCGGAGCAGCACATGCCCGCGAGCTGAATGCCCTTAGCGCCCTTGGACTGGGCGTATGAGATGAGTTCCGGGTCCTGGGAGGCCACATACAGCATCTCCGGCAGCAGCGGCTCATGGCCGTGCATCACTATATTGACGTGGTCTTCTTTCAAGACGCCCAGGTTGATCTCTCCGGCAATGGGCACCGGGCAGCCGAACATGATGTCCTGGAGGTCGGTGGAAATCATGGATCCGCCCCAGCCGTCCGCCAGGGCGCAGCGGGTGGACTGTTTGATGAGGTTTTTGTAGTCCTGGTCCACGCCCATATGGGTGCGGTGCATCAGTTCCACCACCTCGATGTCCAGACCCCGGGGCACCACCCCGTGCTTGCGCCAGATCTCCTGGCGTTTCTTGGGGGCGCGGCGGGTATAGTTAATTTCACCGGACTGCTGGCCGAACTCCGCCAGAATTTTATCGGCCAGATCCAGGGCCACCGCCTCCTTGGGCCGGGGCTTGGCCTCCTCGCCTTCGCCTGCGGTCAGGGCCACGTCCCAATCCTTAGCCACCCGGCGCAGCTTGGTGACGTCCTTGATTTCGTAGCCGGGAGCCTCGCCTTGGGCCACTTCTTTGAAGAGTTTGGCCACCCCCCGGGAGTGGTCGTTATGGGAGGCGGTGCCCGAGGCCACCATACGCGCGAAATTCCGGGCAACGATGGTCTCCGCGGTGGCGCCGCACAGGCCCATGCGCAGTTTCACTTCTTCGGGCTTTTCTTCACCGGGTTTCTTCTTGGGTGCGGGCACCCGGCAGGGGCCCTGGGCGCAGATACGGCAGCACGCGCCTTCCACCCCGATGGGGCAGGGCTTCATGGTCTTAGCCCGGTCGAAAATAGTCTCAACCCCCTCCGCCTGAGCCTTTTTCAGCAACTCCTGGGCCGCGGGGTCTATGGATAGTTTGTCGAGTTCTAACTCAGCCATAACTTCTCCTTGTTGCAACAGGTTAACTATTTGAGAATCCAAAACTAAATACTGAATTCTAGTTATCACCTATACAAAAGGTTGTCAAGAATAATTAATGTGCAGGAGAAGGCAGGCGCACTACCCGGAAACCGATGTAGCCGTCGGCATAATCAGGGGCCGCGGCCTGGCGGGCCGCGCAGCGGAGATCCCGGGCCTGGGAGAACCAGGAACCGCCTTTGAGGACCCGGAGAATGCCGGGTTTGAAGGGACCGCCGGAACTTAAGGGGTGGTACCGGTCCAGGCACCATTCGGCCACGTTGCCGGCCATGTCGTAGAGGCCGTAGCCGTTGGGGGGGAAAGACCCCACCGCCGCGGAGAGGAGAAACCCATCCCTGGCGGTGCGGTCATGGCGGAAATTAGCCCGGAAGACGCCGCCCGCGTCCGGGGCTTCCGCGCCCCAGGGGAAGGGCTGGCCGGTGAGGCCGCCCCGGGCCGCGGCCTCCCATTCCTGTTCGGTGGGGAGGCGATGGGGCACGCCGCTCACCTGGGTGAGCCACTTAGTGAAGGCCACCGCGTCGTGCCAGGTGACGCCCGCCACCGGCTGGTTGGGGGCGTTCAGGTTCTTATCCTCCCAATAAAGGGGCGCGGGATGTCCGGTGGCCTTGAGAAAGCGGCCATACTGGGCGTTGGTGGTCTCGGTGACCGCGATGTAGAAGGAGTCAACTCTGACCCGGTGGGAAACGACCTCGTCCGCGTAGCGGCCGGGTTCGCTCAAGGGACTCCCCAGGAGATAGTAGCCGCCGGGGATGAGGCGGAAGGAGATGCCCTGGGTTGAGACCTCCTGGGCAAAGGAAGGACGCAGAGAACAAAGGCAGATGGCCAACACCAGAATGGCCAGAGGGAGGGTCTTCGGTCTTCGGTCTTGGGTTTTTGGAGGAAAAAACGGATTCATGGCGGTTTTTATAGGGTTCCCGAATTATCCCAGAGGTAGTAAGGGCCAGGGGGCAATCATTAATTTGAGACCTCGGCGAAAGTCACCCTTTTGTCATTCTGAACGGAGCGCAGCGGAGTGAAGAATCTGGTTTTTGGCGAAAGAACATCCAATTTGCTTGTAATCATCGTTACCGCTAGGAAATTCCTTGCCGCCAAAAACGAGATTCTTCGTTCGCTCCGCTCCCTCAGAATGACAATGTAGATTGCCTGCGCAGTTTTCTCGAATTGGTACCAATACCTTTATAACCGAAAACAGAAAACTGAATAACCGAAAACCTTCTCAAATCTCCACAGCCCGCTGCCAGCCCGTAAAATACAAGGCCAAACGGACAGCCCCCGGAGCCAGCCCCTTAATCCGCGCCGCCATCTGCCGGTAAGCCAGGAGTTGGGGGCGGTATTTTGCCGTCTCCGACCGGATAAACTCCTCCCACTCCTCCTCCTGTTCCGGGCGTGAGGTTTTGTAGTCCACCACCCACCAGTCTTGGCCGTCAAAGGCCAAGAGGTCGATTACCCCCCGGCGGATGCGGCCCGGCCCGGAGTGCGCTTCTATCAGCCACTCGCTCATAGGAGGCGACTTGGCATCCAGGAGTCCCGCCAGAAAGGGGTCACGGCGGCAGGCTCCGGCTTCCGCCAATATCTCCGGGGCGAGACGGGCCGCGGCCTCCAGGGAAACCCCGCCCTGGCGCAGGGCCGCGGCCACCGCCTCAGTGGAGGGCAAGTCCGCTCCTTTGGTCAAAGTTTCCAGCAGCCGGTGCGTCACTTCCCCCCTGATCCTGGGGGTGGCGTCGCCGTTGCTTGCCCATACCATTTCGCCGTCAAAGAGATGGTTTTCTTGTAGGGGCGAACCTTGTGTTCGCCCGGCGTCCAGGGCTAACATAAGGTTCGCCCCTACATCCACAACCTGGGTTGAGGATGAGGGTACCCCCGCTTTCTCCGCCAATTGGGACGGAAATTCCAATGCATAAGGCAGCGGCTCCGGCTGGAAATCCAAGGGTTCGGGCAGTTCTCGGGCTTCCGGGGCCGCGGGGGTTAATGATGGAACCTCGGAGATCAGTTCCACCTGGATTTCCGGGTCCGGCCAGACCGCCGGGGTCCCGGGATTAATATCTTCGGGCCGGTAATGCCCCCAGAGCCACCCCAGGGGATTTTCCCCAGGGGGCTTGAATTCCCCGTTTTGATTCTGTTTGACCACTCCTGACAGAACCAGCCGCCGCCGGGCCCGGGTGACGGCCACGTAAAAGACCCGGCGGGCCTCTTCCAGAAGGCGGCGCTCCTTCAGGTTGCGGAGCAAAAGGTAAATGGGACTCTGCTTCTCCTGGAGGTAGGGCCGGGCCAGGGCCAGGCCGTGGAGCCGGGAGCCGGGAATCTCCTCCAGCAGGAAAGGGGGCGTCTTACTTTCATTTTTCAGGGGTTGCCAATCCAAAAAGGGAATAAAGACCTGGTCGTATTCCAGGCCCTTGGCCCCGTGAACCGTGAGCAGCTCCACCGCAGCATCCTGGGTCCGGGGGTCCGGAGGCTGGAAGGCTTCCGCCAGATTAAAATCGGCCTTGGTGAAGGTGGCCTCCGGCAGCCCGGATTCGGCGGCGGCCAGCAGGTCCAGGTAGGCCCGGGCATTGGCCACGCCGCCGGGACCCTCCAGGGCCGCGAGGCCCGGCCAGGCGTCCGTCTCCGCCAGAAAGTCGTGCAGAAGCTCCGCCAGGGGCCGCCGTCCCGCCCGGGCCAGGGCGTTGAGCAAGGCGGCAATTATCTGGTTTAATTCAGAGGAACAGGATGAGTCGCCGGCAAACCGGCGCATCTTATCAGGCCACAAATCCCCTGGAGTTCCGGCGGCTTGGGTCAAAAGGCCGAGGGGGATTCGCCCCCATGGTCCCCTCAAGACCCCGGCCCAGGCCGCTTCGTCCTGGGGCCGCGTCAGGGCCCGGGCCAGGTTGTGGAGGTGCTGCGACACCCGGGAATCCGCCAGTTTCAGGCCCTCCTTCACCTTGACGGCCAGGCCCGCGGCTGCCAGCGCGGTCAAATAAACCCGCAGATGGGTGCGGGCGAAGAGCAGAATGCCGATCTTTTCCCCTTCTCTCAGGTCAGCCGCGGCCTGGGCCGCTTCCTTAGCCAGCCAGCGGGCTTCCGCGTCCCGGGCGGAGTCCGGGTCCGTTTCCGGAAACAAGGCCAAGCGGGGGGATTCCCCCTGGGCCGCGGCCGGTCCGGGAGTGGCCGCATGGAACTGCACTCCTTCCTGGGTGGCCCCGGCCATGACGGTCTGCCCGAAGACCCGGTTGGCCCAATCGATCAGGGTATCCGTGGCCCGGAAATTGGTGGTCAGCAACAGCGGTTCCAGGGGAAAGGTCCCGGCTCCGGGGCAGGGCAGTCCCTCCCGGGACTCCTGAAAGAGGCGCACCTTGGCCTGGCGCCAGCCGTAGATGGACTGCTTGGGGTCCCCCACCACCATCAGGGTGCGGCCGGCCTCCCGCTCCCAGCCCTCCAGGAGGCGGCACAGGAGCGTCATCTGGGTCTCGCTGGTGTCCTGGAACTCATCCACCAGAAGATGCGTCAGTCGCCGGTCCAGGCGCAGCAGCAGCTCCCCCGGGTCTTCCACCGCCAGCAGCTTAAGCGCGGCCTGCTCCAGGGCGATGAAGTCCAGGGCCTGCCGCCGGCTGCACAGTTCTTCATAGATGCCCAGGGCCTCTCCCAGGAGGATGACCAGGTCCTGGAGCGCAGCCACCTCCTCGGCCCGAGCGGCAGCGGAGTGCAGGTCCCGGCACTGCTTCAGGCTGCGGGCGAAATCAGCGGGAAGCCACCGGATCAATCCGGGCCAGAGAGTACTTTTAAAATCCGGGGGATAACCGTATCTGGAGGCAAAATTTTTGCGCACATCCCCGCTTTTGGTCAGGAGAACCCCGGCCAGGGCCTGCCATTGCGGCAAATCACCGGGAGCGGCTCCGGGGATCCGGGCCGGCAGCCCGGCCCCCATGGGTGAGTCCTGCATGGACGTCCGGAAATCCCGCCAGGACCGGCCCAGCTCGCTCGCAGCCAGGGCGGCGGCAAGATTTTCCAGCAAAGGGATTAACAGCAGATGAAAGCGCGCGGCCAATAAGGATTCATAACGGGCCGCATCCCGGCTGCTTTGGGCCAGTTCCAGAAACTCCCCCAAGCAGTCCCGGCGGCCCAGCAGGTCCCGCAATTCCTGAGCCAGGCGGGGCCAACTGTTGTTGAGGCGCACCAGCCGCCGCACCAAGGCCTGGCGGGCCGGGTCCCGGGAGGAGCGGGCGGAGAGCCGCCGCCGCAGCTCCTCCAGGGCTTCTTGTTTCAGCCACTTGGCCTCATCTTCTTCCACCAGGCGAAACTCCAGGGGCACCCCGGCCTCCTGGGGGGCATAGCGCAGCAGTTGGGCGCAAAAGCTGTGAAAGGTCATCACCGGCAACCTCTCCGGGGCCAGGAGTTCCTGGATGGCGCCTTTTTTATCAAAGTGCCGGAAAACCTGAGCCGCCAGGTCTTGGAGGAGATGTTCCCAAGGTGAAGCGTTCGGGTCCGGTTCCCGGGGCCCCCAGAGGAGTTCCATGACCCGGGAGCGGAGTTCCCCCGCGGCCTTCCGGGTAAAGGTGAGGGCCAGCAGGGACTCCGGCGCGTCCACCCGGGCCAACAAGGTGAGGTATCTGGCCAGGAGCACCGAGGTCTTGCCGGAGCCCGCAGGGGCCTCCAGGTGGAAGCTGCCTTCAGGGCTTAAGGCCCGTTCCCGGGCTGCCTGGTCAAAAGGATGATCTTTCATTCCCTTGCTTTATTATCCATAGTCGTCATGCATTTTACGCGTCCATACGCGCCTAGTTTAACCTCTTGCTCTCCCCACGGGGGGGCTGACCATTAACCACAACCGTATAGGAAGAAAATGGCTTGAGGCAGATATGCCGTAATTGCACGGCCTTACCCCTTGTGGGTAATGATCAGTCTTAAAGGAGACAGGGCCAAGTATCTATTCTTATAGTTCATTCCCCTTCTTCCTCATCCTCAGAGGTCTCCGGGGGAATAAAGCCGCAGATCAACAGGTACGGGCAGTACCGGCAGGCTCCTTTCTCCTTGCCCTCAGGGGCCGGAAAAGGCTCCGGCTGGAAATCCCCGGCGGCCAGGCGCCTTCCCAATGCCGCCAGGCGCTCCGTCATTTGCGCGATCACCCGTTCCCACTCTCCCGAACGTTTGGGAAAGTCTTCGTGCTTTAGATCCTTATCCCGGGCCGACTTCAGGGCGATATACCCGGCCTTCGGCGCACTCCCCCCTTTGGCGGACTCCACCCTTTCTTGCTTCACTGCGGCCAGGTAGCCGGGAAGCTGGAACTCTTCCCCTTCCTCAAAGACCTTTTTCACCCCCGGAATCTCCCCGGTCTTGTAATCCCACAGCATCAGGCCTTCGTCCCGGTGATGATCGATGCGGTCGATGCGGCCTTTGAGCTTAAAGGGCCAATCAGGCCCCTGCAAATCCGTGAAACGCTCTTCAAAAGCCAGCCAGCGCCAGCCCCGGCGGTGGCGCTCCCGCTCCAGGTCGAGCCATCGCCACAGCAGGCCCTCCTCTCCCAGCCAACGGTCCCATTCCGCCTGCCAGTGGAGGTCGGCCCCCAGGTCCTCCACCAGAAGGCGGGCCGCGGCCGTCAACAGCTCCCGGGCCTGCTCGTCTTCCGCATCCCCCCAATAGCCCTGTTTATCGAGAATCGCCTTAAAATCTCCCGCAAACCGGGCCAGAACTTTATGCAGGCGGTCGCCCCGTTCCGCGGGGGGGATGCCCGCCTCGATCTCCGGGAGTTCCCTGACCCGCAAGAGGACATCCATCAGGAAGCGGCAGGCGCAGCGCAGCGCGGTCTGGGCCTGGGTGAGGGAGATCTCCGCGGGCAGGGGAACGGAGACGGGGGCTTCGGCCTCCCGTTGGAGACCCGGGCTGCCCCCCAAGGCGGCCCGGGCCATGGGCGAGCGCAGCCAGACCGGGTGGGGCCGGCTTAAGGGGGCGATTTGCGCCTCTTCCCAAGTTCCCGGGAACATGGAGGTGGCCACCCCCTCCTCCTCGTCCGCGGTTTGGGGCCGGGTCAGGGTGATGCAGGGAGCCGCGGCCAAAAAGGTGTCGTACAATTCCCGGGCAAAGCGGTGCTGGCTCTGGTAGGTCCCCCCCAGGATTCTTTGCCTCTCCCCGGGGCTCAATAGCGGCAAAGGCCGGGGGGGCGGAGGAAAGACGCCGGAATTCATCCCTAAGCACAATACGTGGTCGAAATCCAGTCCCCGCATCTCCAGCAGCCCCAAAACCTGGAGCCCCGCGTCCTGGACGCCTTCTCCCGGCAGCAGGACCCGGCGGGCACCCAGAGCCAGCCATTCCTGGAACTCCGAGGCGGTAAGGGTGACAGCGGCCAGGGCGTCCGCCAGTTCCTCCAGCAAAGCGTCCAGGCGGCTCCATTGCGCGGTCTCCGCCTCATCGAGGCCTTGGGGGAACTTAAGGAGCCGCCAGGCCTGCCGCAGCCGGGCCGCCCACTCACTGCCATGGCCTACGGCCGGGTGCAGCAAATGAAAAACCTGGTCTAAAACTGCCAGCGCTGCCCGGGAATCCCCGGCGCCGGCCTGGGCCGCGGCCCGGCTTAAGGCCTGCCAGCCCCGCTCCACCCGCCGCTCCCGGAAGATGCGGTCTAACAACGGCAGATGGCGTTGCGGGGTCTGAAAAATCCCATAATAAGGAGAGAGCAGGAGAGACACCAAGTCTTCCCGGAGTTCGCCGCCGCTGACGAATTTCAGGGGCAAAAGGGCCGCGGGCCACAACGCCGTGTCCGCCAGGGCCGGCCCCTGGGAAAAGTTGTAGGCCCAGCCCCCCGGGGCTGCGGGCGGCCCCAGGAGTTCGGCCAGGACCCGGCGCAATTCCGGCAGGTAGTTCGTAAGGTCCGGGGAGGTGAGGGCCAGCCGGTGCGGGGGCGTGCCCCCTGCAGCCAGTTCCAGCAGCCGGGCCGCGGCCCATTCCACTTCCTGGCGCGGCTCGGGCAGGACCAAAGCCTGTTTCACCGCGGCCGGATTGCCCTTGACCTGGAGATGGACCACCGGGATCAGCCGGGCCACGGCCTGGAGCCAGACTTCCTCCAGCGGAGCCGCAGCCTCCAGGCCCGCGACCAGCAATTGCTGCGGCAGGGTGATCCTGCCCGCGTCCAGGGCCTGAAGGAGATAAGCGGGCAATTCCCCTTCAGGGATAAAACCTTCATCCCGGGAAATTTCCTGATAAAGCCCCATCAGCCGCCGCCGCCAGGAGACCAGAGGGGAATCCTGGGGCCCGGCTTCGGCGATGGGAAGACGGTGACGGGTAAGGAGAGAATAGGCCTCGTCCAGGGCCTGGGCCCAGGCCAGATCGGGGGTGACGCCTTCCAGGGACGGACCGGCTTCCAGGGCCTGCCGCCAGATAACGAGCCGTTGTAAAGGCGAAGCCGCGGCTTGCGGCAGCCAGAGAGAACGGCAGAGGCCGGCCTGCCAGTGCCCCAGGGTGGCCAGGGCCAAAGGCTCCCACGCGGCCAGGCCCCGCTCCAGGCTCCGCAGCCGCTGCCGGTGCCACACCTGTCGGGCCAGGCGCTGCTGGGGGACCAGGGTCAGAGTACCGGGACTGGCCTCCTGGAGGAGGTAGTCCTGCAACGCGGCGCCGGTGGAGAAGATGTGGCGAGTCATGGAACGGCTTGACGGCAGAGGTTCAAGGATGTCAAATCCCGTCTCTTAGCCGAATCCTCCTGCTGGTACGGCCACTGGGCAAATTGGATTCGCGGCTCAAAGATTTTCCCTGGGGGCATCCCATAAGACCTCCGGATCATTGGCCGGGTCGGTCATAAATCGATGATTGCCGATGGTGCGGATTTCTTCAAAATCTTCAGCCCAGGAAGGGCTGCAAACATGAGGATTATAGTAGAAGGTAGCGTTGGCCACGGGATTGAGTATTTCTTTTGCCAACACCTGATTAGCCAATTTGCGCGCCTGTTCCCAGGTTTTTCCCCAATCGGTTTCGGGGTTTTGGGCGATTTCCAGCGCCTTGGGATATTGCGGGTCTTGAATGTGGTCATCCCAGTTGGTCCAAGAAAATTGCCGCGGGGCTGCAACAATGGACTGCACCGTTCCCTCATCGGCCCTAAATAAACCCGGCTTGGGATGCGCCGCCCGGTTCATCACCACGGCCATCACCGCTATCAAAGAGATGTTGCCGTAAGTGCGCCATTCACCCCGGGCCTCAAAATAAGCATTGAGGGCCAAAACGATATCATCGGGGAGAGTCAAAATTAATTGCCGTAAAGCGTTCATCTTTCATCCCTCCACTTGGATCCTAAGATGATCGTCGTTCAGGTTGACTGAACTCCTTTGGAACAGGTTTAACCGGGCCCAGACGCGGATTTACCCTCGGAACTGGAGTTTAAAAACTGCCTTAGTTCATCCCCCTCGATCACCTCTTTTTCCAGAAGCACGTGGGCCACCTTCTCCAGGGTCTCCCGACGCTGCTCCAGGATTTCCCTGGCCCGGGTGTGGGCCCGGGCTATCAGATTTGCCACCTCCTGGTCGATCTCCTGGGCCGTGGTCTCGCTGTAGTCCTTGGTGCCCGGCGGCATCATCGTTTCCAGAAACAGGGGCCGCCTCTCCCTCTCAAAGGTGATGGGTCCCAGTTTGTCGCTCATGCCGTATTCCCGGATCATGGACCGGGCAATGTCCGTGGCCCGGTAAAGATCGTTCTGGGCCCCGGTGGAGATCTCCTTGAAGTGCAGCTCCTCCGCCACCCGGCCCCCCATCATTACCGCCATCCGGTCCTCCAACTCGGTCTTGGTCATCAGGTAGCGGTCCTCGGTGGGCAGCTGCATGGTGTAGCCCAGGGCGCCGATGCCCCGGGGGATGATGCTTACCCGGTGCACCGGGTCGGTGGTGGGCAGGGCCTCGGCCACCAGGGCGTGGCCGGTCTCGTGGTAGGCCACGATCTCTTTCTCCCGGGGGTTCATCATGCGGTTGCGCTTCTCGAGGCCCGCCACCACCCGGTCGATGGCTTCCTCGAAATCCTCCATCTCCACCGCGCTCTTGTTTTTCCGAGCCGCAAGCAGGGCCGCCTCGTTGACGATGTTGGCCAGGTCCGCGCCCACCATGCCGGGGGTGCGGGCCGCCAGGGTATTCAGGTTGACCTCGGGCGAAAGCTTCACCCGGCGGGTGTGAATCTTCAGAATATCCTCCCGGCCTTTAAGCGACGGCCGGTCCACCAGGATGTGGCGGTCGAAGCGTCCCGGGCGGATCAGGGCCGGGTCCAGGATCTCCGGGCGGTTGGTGGCGGCCATGATGATCACCCCTTTGCGGGTGTCGAAGCCGTCCATTTCCGATAACAACTGGTTCAGGGTATTTTCCCGCTCCTCCGGGCCGCTCATGGGACTCAGGCCCCGGGCCTTGCCCACCGCGTCCAGCTCGTCGATGAAGATGATGCAGGGGGCCTTCTCCTGGGCCTGGGCAAAGAGGTCCCGGACCCGGGCCGCGCCCACCCCCACAAACATCTCCACGAAATCGGAGCCGCTCAGGCTCAAGAAAGGCACTCCCGCTTCGCCGGCCACCGCCCGGGCCAACAGGGTCTTGCCCGTGCCCGGGGGCCCCAAGATCAGTACCCCTTTGGGAATGTTGCCCCCCAGGGCCTGAAACTTGGCCGGGGTCTTCAGGAACTCGATGATCTCTTTCAGCTCTTCTTCCGCTTCCTCCACTCCGGCCACGTCCGCGAAGGTGACCTTGGTTTCATCCTCCATGTAGACCTTGGCTTTGCTTTTGCCCACGGACATCAAGCCCCCGGCCCCGGTGCCGATCTTCCGGAAGAAATAGACAAAGATGCCCAATAACAGCAGGGTGGGAAGAATCAAGGAGAGGAGGGAAGTGAGCCAGGTCCTTTCCTGCACGGCCTGGTACTTTATACCCTGCCGGTCCAGGATCTTGATGAGATCCTGATCCTGCACCCGGATGGTGGAGAACCGGACCGGCTCGTTCTTGAACTGCTCTTTCAACTTCTCGGGAAGCTTCGGATCGTTCCGGGTCTTGCTGAGATATTCCACACCCGGAGGCAGCAGGCGGCCTTCGATCTTCTCGGTGCTGATCAGCAGGTCATCAACGCCTTTGCTTTCCGCCAACTTGCGGAAGTCGCTGTAATTGACATTTTCCGTCTTCGGAGTCATGAAATATTGCTGCGCCAACAGGATAATCAAGATCAGCGCCAGAAAGTACCAGAGCGAAACCCGGGTATTCGGTTCTGCCATGCCCACCTCGAACCGGCGCCAGCGCCGGTATCTTAACCGATTAAAATATAATGGAGTTCAAGGTGATTGGCAAGAGATCAGGAGCCAGGGGCCAGTAGTCAGTGATCAGTGATCAGTAATCAGTGGTCAGCGGGTGTCATGAAATGGCCGTGGGGCGGGCTCCGTGCCCGCCCGGATTAACTTGGGATCTGAGACCTCTGCGAAAATCACTTTTTTGTCATCCTGAACGGAGCGAAGCGGAGTGAAGGATCTGGTTTTTTGGCGACCATGATGTTCAATTTGCTTGTAATCATCGGCACCGCCGGGAAAAGCCTTGCCGCCAAAAGCGAGATTCTTCGGTCGCTCCGCTTCCCTCAGAATGACAAGTGGGGGACTTAAGCAGAGGTCTCAACATGGAACTCGAACTTATACGCTTGCCTGCGGGGGCGAAAGGGCCTATTGTTAAGGGAAGATCAACGCAGGAAGGTGGAAATGGAGAAAACTGTGCTGCTGCTGCGGCTGTTGGTGATGTTTTCGGTGATGTTGGTATCCTCCGGCGCCGCCCTGGGTGCGGAGCCCGTCTCCCCCACCATCAGCGTGGACGCGGAAGGCAAAGTCCTGGCCAAACCTGATCTCGCCATCCTGGACCTGGAAGTGGAGACCCAGGCCCCCCAGTCCCAGGCCGCGGCCGGAGAAAACGCCCGGCGCAGCGAAGGGCTGCTTCAGGCCCTGAAAAAGCTTTTGGGACCGGAAGAGAAGGTCCGGAGCCTCAGCTATCGCCTCACTCCCTTGCGCGCCTACCAAAGCAAGACCAAGCCCGAGGCCGTCACCGGCTACCAGGCGATCCATCGCTTTAAAGTGGAAGTCCGGGATTTGGCCCGGCTGGGAACGGTGATGGACACCGCCTTCCAAAACGGGGCCTCCCGGGTCAACGGCCCTTATTGGGGCCATTCCCGGTTGGAGGAACTCCAGCGCCAGGCCGCAGTGGAGGCTTTTGCCAAGGCCCGGCGGCTGGCGGAGGCCCTGGCCCAGGCCGCAGGCGTGAAGATCAAGGGTCTGCAAAAGGTGTCCACCCACCAGCAGATTCTCTATCCCCGGGGCGCGGGCGAGGCCTATTTGAAGGCTGCGGCCCCGCCCCCCACCCCCGTGGAAGTGGGTGAGGAAGAGATCAAGGCCCACGTCGCCGCAGTCTTCGAAGTAGGTCCTTGAGCGCGGCTTCACGTCCTTGGCGGCGGGCTTCAGGCTTTACAATTAATTTGCCATTAGGTATTATTTGTCTTAAGAAAACCCTCTGGAGGTAACCTGTGAAAGAAGCAGTGGAAAAGGCCCTGGAAAAAATCCGTCCCTTGTTGCAGCGGGACGGCGGCGATATCGAACTCGTGGAAATCACCGACGGCATCGTCAAAGTGCGGCTCACCGGCGCCTGCAAAGGCTGCCCTATGTCCCAGATGACCCTGAAACAGGGCGTGGAACGCATGCTCTTGAAGGAAGTCCCCGGCCTCAAGGAAGTGCAGGCGGTGTGAGGAGGATTGGGGCGGTAGCATAATCGTACTTGCTTTAGCACCTTTATTTCAGGGGCCGGGGGTCAGGGGCCAGGGGTCAGGGAAAAAAACCTGATCCCTGACCCCTGGCCCCTGCTTTTTACACGTGGTAAGGGTGGCCGGACTTGATGGTCAGGGCCCGGTAGAGCTGCTCCAGGAGTATGAGGCGGCTCAACTCGTGGGTGAGGGTGAGGCGGGACAGCGCCAGGCGTTCGTGGGCCTGATTCAAGGTGGCCGGGTCCAGCCCCAGGTGGCCGCCGATGAGGAAGGCCAGGGGCCGGGCGTCTTCTTCCCGATTAGTGAGCCAGGCGGCGAATTCCCCGGTGTCTAACTCTTTACCCCGGGGGTCCAGGGCCACGACGTAGGATTTTGGGGGTATGGCGGCTCGCAGGCGTTCCCCTTCCCGGGCCTTGATGGTCTCCGGCGGCAGTTTCCCTTCTTCTTTTTCAGCGCGCACGGATTTTAAGGAGAGTTGCAGAAAGGGCCGGAGGCGTTTCTGGTAGAAGGCCAGGCCTTCCTGGATGAA
>QZIZ01000168.1 GCA_003599195.1 Deltaproteobacteria bacterium | reverse complement strand
ATATTGACCGCCGATGCACGCCGATAAACGCCGCTCATCTTAACGACGCAGTCCCTCAGATTCTTCCCCACCAAAGACTCTCATCACCCCTCTTGAACCGGCTGAATAAATTTTTATCTTAAACTTAACAGGCCTTGAGATTGTCTAAACATTTGATAGACAAGAATCTCGCAGGCCTGAGCCCAGGACTTTCCTTAAGAGAGTTAAAGACGGGCAGCATGGTACCAAGGAGAGAGGCAATGAGAACCCATCAAAAAATCCTGGGCGTAATGGCGGTATTTATGTTGGCGGTGTTGTTGGGGACGGCTGCCCCGGCTGCCGCAGCCCAGGAAGATGCGGCCATGTTCTATGACGAACTGTCCCGTTACGGCATCTGGATCGACTACGGCAACTACGGGCAGGTCTGGTATCCCACCACGGTGACCGCCAACTGGCGTCCTTATGTGGACGGCCGTTGGGTGCCCACCGAGGACGGCTGGGTCTTCGAGACGGATGAGCCCTGGGGGTGGGCGACCTATCATTACGGCAACTGGATGCCCACCGACGAATACGGTTGGGTATGGTCTCCGGGGTCCACCTGGTATCCGGCCACCGTGGCCTGGCGCACCAGCGACGATTATATCGGCTGGGCTCCCATTCCCCCGCCCGCTTATGAGCCGGCCCCGGCCTATTATCCTCCGGGGGGATATGACCCGGCGGCCCCGGTGTTGGATCGCATCTCTCCGCCTCTTTGGACTTTTTGCCAGGCCCCCTACTTTCTACCGGGGTTTGGGCTGCCTTACGCGCCCGCCTTTTCTTATTACAACACCGGCTATCTTTATCCTTTTAGCTCGATCCCCTTTATCTATCCCCGCACCTTTTTGTTGGCGGATTTCTTCTTCTTCCCCTTTGCACCCCGGTCGTTTTTCTTCTTTGGCCCGAGATTTCCCTTTGTGGCCCGGGTTACAAACATCAATATCGTCAACATCAATAAATTCGTGAATAACGTCCGGGTCAATAGAATTCGGAACGGTTTGCCTCCCCAGGCGGTATTGAACCGCCACGCACACCTCCGGGAGGCGGTGCCCCGGGAACTGCGGGAAGGGCGGCGCATGGGGATCAGGCAGGCCGCGGACGTGCGCCAGGCCCGGGCCAATGTGGGGCGTCCCGATGCGGTGGCCGCGCCCAGGAGAATCACCACCCGGGGACCTGGAGGCGTGGAAGTGATCCGGGGGACCAGACGGGAAGGAGGCCGGATTGAAGTCCCCAGGGCTCGTGACGGTCGGGACCGCGATGGTCTCCGGGCTCTTCCCGACAGCCGGGGGCGGGGCGCGACCGTGGGTGACGGCAGAAGGGGCATGGGTTTTCCCCCCCAGTCGGTGCGGGAGCCCCGGGAGGTGCGGGACCAGTTCAGACGGCAGCGGCAATCCGAGCGGGGATTCCCCAGGGCCCAACAGCAGCGCTTCCGGCGGGAGGAACAACAGATCCGCCGGCAGGAGTTGTTCCGGCCGCAAACCGGCCGGGGGTGGGGTGGCGGAGAAATGCGGGCCCCCCGGACGGCCCCGTCTCCCCGGCCCCAGATGCAGCGGGCGCCGTCGTCCGGTCGAGGCGGCGCTCCCTCCGGGTTTAGAGGGGGCGGCGCGCCGTCCGGCGGCAGAGGGGGCGGAGGCGTCCGGACGCCGTCCGGCGGCGGTAGAGGCGGCGGCGGAGGGGGAGGCCGCGGCGGCCGCGGCCGTTGAGCCTCGCAACGCGGTCAGCTCGCAAGTTCTGGTAATAAAATCAAAGGCCCGGCAGCCGCGCCGGGCCTTTCTATATCAGTTCTCAGCCTTCCGTCACTTCGAAGCCCGCGGCCTTGATCACCCGGGCCAGGTCTGCCGGGGAGATGGGTGCGGCGCTCTGATAGGTGACCCGGCCGCCTGCCAGGTCCACCTGCACCTCCGAGACCCCCGGCAGGCTTTGCAAGGCCTTGGTCACCGCGCCGGCGCAATGGCTGCAGCTCATTCCTTTAACTTTGATTTCCGGCATTTCCGTCTCCTTAAAGAAATATTGTTGATTAACCCTGTTTCCACATCAAATAGATATTTGTTGTAGGGGCGAACCTTGTGTTCGCCCTGAGCCTTCAGAGCGAACACAAGGTTCGCCCATACTGTGAAGGTCTTTTTGACTGAAATTGTTATCAGGACCCGAAAGCCCGCTGCAACACAAACGCCCCCCGGTCCACCTCCAGGGCCTGGGCTACCGGAGAACATTTGGCCTGAAGAAGAAAAAAGAGCCGGGAGTCTTGAAAATGGCTCATGGTCTCGAAATGGCCCATACCCTTGGCCAGGATGAGGTCCGCCTGCCGGTAGAGTTCCTGAAACACGGCGCCGGTCTCCGGCAGCGCCAGGCCCACGGTGGCCGCGCCGGTATCTGTCACCGGCTCCAGGGCCTCCTCCAGGCCGGAGGCCCGGAGATCGGCCCGGGTCAGATCGTTCTGGATGGGACCCCCTTTGACCACGTAGAGGACTTGCCAACCCAGGCGCCGCAGATGGCTGACCAGAGGCAGGTCAAAAAACTGCTCCCCGGCGTTGTCCGCCAGGTAAAGGAGGAGGCCCGGGGCCTTCTCCAGCCGGCGGCGCAAAGGCCCCAGATCGGCCCGGGTCCACCTGACCTGGGAGAGAATCTCCCGGGTGACTTCCTCCTCTCCCCGGAAAAAATCGATGGTATTGCCCGCCACCGCCAGCCTTAGGAGAGAATCCAAATCATCATTATACGAGGAGGCGATGCGGGCGTGCATGCGGCCCAGGAAGGCTGTTTCCGCATTCTTACGGTCTGAGAAGGGGTCAGGGTTGCCGGTCACGTCCCGGATGGCCCGGTGAAACAGGTTGGCGATAGCTGCGGGGATGGCCCCGGGGCGGAATTCCCTGCGGATAATGCCCAGGGACGCTTCTCGGGCCTGTTCCTGCTTTTCCGGACCACCCCCGGCCAAGTCCACGGTCAGGTTCACCAGGCGCAGCAGGCAGTCGTAACATTCCGGTTGGATGGTCATGGGACGCATAAAGTAAGCAGTGAGCAGTGAGCAGTAAAGAAAAGGCGTCAGGCAGGATTTTTCCTGCTTGTTGCTCACCGCTCACCATAATTTATTAACCTGCGCAGAAATTAGCGTCAAGCCTTGTCAGGAGCATGCAGGGAAGGTATGATGGGGCATGAGCCGCATCTTTAAGTGGCGGGACGAAGACGCGGCCTTCTTTTGGGAGAAAAGCCGGCGCCTGCTTGCGGCCGGCGGCGTCCTGGCCCTGCCCACCGAGACTTTTTATGCCCTGGCCGTGGACCCGTATCAGCCCGGGGCCTTGAAGCGGCTCTTCGCCCTTAAGGGCCGGGCCGAAGATAAGCCGGTCCTGCTCCTGGTGGCCGAGGCAGAAATGGTGCGGCAGGTGGCCCTGGAGACGCCGGAGATCGCGGGGCGATTGATGGACCGCTTTTGGCCCGGACCCCTGACCTTGATTTTACCGGCTCGGCAGGACTTGCCGGTCTTGGTGACCGGAGGCACCGGCACCGTGGGCGTGAGGCAACCCCGGCAGGCCGTGGTCTGCCGCCTGCTGGCCGCCTTGGGCTTTCCCCTCACCGGCACCAGCGCCAACCGCGCCGGCCGGGAGCCTCTCACCCTGGCGGAGGAGGTGGCCCGGGAATTCGGCCCGGAGGTGGACCTGATACTGGATGCCGGCCCCTGCCCCGGGGGGGCGCCGTCCACCATCGTGGATGTTACCGTCACTCCGCCCCGTCTGGTGCGCGCCGGCGCGATTGGCAAGGAAGAACTGGCGGAAATTATCCCTGATTTGCAAAATAGATGATTCTCTACTTTGAACCATAAACCTGGAACTTTGAACTGTCTTTAATATGGCCAAAGAACCGGTAGTCGTCGCCCTTGATCTGGGGGGCACCAACGCCCGCCTGGCCCTGGTGGACCGGGGAGGGGTGATCCTGGCGCGCTGGGAATGGGCCACGGCCAGCATGCCCGACCAGGCCGCGTTGGTGAATACCCTGGCTGCGGACCTGAAAGTCTGTCGGGAAAAAGCGGATGAATTGGGAGGGGAAGTTAAGGGCATGTCCATGGGGGTGGCCGGACGGGTGCTGCCCGAAGAAGGCCGGGTGGCCTTTTCCCCCAATATCCCGGCGTTGGACAATTGCCCCCTGGTGCATTGCCTCCAGCCCCAATCCCCCTGGCCCCTCTTTCTGGAAAACGACGCCAATCTTTTTGCCCTGGGGGAATACTGGCTGGGCGCGGGGGTGGATCATCCCCAAATGCTGGGGATCACCCTGGGGACGGGAGTGGGCGGCGGCTTGATCTTAAACGGCCGCCTCTGGGCGGGAACCGCGGGCACCTCCGGGGAGATCGGCCACTTGACGGTGGATCCGGACGGCAGGAAGTGCCATTGCGGCAACCGGGGGTGCCTGGAGACCATGGCTTCGGGTTTTTGGGCCGTGACCTGGGTCAAGGAGCAGTTGGCCAAGGGCGCGGGGTCCTTCCTCCGGGAACTCTTTGAGACGGACCCCGGGGCCATCGGCGGGGAAACGTTGGTGGTGGCGGCCCAGCAACGGGACCCCCTGGCGATTAAGGCCTTCGAGCGGGCGGGACGCAGCCTGGGGCAGGCGATAGCCGGGGTGGTCCACCTCCTGGGGATTTCCCGGGTGGTCATCGGCGGCCGTTTCGCCCGGGCCTGGGAAGTCTTCGAACTCTTTCTCCAGGAGGAGCTCTACCGCCGCCTCACCCTCTTTCCCCGGGAGGCCCTGAGCGTGGTCCCCGCCAAACTGGGGGACGACGCCGGCCTGTTGGGAGCCGCCCGGCTGGCTTGGGATAAATTGGAGAAGACCTGATTCTTTATGGCGTTTGGTAACCCATCAATTTCCTCAGCTTAACGAATCTGAACCACTCCCGGACGGGCTTTTGCAGCAGCAATACCACCGCCATCGTCTGTAAAGATAATTGGATCAGCGTAGCTAACGCGGCCACGGGGTTTTTGGAAAAGGTGATGACGAACGTAGGGAGGGAGAACGGGAGGCCTATAAAAAACAGGGTGACATACAATAATCTCGCCCAATTGCGGCCGCCCAGAATCATGAACAATAAGAACAGAGTAAATATTATAGTCAAAACTATGGCAAAGATGCCGATAAACCATAGCTGAGGTTTGAGTTCCGCCCCTCTTAAAGGAAAGGCGATAACCGCCAAAACCAGGGAAGCGATCATAAACCGGGTGGCATAGACCACTTCTTTCGGCCTCTCCCGTAATTCCGGCTGCTTCTCCAGGGACACACCAGGTTTTTCAAGGAGTTCCAGGGGTTTTTCGACAGATTCCGCGGGCCTTTCCCAAGACTCAGGGGGCTTTTCTTCGGTCATGGACAAACTCCTCCCATCGGCAGGCTAATGGTGTATCGGCCGAATATAGCGAATATATAAAGAAATTTTTCAAAAACATAGGAGGAAGGGCACAGATTTTTAGGGACCATGCCTCTGGGCCTTTTCCCCAATTATTGAAGGAGGCCAGGAATGACCCAGATCCAGGTAGCCCGCCCCACCCTGGGAGAGGAGGAGGCGGCCGCGGCCCGGCGGGCGATTCTCTCCGGTTGGGTGGTTCAGGGGCCGGAGGTGGCGGCCTTTGAGAAAGAGTTCGCGGCCATGGTGGCCGCGCCCCTGGCGGTGGCCTGCTCCAGCGGCACCGCGGCCCTGCACCTGGCCCTGGCGGCTTTGGACCTGGGCCCCGGGGACGAAGTGATCACCGTGTCCCATTCCTTCATCGCCACGGCCAACGCGGTGCGCTACACGGGCGCAACGCCGGTGTTCGTGGACGTGGAATATGCCACCGGCAACATCAATCCCGACCTGATAGAGGCGGCCGTCACCCCCCGCACCCGGGCTATTCTCGCGCCTCACCAGCTTGGCATACCCTGCGACCTGAACCGCATCCTGCCCTTAGCAGAAAAGCGTAACCTGAAAGTGGTGGAGGACGCGGCCTGCGCCATCGGCTCCGAAATCAGCCTGAAAGCCGGAGAGTGGGAGCATATCGGCCGGCCCCGCGGGGACCTGGCCACTTTTTCCTTTCATCCCCGCAAAGTCATCACCACCGGGGACGGCGGCATGGTTACGGGCCGGGACCCGGAAATCATGGCCAGGATCGCCCGGCTGCGCACCCATTCCATGTCCCTGTCCACCGCGGAGCGGGAAATAGCCGGGGGGATAGTCTTCGAGAAGTACCCGGAGGTGGGTTTCAACTACCGGTTGAGCGATATCCAGGGCGCGGTGGGCCGGGAACAGTTGAAGCGCCTGCCCGGTCTCATTACCGAAAGAAGGCGGCTGGCGGACCGGTACCGGCAGGCTTTGGCCGGTCATCCCCATCTCGACCTGCCCCGGGAGCCGTCCTGGGCCCGGAGCAACTGGCAGTCCTTCTGGGTCATCCTCAAGGAAGAATGCCCCCGGGGGCAGAAAGAAGTGATGCAGACCCTGCTGGAGAGGGGCATCCGCACCGTCCGGGGGGTGATGTGCGCCCACCGTGAGGAGGCTTACCTGGGGACGCCCCTTAGATTCCCCCTGCCGGTGAGCGAACGCCTCCAGGACCGCAGCGTCATCATCCCTCTCTACCCCGGCATGAGCGACGGGGACCAGGACCGGGTCATCGCCGCCCTGGGGGAGGTTCTGGAGAGTAAATAATTTCACCACAGAGACACAGAGGGCACAGAGGAGCACAGAGAATAAAATTTTAGCCCTGGCGGTTTACCGCCAGGGCTAAATCTTTCTCTGTGAATCTCTGTGTCCTCTGTGACTCTGTGGTGAGTCTTTTCCCCTCAACTTCCCGGGAGCGCTCCGCCCTTTCTTGCTTTTTACCCCATAGATCATTAAAATATAGACATGAGGTGGTTAAGATAATCGGCAGGATGCCGGTCCAAGAGTTTATGGAGAAACAGAAAACGGGAAATTACATGATTAGGGCTACTGTTGGCCGACTCCTGGCGGCTCTGGCCTTGGTGGCCCTTTTTTCTTGCCCCGGCGGGGCGGTCATCAAACGTTTTACGGATGATAAAGGCACTTTGCATATTGTCAACGAGGGCTCCGATGGGAAGCCAAGTACCCCGCTGACATCCGGAGCCTTTCCCGGCAGGCCGGGGAGGGTGAGGCCTGGCCTTCCCGGAGGCGCAGCGCCGGTCCCACCTGCACCCCCGCCGCCGCCCCCGCAGGCTCCCGCGCCTCCTCCCGAACCGGAGCCGCCTGATGATGGGGCTGAAGATATCCCGGAGCCGGAGGAGCCGGAAGAGCCGGCCCCCATGCCCCGGCGCCGCTGAGTAAAAAGGCAAAAGTAAAAAGGCAAAAAAAAGCCGACGAGATCAGCCCGCATTATTGGCCCAATAATCATAAATGTAAAAAATAATCGCATCGATGATAGTTTTTGCCTTTTTACTTTTAACTTTTTCCTTAACCAACAGGAATAACTTATGAATAACCAGACCGTCAGCCTGAAAGACTGGGGGGCCATCGAGCCTTTTACCGGTCTGTCCGTGCGGTTTCTCAAGGATAACCGGTGCCTGCCCTTGAAACGGGAAGACGGCCGGGTGCTGCTGGCCATGGCCGACCCGGAGGACCTGGATGCCAACCGGGCCATGGAGGTGGCCCTGGGTGCCGAGATCTCCCCGGTAGCGGCCGCGGAGGAAGAGATTCTCGAAGTCATCGAGGCGGTGTACCAGCCGGGCAGCCGCATGGCCCGCCTGGTGGGGGACCTGGACACGGAGGAGCTGGAGGTGGCCTCGGAAGAGACCACGGAGATCGGGCACCTCCGGGACATGGCCCGGGAAGCCCCCATCATACAACTGGTGAACCTCCTGGTGCTCCGGGCCATCCAGATGGGGGCCAGCGACATCCACCTGGAGCCTTTTGAAGACTCCTTCCGGGTGCGCTACCGCAAAGACGGACTTTTATACGAAGCCGAGTCGCCGCCCAAGGCGCTCCAGGCCGCGGTCATCTCCCGCCTGAAGATCATGGCCCGGCTGGACATCGCCGAGCGCAGGCTGCCCCAGGACGGGCGCTTCCGCCTCAAGGTCAAGGGGCATGATATCGACTTCCGGGTCTCCACCATCCCCACCCTGCTGGGAGAGTCCATGGTGATCCGCATCCTGGACCGGGAGAAGGTCATTCTGGACCTGCAGCGCCTGGGTTTTCCCGCCCGGGAACTCAAGCAGTTCGACGATTTGATTCACAAACCCTACGGCATGATCCTGGTCACGGGCCCCACCGGCAGCGGCAAGACCACCACCCTGTACGGGGCCCTGGAGCGCATCAATTCCCCGGACAAGAAGATCATCACCATTGAAGACCCGGTGGAATACCGTCTCTCCGGGGTGACCCAGATGCAGGTCAAGCCCTCCATCAACCTCACCTTTGCCCGGGGCCTGAGGCACATCGTGCGCCAGGACCCGGACGTGGTGCTGGTGGGGGAAATCCGGGACCGGGAGACCGCGGAGATCGCGGTGCACGCGGCGCTGACCGGCCACCTAGTCTTCAGCACCCTGCACACCAACGACGCGGCCGGGGCCATCACCCGGTTGCTGGAAATGGACATCGAAGACTTTCTGCTGGCCTCCGCGATCATCGGCATCCTGGCCCAACGCCTGGTGCGCATCATCTGCCCGGACTGCAAGGCTCCCTTGCCGCCGGAGATGGTGGAAGAACTCCGGAGCACGATTCCGGGCGCTTTGCCGGAGCGCCTGTTCATGGGGCAGGGCTGCCCGGCCTGTGCGCAGACCGGTTACCAGGGGCGCAGCGGCATCTATGAGCTGTTATTGGTGGATGAGTCCATCCGCCAGTTGATCTTGAGAAGGGCCGACGCCGCGGCCCTGCGCCAGATGGCGATCAACAACGGCATGCAGACCCTGGCCGGGGACGGCTGGTCCAAGGTGGCCCAGGGCATGACCACCAGCCAGGAAGTGCTGCGGGTGACCCAGGAGTAGCAGTGGCCAGTGATCAGTGGCCAGTGGCCAGTGGTCAGGAGGCGGCCTTTGGCCGCCGTTATTACCGGAAACCGACTACCGAAAACGGTATTTAAAGCTATGCCTTTTTATCATTACCGGGCCAGCGATCCGAGGGGCAACATCATCCAGGGCACCCTGGAGGCCAGGGAGGAGCGCCAGGTGGTGCTGCATCTGCAGCAGGGGGGCTTGATTCCCCTGCGCATCGGCACCGAGGAGGCCAAGCCCGGAGGATGGCAGCTCAGCCTGAAGTGGGCCCGGGTCCGGAGAGTATCACCGGGAGAGGTGGTCCATTTCACCAACGAGCTGGCCGCGTTGCTCAAAGCCGGCCTGCCCCTGGAGCGCAGCCTCCAGGCCTTGTTGGAGGTGACCGGCGGCAAGGGAATGAAGGCCGTGATCAGCCAGGTGCTCCGGGACCTCCAGGCCGGCAAGAGCCTGTCCGAGGCCCTGAGCCGCCACCGGGCCTTTTCGCCCCTGTACGTCAGCCTGGTGCAGGCCGGGGAGACCGGCGGCTTTCTGGAAGTGGCCCTGGCCCGGCTGGGCGAATACCTGAAGACGGTGAGCGAGTTCAAGAGCTACCTGACCACCGCGCTCATCTACCCCATGATCCTGGCTGGCGTCGGCAGCCTCTCCGTGGTCTTCATGCTGGTCTACGTGGTGCCCCGTTTCGAGTCCTTTTTCAAGGAGATGGGCCAGACCCTTTTCTGGAGCACCAGCCTGCTCCTTTCCTTCAGCAACGCCTTCCGCGCTTACTGGTGGGTGGGCGGGATACTGGCCGGGGTGGCCGCCTTAATCCTGATCAGGTTGCTGCGCACGGCCAAAGGGCAGATGGCGGTGGACCGGGCCAAGCTGCGGGCGCCCCTGGTGGGGGACTTGACCAAGCGCATCTCCGCGGCTTTTTTTGCGAAGACCCTGGGGACCCTGCTGAATAACGGCGTGCCCCTGGTGGCCGCATTAAGGGTGGTGACCACCTCGGTGCCCAACCGCTACATGGCCCAGGCCCTGGAGGGCGTGCAGGCCGAAGTGGAAAAAGGCCAACCCCTGTCGGCGATGCTCAAAAAAGTGGGGCTGCTGCCGGAGCTGTTTTTACAGATGGTGGCCATCGGCGAAGAGACCGGCCACCTGGGTGAGATGCTCCTGGCCGCGGCCGACTCCCTGGAGGGAGACGCCCGCAGCGCGGTGCGGCGGCTGATGGCCCTGATGGAGCCCGTCCTGATCCTGACCATGTCCCTGGTGGTGGCCTTTATTATCGTCTCTCTGCTGATGCCGATTTTGAACCTGTACGAGATCTCTTTCTAACCGGGAGGATAACCGCCTTGAGCAAAAAAGAAAGAAAAGACAGACGCTCCGCCGGTTTCACTTTGATCGAGCTGATGATCGTTATCGCCATCCTGGGCATGATGGCCTACATGGTGGCGCCCCGCTTGATGGGAGTCATGGGGAAGGCCAAACCCAAAATCACCCAGGCCGACATTAAGAACCTGGAAACCGCCATCGACCTGTTTTATCTCGATGTGGGCCGCTATCCCACCGATGAAGAGGGGCTGAAAGCCCTGTACCAGCGTCCGGATAACATGCCCAATTGGGCGGGACCCTATATTAAGACCGCACCCAAAGACCCCTGGGGCCGGGAATATGTCTATAAATTTCCCGGCGAACGCGGCGCCTATGACATTTATTCCTACGGAGCCGACGGCCAACCCGGCGGGGAAGGGGAGAACACCGACATTGCCAATTGAGGATGCCAATCACCAGGACTAAGAACTTGGAACCCGGAACCCGGAACTTTGCCAAACAGGGGGAACACGGCTTCACCTTATTGGAATTGGTGATGGTCATGGCCCTCCTGGTGCTGATGATGGGGCTGGTGGCGCCCACCATGTACGGCACCTGGCACCGGGAGCGGGAGAAGGCCAGCCTGAGGCAACTGATGACCACTCTTAGGTCCGCGAGGAGCCTGGCGGCCAGCCGGCACCAGCGGGTCCGGGTTTTCCTCGACTTGAGCGCCGGGCGCTACCGCCTGGAAGGGACGTCCAAGGGCGGGGAATTATCCCGGAGCATGCGTGTGGGGGAGGCCCACCTGGTCTGGCAGGATCGCGAAGGCCGCCGGGGCTACATCGCCTTTTACGGCGACGGCAGCTCCAGCGGCGGGTACCTGGTGCTGACCGACAAGGGCGGAGTCAGCCAGGTCATTGACGTGGAAATCATTACTGGCAAAGTCAGCCTCAAGCCTGCAAAGTCATGAACCAGCAAAAGTCCGGGGCCGGGAAGAAAGAGGCCGAGGGGTTCAGCCTCCTGGAGGTGCTGGTGGCCACCGCCCTGATGGGCCTGGTGCTCTTCGCCATCATCGAGGTGTTAGCCTCCGCCCTGCGGGCCCAGGAGGCATCCCGGACCAATACCCAGGCGGTGCTGGCCGCGCAAAAGATCCTCGAGGAATTCGGGGACAAGGACCTGGCCCGGGGCCACTTTACCGGCAAAGATGGGAAATTTGCCTACCAGGTGAGCCTGGAGCCGCAGTTCCAAGCCCCTTATGGCCCCCAGGACAAACAATTGGTTTGCAGCTTGCTAAGGGTGACCCTCTCCTGGGAGGAACGGGGGAAAACCAAGTCGGTGGAATTTCAAACCTTGAGGACGACGGTGCAGAAAAAGTCGTAGAAAAAGTTTCAAGTTCCCAGTTCCTGGTTCCAAGTTAAAAGAACCCTGGAACAGGTTGGGCTGTCCTTAACTGGGAACTTGGAACCTGGAACTTGGAACTACTCATATCAGAGCGCTAAACATGAAGGGGAAATTTAATCCGGCCAGCAGCGGCTTCACCCTTTTGGAATTAATGCTGGCCCTGTCCCTGGTCACCCTGCTGAGCCTGGTGGCCTTTTCCTCCTTGAACCTGAGCCTGAAGGCGGTGCGGCGGGGGCAGGACGCCGCGGCCAACCTGCAGGAACTGCGGGTGGGTCAGAGTTTCCTGGAGAGGAGCTTGAGTTCCGCAGCCTTAGGGATCAAAGAGGTCAAAGAGGCCAATAAGTACTTTTTCGGCGAACCCCAGCAGATCAGGTTTTTTACCTTCCTGCCTCTGGAGGCCCACAACCCCGGAGGCATCTACCATTGGCGGGTCCTGGTGGGACGGGACGAAGCCGGGCAGGGGGTTTTGGCCGTGGAGCAGACCCGCAATATCAACTGGATCCGGGACCGGGAAGGGGTGGAACTCCGGCAGATCCTGTTGAAAAACGTGGGTTCCGTCCGCTTCCTCTACGGCGCTGGCGGCAAAGAATACGACAATTGGGACGCTACTAAAAACGGCGGCCTGCCCGAGTGGGTGAAAATCCAACTGGCCTTCGGCGGGCAGAACCCCCAGGAGTGGTTAATACCCATCCATGTATCGGATACGACCGGTCCCCAGCAGCAGATGCCGGGCAGAAGAGGTTAAGGCCCGGAGTCCTGCGCCCCCGGCAGGAGAAGAAGGAGTGATCCTGCTGCTGGTGCTCTGGGTCCTGGCGCTGCTCAGCGTGGTGATTCTGAGCTGGGCCGAGGAATGGCGCACGGAGATCAGGCTGGCGGCGAATTTCCGGGAAGCCCGGCAGTGCCACAGCCTGGCCGAAGCCGGGATTTATTACGCCCTGGCCAAAATGTCGGAAGCCAAGTTCAGCGAGATGCGGGTCGAGGAATCCCAGATGCAGCTGCAGCCGCGGCCTCAGCCCTGGATCGGGGACCAGAGGCGCCACGTGGTGGAACTGCCCGGGGGCCGGATTGAAATGCGGGTGGCGGACGAAGCCGGGAAGATCAATTTGAACCGGGCCGATGACAAAATATTGGCCAACCTTTTTATCGCCCTGGGTATTCCCGAGGCGAAGTGGCGGGTCATGGTGGACTCTATCCAGGATTGGCGGCAAGCCGGTCTCCAACCCCGCCCCTACGGCGCCAAGAGCGACTATTATCTGGGTTTGGAACCCCCCTATCCGTCCAAAAACGCCCTGTTCGACACGGTCGAGGAACTGGACTGGGTCCGGGGTTTTGCCGGAACCGGCCTGCCGGTGCGCCTGGCCTCCTTTCTCACGGTTGTGGGAGCGGCTCAGGTAAACCTGAACGCCGCCCCTCTGGAGGTGATGCAGGGCCTGGGAATACCCGGGGACCTGGCCCGGATATTCATCCAGGAACGGGAGGCGGCCCCTTTGCGCCCCCAGGCGGTGATGCCGCGGTTGACCGGGGACCCCAGATTGGCGCCGGTGATCCAAAACCTTTCCTTCCGGAGCTCGCCTTTTTTTACCATCTTGGCCACGGGCATGATAAATAATAGAGAGGGGGCCCGCCATACCATCAAGGCGGTGGTGCGGCTCAATCAAAGGGGAAATCCGCCCTGGCAGTTTGTTTATTGGGCGGATGATTATCCTTATCCCGGTTGAAGAACAGGCATGAACTTAAAACGGCTTAATTTGTGGGAGACGATCTCCTCGACCCTGTTAACGGAAGGCGGGAGCCTGGGGGTGTACCTGGAACCCGGCGGGCTGACCCTGGTACAGGTGCGGAAAGGTTTCGCGGGCACGCAGGTGGCGCACCTGGAGAGGTTGCTCCGGGAACAAAGGAATCTTGACTCCCTGGAAACCCGCCTGCAAGAGATCGTTTCTTCCCGGGGCCTGGCCAACAGCCCGGTGAACCTGGCGGTGAGCCGGGACCTGGGCTTTTTCCGGGAGGCGGAGCTGCCCCTGGCGGCCGCGGAAAACCTGGCCCAGGTGGTGAGTTATGAGCTGGACCGCTTCTTGCCGATTCCGGCGGAGCGCTTATATTATGGTTTCCAGGTTATCAGGGAAACGGAAACCGGCATTCATTTGATGTTGCTGGCCCTGCTCCGGGAACCGGTGGAGGAATGTCTGGAACTCCTCACCCGGGTGGGGTTAAGGCCTAACTCCCTGGAGCCGGGACCGGCGGCCGCGGCCAATGCCTTCAGCCTCCTGGGGGGGAAATTGCCGGCTTCCTGGCTGCTCCTCCGGGAGGAGCAGGGCGCCATGGAGCTGACCCATATCCAGGGGCGGACCCTAAGTTTCTCCAAACTCCTGCGGCCCAAGCCGGGGCAGCGCGTCGGCGAGGCTTTAGCCGCGGAACTCCGGCGCTTGCAAGAGGCCGGCAGCCCGCCTCTGGCGTTGGGTCTTTACGGGCCGATGGCCGCCGCGCCGGAGATCACCGCCCTGGCCCGGCAGGAGAATCTGGCGGTCGTCAGCCCGAGCGGTTTCACCATGCAAGGCTTGCCTCCGGAAAAAGACCTGGAGGCCGCGGCCCTGCCCGCGGCAGGAGCCGCGCTCCGGGGCCTGGGAAAAGTGCCGGTGGGAATCAATCTGCTGCCGCCGGAGGAGCGGGCCGCGGCCGGGTCCACCGGCTTTTCCCTGCAAAAGTGGCTGCTGCTGGTTCTGGTGGCCCTGGCGTTTCTCTGGGTGGGGAGCCTGGTGGTGCACAAGCGGGTCCAGCTCTACCAGGTGGATCAGGAATTGGCCAAGATCACCCCGGACGTCCGCCAGGTGGAAAAGCAACTGGAGGAGGCCCGGGCCCTGGCCAAGCAGATGCAGAACCTCCGGCGCCTGGAGCAAACGCCCAATAAACTCAAGGTCCTGAAGGACCTGACCCAATTGATTCCGGAACATACCTGGCTTTTTAACTTAAGGGTCAGTCAGCAAAATTTGGAGATGGGAGGCATGTCCAGGTCCGCCGCGGATTTAATTCCTCTGCTGGAGAAATCCGGGTGGCTCACCAAAACGGAATTCGCCTCCCCGATCGTGACCGATGCCAATAAGCTCGAACATTTTAAAATTAAAGCAGAAATTAAAGGACCTGAACTGGCTCCCTGAGGGGCTGACCCCTCAGCAGCAGCGTCTCGTCTGGTTGGGAGCAGGGTTATTACTGCTGCTGGTCTTCTACTTTGTCATAGTTTACCCGCTGATGGCCTTGCAGAGCAGCTGGGACCAGGACCTGGAGCGCAAGCGCCAGCTCCTGGTGCGCTACCAGACCTTGCGGGACAGCAAAGGCAAGGTGGCCCAGGCCCTTCAGGCCCTCAAAACCACGGTGGGACAGATGGAGGGGCAATTCCTGGCCGGGGATAACCCCGGGGTGGCCTCCGCGGACCTCCAGGAAATCTTGAAAAACATCACAGGGGCCCACGGGGTGCAAATGACCAGCACCAAGGTCCTGCAAGCCCGGGACGCCGGTTCCTACCAGGAAGTGCCGGTGCAGGTGCAGCTATCGGGAAACGTGGCCCAATTGCTCACCGTTCTCTATCACCTGGAACATCACAAGAAGTTGTTGTTCATCCCGGAAATGGAGATTAACGCCCCCCGCTGGATGGCCACCCAAAGGGATCAGACCCAAACGCTCCAGGTGAATCTGGTGGTGACGGGCCTGATCAAGAAAAAGGGAGCCAGCGCTTGATTTGGCGCCGCAGTTTCTATTGGCAACTGGCGTTGCTGGCGGGTATCTGCCTGCTCCTGGTGGGGATTTTCCAGGTGTGGTTCGGCAACGACCTGGCGCCCGGGGCCTCCCCCTCCCGGAAAGGGCCAGAGGTGCCCAAGGTCACCCCCTTGAGGGATACCCAACCCTTGAAAGCCTATTCCGTGGTTTCCGCTAAAAATCTTTTCAGCCAGGACCGGACCGGTCCCGATCCCACCGTCCAAACCGCCAAGACCCAGGGCAGCCTGGAAGGACGTACGCTTTTGGGCACCATTATCATCGGCGCAGACAGGGCGGCCCTGATCAGCGAAAAAGCCGTACGGGGCAAGCAGGCCCAGCCCGGTGTGCAGGTGGTGCGCCAGGGGGAGGAATGGGAGGGGTATAAGGTGGTGGAGATTTCCAATGAGGCGGTAGTTTTCCTTGGCAAAGAAGGCAAGAAAACCTTAAACTTCCCTGAATAGAGGCCTTGGTGTCGATGATCAAACGTGCGATCAAAGGATGGATTGGCCGGCCGGGCGGCAAGAGCGGTCTGACGCGGCTGCTCATTTTGCTTCTGACCCTGGGCCTGTCGGGTTGCGCGGGCCCCAGCACGGTTACCGCCCCCACCCCTCCTCCCCCTCCCCCGCAGGTGCCGGTGCGTGTGAGCAAACCTCCCGCGGCGAAACCGGAGTCCAAGGAATCTATCCGGAAAAAGATAGAAAAGGCCCGCAAGGAAGCCGGCCTGGAGGATTTCGGCACCGACCAGTACACGGCAGCCATTAAAAAAGTCTCCACCGCCAAGAAGCCCAAACCCAAGGAAGGGGAAAAGGTCTACCCCCTGGACCTCAACCTGAAAAATGCGGACCTGGTGGAGGCCGTCCGGGTTTTAGGGGATACCCTGGGCATCAACTACACCATTGATCCCCGGGTAAAGGGCACCGCCAACGTGCGGGCCTCAGGAAAGCTGACGGAAACGGAAATCCTGGGGATCATGGAGACCATTCTCCTGGTCAATAACGCCACCATGATTAAAGTGGGCACTCAATACAAGATCGTACCCCTGGAAAAATCGGCCCAACAGTCCATGCCGGTGCTGCACCGGGGTGAGACCCCGGTGGGCATGACCGCGCAGGTGGTTTTCCCGGAGCAGACCATCGCCAAGGATCTGGTGGCGGTGCTGAAACCCTTGTTGTCCCCGGGGGGCAACATCAACGAGGGCGCACACAATTCCCTGATCATCGTCGACTACCCCGCCAACGTGGAAAAGCTGCTCCAACTGGTGCACATGGTGGACACCAAGTCCCTGGCCAAAACCATGGTGCGGGTGATTAAGGTGGAAAATACCGACCCCAACGAGATCATCAGCGAGCTGGAAGTGATCTTTTCGGCTTACGGCGCCCTGGCCCAGAAAGGGAAATTCGGCGTCAGCTTCCTGCCGGTGCAGCGCCTCAACGCGGTGATGATCCTGGCCAACTCCGGGCCGTTGATGGAGCGGGCCCGTTACTGGGTCAAGCAGCTGGACCTGCGCACCGACATGCTGGCCAATATCCATGTCTACCACGTGGAGAATTATAAGGCCAAGAATCTGGCCGATCTTCTGACCCAGGCCTACGGCGGCCAGGCCGCGGCCCCCACCATCAAGGAGAAGAAGCCGGAAACCGGGGCCAGGGGCCTCGGGACCTCCCCCTTCGGCGGCCCCGGGGGCATGGGCGGCGGGGGAGAAGGCGCAGGCGGCATGGGCGGCATGGGCACTCAGCGGACTACGGGCACCGGCGGTTTAGGCAGCAGCAGATCGGGGATGAGCGGGACCGGCGGCCTGGGGGGGCAAACCGGTTTAGGGCTGGGCAAGGAGTCAGCGGGCGAACCCTTGAAGGAACGGGCCGTGCCCGCGGGCGCTGGCGCGCAACCCGGGCAGGCTCCGAAAGAAGGGGTGCGCATCATTCCCGACGAGGAGAACAACCTCCTGGTGATCGTGGCCCCGCCGCATGAATGGCGGATCATCTCCCGGCTGCTGAAAAGCCTGGACATCATGCCCCGGCAGGTGTTGAACGAAGTGCTGGTGGCCGAGGTCCGCCTCACGGACGATCTCGCATACGGCATCGAGTTTCTTTTGGGGGGCACCGCCGCACCCGCGGGCACCTCCACCGGCACCACCGGCGGCACCACCGCCACGCCTTCCGCTACCGCGCCCGCGACCTTTACCGGAGTGAGCATCTCCGGCCCGGCTTCGGCCGCATTCACCGCGGCCAGCGGTTTCACCTTTGTGGCCACCGACACGCTGAACAAAATCAGGACCCTCATCAATCTCCTGGCTTCCCAGGGCAAGGTGAACATCCTGGCGTCACCCCACATCATGGCCGCCAACAACCAGGAGGCCACCATCATGATCGGCGAGGAAGTGCCCATCCTTACTTCCCAGTCGGTGCCCCTGGTGAGCCAGACCACCTCCTTCCAGACCTCCACGGTGCAGTATCGCAACACCGGCATCATCCTCTCGGTGAAACCCCAGATCAACGCCAACGGCATGGTGACCCTGGAGATCGCCCAGGAGGTGAGCGACGCCAAGGGCACCAGCACCGGGGTGAGCGGCACCCCCACCTTTACGGTGCGCCAGGCCAAGACCTCTTTGATCACCGGGGACAACCAGACCGTGGTCCTGGGGGGACTTATCCGGGAGGACAAGACCATTACCCAGGCAGGAATCCCGGGCCTGAGAAAGATGCCGGTCTTGGGCCCCTTATTCGGGTCTGATAGGGTCAGTAAGGCAAAAACCGAACTCCTGGTCTTGATTACTCCGCATATTATCACTAACTTGGAAGAAGGAGCCAAGGTCACCCACGACATGAAGGAGAAAGTGGGCCTGGAGGAGCCGCCGCCTTTGCGCCGGGAGACTCCGAAACCGGCGGAGCCGTTCCATAGCCCGTATTAATTTTGATTTAAGAAGTAAAGTGTGGTATCCGAATAAACTAGATAGCCCATGCCTGGGATTAGCAAGGAGGGACCGCGATGACCCGGCTAATGCTGACGATAATCTTGAGCATCATGCTGGTGGGAACCTGGGGGAGTTTAGCGGCCGCCAAGGAACCCTATAGCATAAGCAAGGCCTATAGCCTGGAAAAGGCCGAGCGCGGGTGGGCAGTCCCCGACCACAGCAAGCCCAGTTCAGTGAGAGTGGCAGCCGACCTCCTGGTGGGGCGTCCCCTGGGGCTGATCGCCACCACCGCCGCCGCGGGGGTGTTTGTCGTCTCCCTGCCCTTTAACATCCCTTCCCGCAGTGTGCGGAACGCGGCTTGGGGGTTGAAACAGGTGGGCGGCTGGACCTTTAAACGCAAGCTGGGCGAATATGACCCCAGGTTTGTGGAGCAGGGCGTCTTTAGCCGATAAAGAGAGTTTTTGGTTTTTAGTTTTTAGTTTCTTGTCAGAAAAAGGTAATCGATATTAAAGTGGGTCTACGGGCCCGCTTTTGTTTTTTGAAAAACAAAAACTAAAGACTAAAAGCGAATAGCGAAAAGCAAAAAGCGAACCCCAAAAAACTATCCTAATCCCCCAGCAATAATAACCGCAAGAATTCCCCACCCCCGAAAAGATAAAGCAACGCGGCTCCGGCCAGAAAGGGGCCGTAGGGAATGGCCGCCGTGCGCCATCCCCCCCGGCGCCAGGCGCCCTGGATCAGGACCGCGGCCAGGCCCACTAGGCTCCCCAGGGCGGCGCTGATGAGAATCACGAAGGGCACGGACTTAATCCCCAGGAAGGCCCCGATGAGGGCCATCAGCTTCACGTCCCCGCCCCCCATCCCCATTTTGCCCGTAATTTTTTCGTAACTCCATCCCAAAATGAAGAAGATGCCGCCGCCCGCCAGCGTCCCGGCCAGGGCCTCCAGAAAGGTGAGGTGGGGAAAAACCAGGGAAAAGACCAGACCCAGGGCGATGCCCGGGAGGGTGATGACATCCGGGAGCCAGCGGTGCTCCAGGTCCAGGCCGGTAAGGGCGATCAGCCCCGCTGCGAACGGCCCGTAGACCAGGAGGGGGTAGCCTCCGGGAAACCTGGCCCAGAGCGCCAGGGCCAGGAGCCCCCCGGCCAGCTCCACTGCGGGATAGCGCCAGGAAATCCGGGCGCGGCAGGAGCGGCAGCGGCGCCCGAGAAGAAAGAAACTGACCAGCGGCAGGTTGTCATACCAGGGGATGGGGGCCAGGCAGCGCGGGCAGCGGGAGCGGCCGGCCCAGACCCGCTCCCCCAGGGGCAGACGGGTGATGACCACGTTGAGGAAGCTTCCCAGGGCCAAGCCCGCCAGAAAGACCGTGACCTGGATGGCCATTAGTTAATATCAATCGCTGCCCAGGTCCAGGCGGTTAATCCGGGATAAGGACATATTCCAGTAACCCAGGTCGGTTTCCCCTTCCACTATGAAGTTCACATAGACTTCGGCCTGCATCCGCTCTCCGGCGGTGAGGGTGATCTCCGCCTGTCGGTAGCCGTCCTTGACGGGGCCGCTGAACTGCACTCTCTGGAGCAGGTTCAGGGCCATCCACTGCTTGGCGGTGTCGTAACGCAGGGTGAGCTCCTGGCGGGTGCCGGGGATCCGGAAACGGCTGATCATGAAGGCGACCCCGTCCTCGGTGATCACCCTTGTGGGGTAAACCGGCGCCGGGGGCGGCGGCGGGGACACGTGCCTGCAAGCCGGGGCCAGCCAGACGGCCAGGACCAGACAGAGAAGAAATCCTTTACTCCAGGAGAGATTACCGGCAGACCTTACCTTTCCCGAGAAAAACCGGCTCTTGTCACTCTTCATACCACCCCCGCGTCCCGGATAAGAAAACCGCATCAAGATTTAAAGATATTCATATCACAAAGAGAAATCCAGGGGGATTAAAATCCGCGGCCCCGATTCTTGCCGCTCCTGTCCTTTTTGAGAGGGAGAGGGGAACAATTTGGTAAATATACAATAATGTCTTGAATTGAATTAGCTACTGACATTATTGTATTTTTCGGAAAATTCTCTATGTTGGTATCTTATCGATATTATTGATAAATAACGTGGCATTATCCTTGCTTCATGCTGCTGTTAGAAATTATTTATCCTCATAGGGAGGGAAGTAAACAATGAATCCGGCTGATACGGCCTTTGTATTGGTGTCCGCTGCCTTGGTGATGCTCATGACCCCGGGGCTGGCTTTGTTTTATGGGGGCATGGTGCGCAGTAAAAACGTCCTGGCCACCATCATGCAGAATTTTATCATGTTGGGCCTGGTGGGTGTCCTCTGGGCCATCTACGGTTATAGCCTGGCTTTCGGCCCCGATGTGGGGGGCATTATCGGCAACCTGGACTGGCTGGGTCTGGCCGGTGTGGGCGGCGAGCCTTTCAAGGCCTATTCCGAGACTATCCCGCATCAGACCTTCATGATTTATCAGGCCATGTTCGCCATCATCACCCCGGCCCTGATCACCGGCGCCTGGGCGGAGCGCATGAAATTCAGCACTTTTTTGGTGTTTATGGTACTATGGTCCACCATCGTTTACAACCCTGTGGCCCACTGGGTCTGGGGCGACGGCGGCTGGTTGAAGAGCCTGGGGGCCCTGGATTTTGCGGGCGGCACCGTGGTGCACATTAACGCCGGCATCGCCGCCCTGGCCGCGGTCCTGGTCATGGGACCCCGGAAGGGTTACGCCGGCTACGGCAATGGCGTTGAGGCCTTCATTCCCCATAATCTGCCCATGACCGTCCTGGGGGCCGGGCTGCTGTGGTTCGGCTGGTTCGGTTTCAACGCCGGCAGCGCCCTGGCTGCCGGGACTCTGGCCAGTTCTGCTTTTACGGCCACGCATCTGGGCGCCTGCGCCGCCACCCTGTCGTGGGTGGGCGCTGAGTGGATTCATCGCGGCAAACCCACCACCCTGGGCGCGGCCTCCGGCGCGGTGGCCGGCCTGGTGGCCATCACCCCGGCTGCGGGTTACGTGGGTCCCATGTCCGCCATCATCATCGGTTTGGTGGCCGGTGTCATCTGCTACCTGGCGGTTCTGGTCAAGCCCAAACTGGGCTATGACGACTCCCTGGACGTGGTGGGCGTGCACTGCGTGGGCGGTATTGTGGGGGCCTTGCTCACCGGCTTATTTGCCACCAAACTGGTGAACTCCGCGGGCGCCGACGGCTTGTTCTTCGGCAATCCCGGCCAGTTGGGGATTCAGGCCATTGCCGTGGGCGTGACCCTGATCTACTCTTTTGTGGTCAGCTATATCCTCTTCAAGATCCTGGACGCCACCATGGGTCTCAGAGTAACCGCTGATGAAGAAACGGCCGGTTTGGACACTACTGAACACCGTGAAACCGGATACAGCTTGTAAAAAATCGGGAGGAAGACATGAAAAAGGTAGAAGCGATTATCCAGCCCTTTAAGTTGGAGCCGGTAAAAGAGGCCCTCCACGCCCTGAGCGTCCAGGGGATGACGGTCTCCGAGGTTAAAGGGTTCGGCGTGCAAAAAGGTATCCGGGAAGTCTACCGGGGCATGGAGTATCAGGTGGATTTTCTGCCCAAGGTGAAGATCGAAGTGGTGGCCCCGGACGAGAAGGTGAATGCCATCGTGGACGCGATTGTGACCAAGGCCCGCACCGGCAGGATCGGCGACGGCAAGATCTTCGTCTACCCGGTGGCGGAGGTGATCCGCATCCGCACCGGGGAAACCGGGGAGAGCGCGGTTTAAGGTTTAAGACGTTTCCGGTAAGACCGAGAGGGCTCCTGGGGGGGCCCTCTCTTCCCTTTCTTCTGCCCCAGCAAGGCCATTTCCCCCGCCTTCGGCCCATTTTTTGAACTGCCCTGCCACAGCATTATTCTAAAGATAAATAGCACTTACCCATCAATGCACCCTCCCTTAAGAGATAATTGACATAAATGAATGAAAGGTAACCGATTGCTAACAATAATGTAATTTGGGTTCGGGAAAGGCAATTTTAAGTAATTAATATCATTGGTAATTATCTGGTGGCACGCCTATTGCTCTGGGTTTGCCAGGAGCATAATCCCAAGAGCGCTTCTAGAAGCAAAAAAGGTCTGGTCGGAATTGGTGATTTAAATTTATCGGAGGTAATTTTATGTCGAGACGCATTCTTTTTTTGGCCTTTCTGACTGTCTTTTTATTGGCTGCCGCGGTCGGGGCGGAAACGGCCCCTGACCCCACCGGCGCTGCCACTTTGAAGGCCGACCCGGGCAAGGCGGTGGATTACGTCTGGATCCTGCTGTGCGGTTTCCTGGTGATGTTCATGCAGGCCGGGTTTGCTTGTGTGGAATCGGGGTTTTGCCGGGCGAAGAACGTCACCAACCTGATGACCAAGAATCTGATGGATTTCGTGGTCGGCTCCCTGGCTTTCTGGGCCCTGGGCTACGGCATCCTGCTGGGCACTGACTGGAACGGACTGATCGGCACTTCCAAATTTTTCCTGGCGGGCGATAGTTATGACGTTGAGACTTATTTGAGCTTTTTCTGGCAAATGGTCTTTGCAGCCACCGCGGCCACCATCGTTTCCGGGGCCGTAGCCGAACGCCTCAAGTTCAATGCTTATCTCGTCTATTCCGTCGTGGTCACCCTGTTTATCTACCCGGTGTACGCCCATTGGGTCTGGGGGAGCGGCTGGCTGTCCAAGCTGCCCTTCGGCCTGGGGCATCTGGACTTTGCCGGTTCCGGGGTGGTGCACGCGGTGGGCGGTTTCGTGGGGCTGGCCGGGGCCATCGTCCTGGGTCCCCGTTTCGGGAAGCTGGGCAAGGACGGCAAGCCTAAGGCCATTCCCGGCCACAGCATTTCCCTGGCTGCGTTGGGCACCTTTATCCTCTGGTTCGGCTGGTTCGGTTTTAATCCCGGTTCCACCTTTAATGCCCATCATCTGAGAATCTCCGTGATCGCGGTGAATACCACCCTCTGCGCTTCCGCGGCTTCCCTGACCGCCCTGCTTCTGGTGTTGGGTAGAACCAAGAAATATGATTTGGGTATGGCTTTGAACGGGGCCCTGGCGGGCCTGGTGGCGGTCACCGCTCCCTGCGCCTGGATCGCCTCCTGGGCCGCGGTGATTATCGGCATCGTGGCCGGCTTCGTGGTGGTGGGCGGCGTCTATTTCCTGGACAGCTTGAAGATCGACGACCCGGTGGGAGCGGTGTCGGTGCATGGCTTCAACGGTGTCTGGGGCCTGCTGGCGGTGGGAATCTTTGCGGATGGCACCTACGGCAACTATGCCGACAAAGCTCCCTTTGTCCAGGGTCTGCTGTTCGGCGGCGGCGCGGGGCAGCTTATATCGCAGCTTATCGGCATCGTAGTGGTGATCGCCTGGGCCTTTGGCTGCGGCTTCATCCTTTTCAAGGCCCTGGATGCGATCATCGGTATTCGAGTTGACCCCCACGAAGAATTGCAGGGACTGGATATTGTGGAACACGGCACTCCGGGATATCCCGAGTTTTATATCCCCAGGACTTAAACCATAGACCGGATCAAGGGGGAGGCGGGGGCTACGCCTCCCCTGTCCCGGCTGTCGAGGAGACGATTATGAAAGAGATTCGTGCAATAATCCGGATGGAGAAATTGAGGGATGTCCTGGATGCCCTGGAGAGCGACGGCCATCCGGGAGTTTCGGTGGAAAGGATCGAGGGCCATGGCCGTCAAACCGGGCTGGTGGAACAGTTCCGGGGGCTGGAGTTCAAAGTTGACCTCCTGCCGAAGGCGCGGCTGGACATCGTTTGCGCCGATGAAGAAGTGGAAAAGCTGATAAATACCATCGCCGATAACGCCAAAACCGGGGCGATCGGGGACGGCAAAATCTTCGTCTATCCGGTGGAGAATGCTATGCGCATCCGCACCGGGGAAACCGGGGAAGCCGCGGTTTAACCAGGAAGGCGGAGGAGGCCCCTCCTCCGTCATAAATAATTTGTGTTTATTCTTACAAACAGGTTTATTGAAGGTTAAAAATGGCCGCAATTGCGGCAAATATATTTGGAGATTAGGGGGGATTAACCATGATGTTAACACAGTTTAAACTTAAGGGGAGCAGCCTGGGAAAGGTTCTGGCCGGCCTCATGCTGGCATGTTTTGTTGCCGGGCTGATGCCCGCAGCAGTATTCGCCCAAGCCGGTTCGCCGGCCTTGATGGACAAGCCGCCGGCAGTCGCGGAGGAAAAAAAGGAGGAGGCTCCCGGAGCTCCCACCACCTGCGGACCCATGATCAGCGACACCTGTCTGCCTATCACCACTGGCAAATTCGCCATGCAGGTCTGGTGGGCCATGTCTCTTTACCCTGGGGTCTTCACCAATAACTGGCGGTCGGTGAGCCCGGGGGGCAATTTTCAGACCTTTTTCATGCCGGTGAAATTTATCTATGGCCCCACCAAAGACCTGGAAACCTATGTCGTGGTGCCTTTCGTCTATAACTGGGTCAATGATATCAATCGGGGCCTGCGGGGACCAAATAACGAATCATCGGCCAGTTTCAGCTCCATCGGCGATATCACCGCAGTGGCCAAATACAACTTCCTGCCGGAAGGGACTTATATGCCGGCCCTGACCGCGGTGGGCGGGGTGGGTTTCCCCACCGGCCACGCCTCCAATCTCAACCCGGGCCGCCTGGGCCAGGATGCCATCGGCACCGGCTCTTTCAACTTCATCACCGGTCTTAACCTGTTCAAATACATCAACCCGTTGCTGGTGCACGGCCAGATCTGGTTCAACAGCCCCATCAACATCTATAAAATCCATGGTGAAGAAGGCCCGATCAACGTGCGTTCCCGGGAATACCTGAACGTCAACCTGGCCCTGGAACTGCCCGTTGCCAAGCAGTGGGTCTTATTGTTCGAGGTTTACAGCACCTGGACCTGGCAAAACCTGAATACCTTTCAGGGTTACCAGACTCCCCAAACGGTTATCGGCATCCTGCCGGGCATCGAATTCCTGGCCACGGATAAATTGGCTTTGGCCGCAGGCGCCTCTCTTGACCTCTGGGGTAAAAACGGCGTCCAGAAATTCACCCCGATGATCACTGCGTTCTATACCTTCTAAATCCGGCCCCGGGTAATCCCGGAATACGGTTCTTTCCGCAGTTTGAGGGGCGGCCATGGGGCCGCCCCTTTTCTTATGGTCTCGAAGAATTAGCCTTGACGCTCTCTCCCCGGATTACTATACTTAGCCCAATTTGTTAAAAATCCTCCTGCCGCACGGGCCCGGGAGAGCGACCGGCAATGCCCCCAACTTTCGCCAACTTGGGAGATGAGGCAGTTCTGGATATCCAAGGACTCCGGCAATTGCTGGAGGTCCTCGGCAACGAGGGCTATCGGGTATTAGGCCCCACCCTGCGCCACGGCTCCCTGGTCTATGACCATCTACCCTCCATCGACGCGCTGCCCCGGGGTTGGGGGGACGAACAGCAGGGGGGCTTTTTCCGGCTGCGGCCTTTGCAGGAGCCGCGGTTCTTCGGCTATGGGGTCGGCCAGCAATCCTGGAAGCAGTTCCTCTATCCCCCCCGGCGGCGCTTATGGCAGGCCCGCCTCCAGCCAGACGGCCTGCAAATCCTCCCTGTCGATGAGGACGCGCCAAAATTCGCCTTTATCGGTGTCCGCGCCTGCGACCTCCAGGCCATCGCGGTGCAAGACAGGGTCTTCCTGGAGGGACCATTTATTGACCCCCATTACCGGGCCCGGCGGGAGCAGGCCTTTATCCTGGCGGTCAACTGCGGCCATGCCTGCGGCACCGGCTTCTGCGCCTCCATGGGCGCGGGGCCTAAGGCCGCATCCGGTTTCGACCTGGCCCTGACGGAGATCCTGGAGGGGGACCGTCACTATTTTGTGGCGGCCGTGGGCACGGAACGGGGGCGCCAGGTAGTCAGCCAAATTCCCCACAGAAAGGCCGAAGCCGCAGAACAGGAAGCCGCAGCCCGAACCACTGCCCAAGCCGCCCGGGAGATGGGGCGAACTCTGGATACCGGGGACATCAAAGCCTTACTTTATCGTAATTATGAAAATCCCCAGTGGGACCGGGTGGCGGCGCGCTGCCTCACCTGCGGCAACTGCACCCTGGTCTGCCCCACCTGTTTTTGCCATACCGTGGAGGATTCCTCCGGCCTGACGGGGGAGCAGGCCGAGCGCCGGCGGCGCTGGGACGTCTGCTTTACCGTGGATTACAGCTATCTGCACGGCGGCAGCGTCCGGGCTACGCCCAGGTCCCGCTACCGCCAGTGGCTGACCCACAAACTGGCCACCTGGATCGACCAATTCGGGGTTTCGGGTTGCGTGGGCTGCGGCCGCTGCATCACCTGGTGCCCGGTGGCCATCGATATTACCGAGGAAGTCCGGGCCATCCGGGAAAGCGAGGAATCAGGGGTCAGGGGCCAGGGGTTGGTAACAAAACAAAAAACGGAAAACGATAAACGGGAGTAACGGCATGGAGACGCTGGAGCCGATCTTGGCGGCCCACCCCTTTTTGCAGGGCCTGGACTCCAGGCACCTGAAAATCATCGCCGAATGCGCGGCCAAAGTGAACTTCAACGCCGGGGAGTTTCTATTAAGGGAGCAGGAGGAGGCCGCCCGCTTTTATCTCATCAATTCCGGCCAGGTGTCGGTGGAAATTTTTCGCGCCCGGGGCGGTCCCATTACCATCGCGACCCTGGTGGAAGGCGAGGCCCTGGGTTGGCTCTGGTTCGAGAAACCGTATCATTGGCACTTCGACGCCCGGGCCGTGCACCTCACCCGGGTATTGGCCCTGGACGTCAAGGCCTTGATGCAACGATGCGAACAGGATCACGAACTGGGCTACGCGCTCATGAAAAGATACGCGCATCTGCTGGCGGTGCAATTTCGGGTGACTATCCTGCAATTGGTGGATTTTTATGGGAAATAGCTGTCAGCTATTAGCTATTCGCTATTAGCTGTCAGCTCAAAAATTGGGGTGTGTTTTCATTCAGTTGAGAATTTCGGAAAGCGGAAAGCGAAAAGCGAAAAGCTGACCGCTGACAGCCGTTATACAAATATGCTAAACGCCCTAGCCGACCCCATGCTGCCCGCCCCTTTCCGGGTCCTGAAGGTGAACCGGGAGACCGGGGACACCTTTACCCTGACCCTGGCCCCCGCTGCCGGCGAGCCTGGTTTTCGTTTTGCCCCGGGGCAGTTCAATATGCTTTACGTCTTCGGGGTGGGGGAAATACCCATCTCCATCAGCGGCGACCCGGATCAACCCGAGACCCTGGTGCACACGGTCCGGGCCGTGGGCGCGGTGAGCCGGGCCATCTGCGGCTTGAAAAGAGGGGAGACCCTGGGGGTGCGGGGGCCTTTCGGCGTCCCCTGGCCTGTTACCAAAGCCCCGGGTTGGGACGTTTTGGTGATTGCCGGGGGCCTGGGACTGGCCCCGGTGCGGCCCGCGGTCTACCATCTCCTGGCCCGGCGGCCGCAATTCGGCAACCTGGAGCTGATCTACGGGGCTAGGACGCCGGAGGATCTGGTATTTCGCCAGGAACTGATGCACTGGCGGGGCCGCTTCGATTTCCGGGTGCACGTCACGGTGGATACGGCCAAGGGTGACTGGCGGGGCAACGTGGGGGTGGTGCCCAACCTCATCTCCCGGGCCCGCTTCGATTCCGAGCATACCATGGCCTTGATCTGCGGCCCCGGGGTGATGATGCGCTTCACCGTCCAGGAGTTGCTGAACCGGGGCGTCAAGATGGAAAATATCTACGTTTCCCTGGAACGGAACATGAAGTGCGGCCTGGGCCTCTGCGGCCACTGCCAGTTGGGGCCGGTTTTCGTGTGCAAAGACGGACCGGTCTTCTCCTATGACCGGGTCCGGGATTGGTTCCTGCTGCGGGAAGTTTAATACGCTGGTTTGAAAAGAAAAATTTCACGCAAAGGCGCAAAGACGCAAAGAAAGACGCCAATATATAATCTCTAGATCTTGCGCCTTACTTTGCGCCTTGGCGTCTTTGCGTGAGGTATATTTTTTATAAATATTGAAGGAACCCGGCACGTTATGCCCCGGAAAAAACGCCCCAAACTGGCGGTATGGAAATTCGCCTCCTGCGACGGCTGCCAGTTGTCCTTGCTGGATTGCGAAGACGAACTCCTGGCCATCGCCGGGGAGCTGAAAATCTCCTACTTCGTGGAGGCCACCCGGGCGGTGGTCAAAGGCCCCTACGACCTCTCCCTGGTGGAGGGCTCCATCGCCGCGCCCCACGACCTGGAGCGCATTCAGGAAGTGCGGCGGATTTCCAAATTTCTCATCACCATCGGCGCCTGCGCCACCGCCGGGGGCATCCAGGCCTTGCGCAATTTTACAAAGGTTCAAGATTACATCCCCCTGGTCTATGCCCGGCCTCAAGCGATCGAGGCCCTGGAGACCTCCACCCCCATCTCCGCCCAGGTGCCGGTGGATTTCGAACTCCAAGGCTGCCCCATCAACAAGCGGCAACTGATGGAGGTGGTGAGCGCCTTTCTTCAGGGGCGCAAGCCCGTGGTTCCGCCCCACAGCGTTTGCCTGGAATGTAAGCTCCGGGGCAATATCTGCGTGCAGGTGGCCCAGGGCACACCCTGCCTGGGGCCGGTGACCCACGCGGGCTGCGGCGCGCTCTGCCCCACCTACCAGCGGGGCTGCTACGGCTGCTACGGGCCCAAGGAGACGCCCAACACCGCGTCCTTAAGCGCCTGGTTCCACAGTCGCCTGGGGGTGGCGGAGCCGGACCTGCTCCGGGTCTTCCGCACCTTCAACGCCTGGGCGGAAGCCTTCCGCGTTGAGAGTAAGAGCCATGAGCATTAAAACCAGAACCATCAAGGTGGACTACCTGGCCCGGGTGGAAGGGGAAGGCGCGCTGCACATCAGGATCAAGTCCGGCCAGGTGGCCGGGGTGCAGCTCCAGATCTGGGAGCCGCCCCGGTTTTTCGAGGCTTTCTTAAGGGGCCGCCATTTCACCGAAGCCCCGGACATCACCTCCCGCATCTGCGGCATCTGCCCGGTGGCCTACCAAATGAGCGCGGTGCACGCCATGGAGGACGCCCTGGGGGTCAAGGTGGAAGGGCCGCTCAGGGCGCTGCGCCGGCTCATCTATTGCGGGGAATGGATTGAGTCCCATGCGCTTCACGTCTTCATGCTTCACGCCCCGGATTTCCTGGGCTACGACGACTCCCTGCAAATGGCTCAGGATCATCCGGAATTGGTAAAAATGGGCCTGCAGCTAAAAAAGCTGGGCAACGACCTCGTCACCCTGGTGGGCGGCCGGGAAATCCACCCCATCAACGTGCGGGTGGGCGGGTTTTATAGGGTCTTTGCCAAGGAAGAATTCGCACCCCTGGCGGAGAGGCTGAAATGGGCCCGGGACGCGGCTTTAAAGACCGTGGACTGGGTGGCGGGGTTTCATTTTCCCGACTACGAAACGGACTATGAATTCGTGGCGCTCCGCCACCCGGAGGAATATCCCCTGAATGCGGGCCGCCTGGTGTCCAACCGGGGCCTGGATAGCGCGGTCTGGGATTATGAGAAGCATTTCCAGGAAGAACACGTCCTACATTCCCATGCCCTGCAATCGGCGTTAGTTGGCGGGACTTATCACGTCGGCCCCCTGGCCCGCTACAACCTCAATTTTGACCGCCTGTCGCCTCTGGCCCGGGAAGCCGGGCAAAAAGCGGGCCTAGGAAGGGAGTGCCTTAACCCCTTCCAGAGCATCGTGGTCCGGGCCGTGGAAACCGTCTATGCCGTGGACGAGGCCTTGCGCCTGATTGAGACTTACGAAATGCCGGACGCGGCCGCCATCAAAGTGGAACCCCGGGCCGGGGAGGGCTGCGCCTGCACCGAGGCCCCCCGGGGCATCCTCTATCACCGCTATCGCCTCGACGAGGAAGGGCTGATCCGGGAGGCGAAGATCGTGCCCCCCACTTCCCAGAATCAGAAGTCCATGGAGGAAGACCTGCGGCAATTCGTGTCCGCCAACCTGGACCTCCCCGAAGAGCAGCTCACCTGGCAATGCGAACAGATGATCCGCAATTATGATCCCTGTATTTCCTGCGCCACGCATTTCTTGAGGTTGAAATTTGACAGGTAGACAAGGGAGAAAAGGTTAAAAGGGGAAACAGGGAAGGAAAGGGCTAAGAATGAGTAACTATACATGGCGACATAAATAATTGCGCATTATTAATCTCTGCGCTCTCTGCGTCTCTGCGAGATAAAAAAGGTTTCTCGCAGAGGCGCAGAGGCCGCAGAGAATGTCAACCCCGGTTAATTAAATCGCTCAGTATATATTTTCCTCTTCCCCTCTTCCCCCTTTAATTCATTCCGGCATTATCATGGCCTGAGACAAAATGGCTGAAATCCTGATAATCGGTATCGGCAACCTCTTCCGGGGCGACGACGCCGCGGGGCTTGTCGCCGCGGGGCTACTGCGGGAGATGCGGGCTCCCCTGGTTAAGGTCCTGGAACTTGAAGGGGATTTGACGGGTCTGCTGGAGGACTGGCAGGGGGCCCAAAAGGTGGTGGTGATCGACGCGGTGGCTTCCGCCTCCTCTCCCGGCGCCGTCTTCCGGTTTGCCGCCCATGAGGAGCCCTTGCCCCGGCAGATGTTTGCCGCCTCCTCCAGCCACGCCTTCGGGGTGGCCCAACAGATCGAAGTCGCCCGGTTATTGGGACAGCTTCCTCCTTATCTCATAGTTTACGGCATCGAAGGTAAAGACTTCACGCCGGGGGCCGGCCTCTCTCCTGAAGTCAGCCAGGCTTTGCCCCGGCTGGTGGAGCAGGTGCGGCGGGATTTAGGGCTGGAGGAACTGAAAAGATAGCCTCACGCAAAGACGCCAAGGCGCAAAGCAAGACGCAAGATTCTTTTACGGTAAACGGAAAACGCAAAACGGAAAACGGTCCTAAGAGGGCGGCCGTCCCTGGCCACCTTGGCTTATTCTTAAGCGTATGAATTCATGCCTTGATAATTTTGCGATTCCTGGGAATATCGGGAATAGGAATCTTCTTCCATTTTTGTCAGCAATTCGAGGAATCGGGCCAACAGCGCGGCCAGGCCGGTTTCCTCGGTGGAAGCGGAAGATGAAGTTGCGTCGCTTTCCTGCCCGTATCCCAGTTGTTGCATGGCCGCATCATATTCGGTCTTACTGATGGCGCCGTCGCCATCGGTGTCCATGGCCGTAATGATTTCCTTCACCAGTTCGGCTAATTCGCCGCCCATCTCCGGGGGCGGCGGCGGGCCCATGGGCCTGATTCCCGCCGTCTCCATGAGGCCTTTCATGTGTTCTTCCCACGCGGGGCTGGCCTCGGTCTGTTCGGCCTGGGTGATGACGCCGTCCTGATCCAGGTCGAAGATGGACATCATCTGGTCCGCAGTGATGGATAGGCCGGTATGTTGGGACATCTCCTGCGCCGCGGTTTCGCATTCGCCCCGGCTGATCACCCCGTCGCCGTCCTGGTCCATCTTGGTGAACATCCGTTGCCGCATTTCGCTGATGGAGGGCGGGTTATACCCCCCGCCGCCGCCGATTGCGTCAATACTCATGACCCTCTCCTTCTTGTTTGCCTGATTCCCGGAAGTGCAACTTCCTTCCCTTTTGCCGCGGGTTTCTATTGCCCGGCTCCCGGCGCCACCCCCCTTTCGTCTTTCCCCAGCCCCAAACCTGGAACCGGTTGGCAGATATTGACTTGGGTCCCAGAGACCCCCATCTTATGGACGGTTTGGCTGGGATTATTCTTCGCCGCCAAAAGGGGCGCTCCCGGCATCCCCCGGATTCCAGAAAGAAAAAAATGCTGTAAAGAGTTGCTTAGTTCAATCGAGAGGTTATTGGACGGCCAAATGAAACGTGAAGAAAATTACGTACTTAAAGAACGCAAAAGATATGCCAGGTCTAAGTTAGTCAACTTGTTAATAATGTTAAATTAATCTTTAAAATTATTAACTTGGACTCGAAGGCAGCAAAATTTTCCTCATCTGCGGTGGAAAAGCTTGCCTACCGGGAAAATATTTGCCGCTAGGGAATCGGTAAGTGTTAGGGTAGATAAGGGTTTGAGATGATGGCGGGGGAACGGGTTGTTCTGGTGCGTAGAACGCACCCTACGATATATTTGCGTCTTGCTTTGCGCCTTGGCGTCTTTGCGTGAGGCCCATCTTTTCGAAATAGAAAGGCGGTAACCATGGGCGATCTCCCCAATTCCCAGCTGCACAGTATCTTTGCCCCCCAATCGGTGGCGGTGATCGGAGCTTCCATCCGCCCGGAGAGCGTAGGCCGGGCGGTCTTCAGCAACGTGCTGCGCTACGGCTATACCGGGGTGGTTTATCCGGTGAACGCCAAGGCCCGGTCCATCATGGGGGTGAGGGCCTACCCTTCGGTTTTGGAGATCCCGGACCCCGTGGATCTGGCGGTGATTATCGTCCCCAGCTTCTCGGTGGCCCAGGTGCTCCAGGAGTGCGGGCAAAAAGGGATTAAGGGCGCCATTGTCATCACCGCGGGTTTCAAGGAGTTGGGGGGAGAAGGGATCAAAAGGGAAGCCGAGGTCTTAAACGCCGCCCGAGGAAGCGGCATTCCCCTGCTCGGCCCTAACTGCCTGGGGATTATCAATACCGATCCTTCGGTTTCCCTGAACGCCAGTTTTTCCCGGTTGATGCCCTCTTCCGGGAACATCGCCCTGGTCTCCCAGAGCGGCGCGGTGGGCGTGGCGGCCCTGGAGTACGCCCAATCGGAGAAGATCGGGCTTTCCAAGTTCGTGTCCGTGGGCAACAAGGCGGATTTGAATGAGAACGATTTTTTGGCCTACCTTCACGAAGACCCCTTAACGGACGTCATCCTCCTGTACCTGGAGGACCTGGCCGACCCGGGCAGGTTCTTTCAACTGGCCGAAAGCAGTTCCCCCCGGAAACCCATCCTGGCCATCAAGTCGGGCCGCACCGCAGCCGGGGCCAAGGCCGCGTCCTCCCACACCGGGGCCCTGGCAGGGTCGGACGCGGCTTATGACGCCCTCTTCGCCCAATGCGGGGTTATGCGGGTGGAATCCCTGGAAGAGCTCTTCGATTACGCCCTGGCCTTTGCCACCCAACCGCTGCCCAAAGGGAACCGGACCGCCATTGTCACCAATGCCGGGGGGCTGGGGATTATGGCCACGGATGCGGCGGAGCGCTATGGCCTGGCCATGGCTGATTTCGAAGAAAAGACCTTGGCGCGGTTCCGGGAGGTCCTGCCCCCCGCAGCCAATATCCACAACCCGGTGGATGTCCTGGGGGACGCGGGTGAGGAGTGTTACGCCGCGGCCCTGGACGGCGCGCTGGCCGATGCGCAAGTCGATGGGGCCATCGTCATCTCCACCCCCCAGTTGATGACCAACCTGGCCGCCATTGCCGCGGCCGTCAGCCGGGTGGCCTCGGGGCATCAAAAGCCCACCCTGGTCTGCCAGATGGCCCTGGGGGAGATTGAGGAGACCCTGACCATCCTCTCCCAGGGAAGGCTCCCCCATTACCACTTTCCGGAGGAAGCGGTCCGGACCCTGGCGGCCATGGCCCGCTACGCCCGGAATCTCTCCCGGCCCTTATATCAGGTCAAGACCTTCGCCGACGTGGACCGGGAGAAGGTGGCGCAAGTTCTGGCGGGGGCCAAAAAAGAAGGGCGGCGGTTCGTCCTGGAGCCGGAAGCCCACCGCATCTTCCAGGCCTATGGATTCCCGGTATTGCCGCATCGCTGGGTTCGGGCTGCGGTGGACGCGGTCCAGGCCGCGGAGGAGTTCGGTTACCCCGTGGCCGTGAAAATCATCTCCCCGGACATAGTTCATAAATTCGAAGTGGGGGGAGTAAAGACCCATCTCCACACAGCCGGCGAGGTGCGCCGGGCCTACGACCAGGTCCTGGCCGATGCCCGGAAACTCCGGCCCCAGGCCGCGCTGGCCGGGGTTTTGGTGCAGAAGATGGCGGCCCCGGGCACGGAGATGATCCTGGGCATGACCCGGGACCCCCTGTTCGGACCCCTGCTGATGATCGGCCTGGGGGGCACCCTGGTGGAGATCTTCAAGGACGTGATGTTTTCCGTGGCTCCCATCTCCGAAGAATGGGCCAGGACCATGGTCCAGGACCTCAAGGCCTTTCCGCTCTTGAGCGGCTACCGGGGCGAGCCGCCCCGGGACCTGGATATCATCGCCGAGTGCCTGGAGCGCCTGTCGCAGTTGGCCCTGGACTTCCCGGAAATCCGGGAACTGGACATCAACCCCCTCATGGTCCATGCCCAGGGTCAGGGCGCGGCGGTGGTGGACGCGAGGATATTTGTCGGTTGAACTTAAGCTGTCAGCTATCAGCGGTCAGCTTTCAGCTTTCAAAGGAAGCTATCAGTGGTCAGCCATCGGTTCAAAAAACGATGTATTTCCTTAACTCCGGAAAATAGAAAAAGTTTTTTAACTTTAATGAATCTGTAGCAAAGAACCCCCTCCCCCTTCGAGGGGGGAGGGTCGGGGTGGGGGTGGCGTCTTTGGGACCTTCCTGGCCTAAAAGTCGCCACCCTCCCCCTAACCCCCTCCCCTCAAGGGATGGGGGACTTAAGCGGCCGAATATTTTAAGTATTTGGTAGATTTCGGGTTTATCTGCCCTCTCGGATGCTTGAAACTGGAGCTAAGGCAATAATTGAATGAAAAAAGTATTAACCCCCTACAATTGGCTGCATCAGAACTTATCTTAACCATCAGACCAAATTCTTTTGCTGATGGCTGATAGTTGAAAGCTGACAGCTAACAAAGGGGGTTGATTATGGACGAAAAAGAAAGGTTTGACATCCACCCTTTGCCCCGCATTAACGATCCCGCCCCGGCCTTTGAGGCGGACACCACCTGGGGCCGCCTGGCCCTGGAGGATTTCCGGGACCGCTGGCTGATCCTGTTTTCCCACCCCGCGGATTTCACCCCGGTGTGCACCACGGAATTTCTGGCCTTCCAGGAAATCCACCAGTCCCTTAAGGACCTGGGCGTGGACCTGTTGGGCCTCAGCGTGGACAGCGTCACCGCGCACATCGCCTGGCTGCGCAACATCGAGGAGAAATTCGGGGTAAAGATTCCCTTCCCGGTCATCGCCGATTCCGACCGGAAAGTGGCAGGCCTCTACGGCATGATCATGCCCGGCGAGAGCAAGACCGAAACCTCCCGGTGCGTCTTCGTCATCGACCCCAAGGGCGTGCTCCGGGCCATGATCTACTATCCCCTGACCACCGGCCGCAATATGCAGGAGATTCTCCGGCTGGTCAAGGCCCTCCAGACCACGGATCAGAACGGGGTGGCCACCCCGGCCAACTGGCAGCCCGGGGACCAGGTGATCATGCCGCCGCCCAAGACCATGGAAGCCGCGGACCAGCGCCTGGGGCAGGGCCTGGACTGCAAGGACTGGTATTTCTGCAAGAAAAAGCTGTAATACCAGGTTCGCTTTTAAAGGGAACGGTCTTATGCTTCGTATTCGTTTAACGAAAAGCAAAAAGCAAAAAGCGAAAAGCGGTCAACCATGGCCTGCATCCAGCCCGACGGCACCCTGTCCCGCTCCGGGGAGTTGATCCTTTTGGCGGTGCATACCCCCGCCACCCCGGAGGAGGTCGCCCGGGAAACCGGTTTGGACCTCTTCGTGGTGCGCGCGGCCATGCGGGAATTTATCCGGGCCGGGCACGTGGAGAAGGAGGAGGACCGCTACCGCCTCACTTCAAGGGGAGAGGCGGCCTGTGAGGGGGATGAAGGTCCTTAGAATGACAATTGATGCCTGTTTTTCAGGGGGCTGCCTGGAAAAGTGGTCAGTGGCCAGTGGCCAGTAAAAAACAAGATATGCCTGTTAATTACTCCCTCTCCCCCCGCTCGACAGGGGGTGCCAAAAACCAAAAACTAAAAACTTAAAACGAGAAACGGCATTCTATGATTCAGTTGCGAAAGCTGTTCACCCCCGTGGAATCCATGGACGCGGAGGAGGCCCGGAATTACCTGGCCTCCCATGCGGAAGACGCTTACACTCTCCTGGACGTGCGCCAGCCCTGGGAGTACGAGGAAGAGCACATTCCCGGCGCCACCCTCATGCCGCTCCCCAGCCTCAACGACCAATACCGGACCCTGGACCCGGAAAAACCCACCCTGGTCCACTGCGCCATCGGCGGCCGCAGCCGGGTGGCGGCCCAGTTTCTGTCGGGGCTGGGCTTCAAGGAGGTCTACAATCTCGCCGGCGGCATCAAGGCCTACCAGGGCCAAAAGGCCAGCGGCCCCCGGGAGCTCAACCTGGATTTGATCCGCGGCGATGAATCCCCCCGGGAAGTGGCGGTTTTGGCCTACGCCATGGAAAAGGGGCTGCAAACCTTTCATGAAACCGTGGCCGCGCGGAGCAAGGACGCGGATCTGGCCGCGCTCTGCAGGCAACTGGCCCATTATGAGGAGTTGCACGAAGAGAAGCTGACCGCCTTCTACCGGCAACTGGAGCCTTCCGGCAAGGATTTGCCTGCCTTAACGGCGGAGCGGGAACCGGAGATGATGGAAGGAGGCTTCAAACCCCAGGAGTTTCTAAAGGAAAACGCGGACCAGATGCAAACTCTGGCGGGCATGCTGGAACTGGCCCTGATGCTGGAGACCCAGGCTTTGGACCTCTACCTCCGCTTCGCCCAGAAACTCAGCCACGCCCAAGCCAAGGAAGTCCTCTACACCCTGGCCCAGGAGGAGAAAGGGCACCTGGCCAGGCTGGCGAAGCTGTGGGAGGAGAAGGCGGCAGAAAGCAGTGGCCAGTAGCCAGTGGCCAGTGGCCAGTGGTCAGTGGTCGGTGGTCGGTGTTCGGTGTTCAGTTGCCTGTTGCCTGTTATCTCGTTCCCAAGCTTCGCTTGGGAACGCACTTGTTCCCGAAGCTCCGCTTCGGCACGACTGATATCAAGTCGTCATCATGGTATATTTTCCCCCAGGGGGCGAACCTTGGGTTCGCCGTGGAGTGATTGGGCGAACATGAGGTTCGCCCCTACGTTTTGAATAGGAGGGGCAGATGAAAAAGATCATGGGATTGGTGGCTATGCTCCTGGCAGGCTCATTGGCAACCCCCGGCAATCTCCGGTTTGCGAGCCAGGTCCTGGCTCAAAGCCAAGCGCCGCCGATGACGGATAAGCAGTATCAAGAGCTACAGCAGAAGCGGCAGGAGGAATGGGAATATCTCGACCAGAAGGAGAAAAAACAGTATCCCGGCGTGCGCCGCCCAGCGGCCGATAAGCGCCAGGAGGACGCCATCAAGCGCCAGAAAGACGCCGAACGCCGCCTGCGGGAACTTGAGGAAGAAGAGCAGTAAGGTGCGAAGTTCCTTCCTGGAAAGACCTACCGCCCCGTACGCGGAGTTTGGATGTATTTGATGGTTACATAGTCCCGGCTGTAACCTGGCCCATCTGAATCTCCTATGACATAGACATTCCCCTGTGGGTCCACTGCTATAGCGCTGGCGCGATCCCAGCTGTTTCTCGGCCCCCTATATCGGCGCGTCCATATTTCTTGCCCTTCGGGATTATACTTGATGGTGAAATTACCTACTAATGATCCAGAGACATAAACACCTCCAAGGGTGTCCACTGCGATCGCATTAGCTCCATCATAACCGCCTAGGTGTCGACTGACCCAGAGAAGTTGACCGTCGGGGGTGTATTTTATGGTTTGATATTCTGAACCATAATAACCGAATTGTCCGGTAACATGGACATAGCCATGTTCATCCAAGGCGAGGGCCATGGCGTTATTGAGGTTTGTTCCTGCATCCCCTCCAAAATGCTGCGCCCAGAGGAGTTGGCCGTTGGCGTCATATTTAATGGTCAAGTACGTGCTATCCCGATAATTGGTTTTCTCATAATACCGGGTTACAGATTCTCCGGTGATATAGACGTTGCCCTGCCCGTCCAAGGCGATAGCCCTGGCCCAATCGACACCGGGTCCCGCACTGTAACGGCGAAGCCATAGTTCCTCCCCGTCGCTGCTATACTTGACGGTGAGATAACCGGTTCGAACCCCGGGCCCTCCTGCCGAGCCGGTGACGTAAACATTGCCTTGAGCATCCAAAGCCATGGCCTTGTTGCCATTATCCCACGGGTAGTTTTCGTCAATGTTATACTTTTTGACCCAGAGCTGCCGCCCGTCAGGGCTGTACTTAATGGTGGTGTAGTCTTCTCCGGCGACATAAGCATTGTTCTGATGATCCACGGCGACGGCAATTGGGGAGACATTTCTATACCGTTGTACCCAGAGTTCCTTTCCGTCGGGGCTATATTTTATAGTGGCGCAATCTCCGCCATAGTCCCCCCCGGTTGACGATCCGGTGACATAGACATTGTCCTGGCCGTCCACGGCGATAGCGTAAGCAGTTGAACTCCCTTTGTTCCAATTGGTTAGCGGCCCATGGTAGCGCCGCAACCAAAGACGCTTACCCTTGGGACTGAACTTAACGGTGAGGTAATCACAATAAAAATCTTTTCCACGTCTCTGGGAAAATCCGGTGACACAGATATTCCCCTGGGAATCCAGGACCATGGCCGTGGCCTCGTTCCACCCATTTGCCGGGCCGTTGTAGGTCCTGATCCAGGCGGTGGCCACCCCGCTTTCCGCCGCGGCCGGCATGACTAGGCAGGCCAGGCCCAGGGCGAAAAGGGCCAGCAGCAGCAACGCGCGGCCGCGTGTGCTCGGATTCGCTTTCGCTTCCAACATTGCCATGGTTCGCCTCCTAAGAATACGGTTTAGAACGCGGCGCCTGGTTTAATGTCTTCGGGGGTTGAGTCTTTTGGGGTTATGGATAATGAAATCGCAATTATCCATGGGTTAGCTGCGAAATGGGGATCATATTTGAAAGAAATTAGGTGCATAAGGGCAAAATAGCAAAAATTCTAAATTTTACAAGAATATTATGGGCGCGGCTCTTGGGGCTTCTAATACCAATCCGCCCTCAAAGGTATATTTTCTTGTAGGGGCGAACCTTGTGTTCGCCCCGAACGTACGGGGGCGAACACAAG
>QZIZ01000102.1 GCA_003599195.1 Deltaproteobacteria bacterium | reverse complement strand
GGTTAAATATTAACCGCCGATGCACGCCGATGCACGCCGCTCATTCAGGGTTTGTTGCTTGAGACAGCGAACTTGGTATTAGCTCCCGCTACAGAGACAATACTTGTTGACGCAAGACTTTCATGATTCTTTCTCTTCCTGAAAAAACACATGCAGCGTCTTAAGCTCCCGCCACAGGTGTAAAACCTCCTTTAAAGGCAGGGAATTGGGTCCGTCGCACCTGGCCTGATCCGGGTCCGGGTGCACTTCCATGAACAGCCCGTCCACCCCCACCGCCACCCCGGCCCGGGCGAGAATCGGAATAAACTCCCGCTGGCCCCCGGAGCAAGTCCCCTGCCCTCCCGGAAGCTGCACGCTGTGGGTCACGTCCAAAACCACCGGGCACCCCAGGCCCCGCATCAGGGGCAAGCTCCGGAAATCCACCACCAGGTTGTTGTAGCCGAAGGAGGCCCCCCGCTCGGTGAGGATGATTTTCTCGTTGCCGGCAGAACGCGCCTTCTCCACCACCGGGGCCATGTCCCAGGGCGCCAGGACCTGCCCTTTCTTGATATTCACCGCCTTCCCGGTCTTGGCCGCGGCCATCACCAGGTCCGTCTGGCGGCAGAGGAACGCGGGGATCTGCAAGACGTCCAGGACCGCCGCCGCAGCCTCCACCTCGGAGACCTGGTGCACGTCGGAGATCACCGGCAGGCCCGTTTCCGCCTTGACCCGGGCGAGAATCTCCAGGCCCGCCCGCAAACCCGGCCCCCGGAAGGAGGTCACGGACGTGCGGTTGGCTTTGTCGTAAGAAGCTTTGAAGATCAGGGGGAGGGAAAGCAGTTGCGCTATTTCCTTGAGGGCCCGGGCAATCTCCAGGGTTCCCGCAGCGGACTCAATGACGCAAGGACCGGCGATCATTACCAGGTCGCCGTCCCCAATCGTGAGGTCGGAGATTTGGAATTTGTTGTCCATGCGGTGAATGGTGACCAGTGATCAGTAATCAGTAATCAGTGATCAGTGATCAGTAACCGACTTAACGCCACTGATCACTGATGACTGATCACTGATTACTATTCTTTAAATCTCTACCTCCGCCTGCCCCTGCCCCTTCTTATACGCCAACGCCGCACCGATATAATCCCGGAACAGCGGATGCGGCCGCATCGGCCCGGATTTGAATTCCGGGTGGAACTGGCACCCCAAAAACCAGGGGTGGTCTTTCAGTTCCACGATCTCCACCAGTTCGCCGTTGGGGGAGGTGCCACTGATGGACAGGCCCGCATTGGTGAGCCGCTCTCGGTAGTCGTTGTTGAATTCGTAGCGGTGGCGGTGGCGCTCTATGATCTCCAGGGTCCCGTAAGCCCGAGCCGCAGCCGAGCCTTCCTTGAGCACGCAGGGGTAGGCCCCCAGGCGCATGGTGCCGCCCTTTTCCGTCTCCCGGTCCCGGTGGATGATGGCGTCCCGGCGGTAGTCGTACCACTCCCGCATCAGGTAGATCACCGGGGCCTCGGCTTCCTGGTCGAACTCCTCGCTGGTGGCATTGGGGATCGCGGCCAGGTGGCGGGCGAATTCGATGACCGCCAGCTGCATACCGAAGCAGATGCCGAAATAGGGGATTTTCTGTTCCCGGGCGTAGCGGATGGCCTGGATCTTCCCTTCCACGCCCCGGACCCCGAAGCCGCCGGGCACCAGGATGCCGTGAAGGTGGCCAAGTAAGCCCTCCGCGCCTTCCCGCTCCACCCGTTCCGAGTCGATGTAACTCAGGGCTACCTGGGATTCATGGGCCAGCCCGCCGTGCACCAGGGCCTCGTGCAGGCTCTTATAGGATTCCCGCAGGTCCACGTATTTGCCGACGATGCCGATCTCCACCCGGTCCTTGGGGTTGCGGATACGGGCCGCCAGTTTTTCCCACTGCTCCAGCCTGGGGGCCCGGGTCCAGATGTTCAGAACCTCCACCAGGCGGTCGTCCAGGCCCTCTTCATGAAAAAGCAATGGGATTTCATAAATATTGGCCACGTCCCGCGCGGTGATTACCGCGTTGGGCTCCACGTTGCAAAAGAGCGCAATCTTGGCCTTGATGTCCTTGCTCAGGGTCTTTTCCGTGCGGCAGAGCAGGATATCCGGCTGGATACCGATGGAGCGCAGTTCCTTGACGCTGTGCTGGGTGGGTTTGGTCTTCACCTCCCCCGCGGTCTTGATGTAGGGCACCAGGGTGAGGTGGATGTAGCAGACGTTTTCCTTGCCCAGATCGCCCTTGAGCTGGCGGATGGCCTCCATGAAGGGGAGGCTTTCGATATCCCCCACGGTGCCGCCGATCTCGATGATGGCGACATCCACCGTGGGCGCGACCTTGAGGATGGATTCCTTGATTTCGTCGGTGATGTGGGGGATGACCTGGACGGTGCCCCCCAGATAATCGCCCCGGCGCTCCTTGGTGATGACGTTGTTATAGATGCGCCCGGAAGTGAAGTTGTTCTCCTGGCCCAGGGTGACCGTGGTATAGCGCTCGTAATGCCCCAGGTCCAGGTCGGTTTCGGCGCCGTCTTCGGTGACGTAAACCTCCCCGTGCTGAAAAGGGTTCATGGTGCCGGGATCCACGTTGATGTAGGGGTCCAGCTTCTGAAAGGTGACCCTCAAACCCCGGGCTTCCAACAAGGCCCCGATAGCCGCGGCCGCCACCCCCTTCCCCAGGGAGGACAGCACCCCGCCGGTAATGAAAATGATCTTGGTCTTCACGGTCTTCCCCCTTGTCCCACCTTATACCTTCAGGCAACCTATTGTCAAGGAAGCGAGCGGTGAGCAGGGAGCAGTGAGCAGTCGCCAGGGATCGGAGATCAGGGGCCGGGGAAAATACAGAAATTTTCGAGACAATGAAGGTTTAAGGTTGAAAAGCATGAAATCGCAGGCTTATTTACTTACCCCGGCCCCCTGAACAGCTCACTGCCCGCTATCCTCACAACTCCACCACTTCCGTCGTCAGGCTCTGACCCATGAAGAGGCCGGCCAGTTGCTGGAAGCGGGGGGTCAGGTCGGTGGTCAGGTAGCGCCGGCTGCCTCCACGGCTGAGGCGGGCTTCCATCTCCGGGTGCCTTTGGAGATAATCCGCCAGTTTGACCGCGGTCACCTGGCCGGAGCAGATCAGCCCCACCTTGTCGTTCAATAAAGCCCGGATTTGATCCATCAAAATGGAGTAATGGGTGCAGCCCAGGATCAGGGTGTCCAGCCGGGCCGTTTGCAAAGGCGCCAGGTAGCGCTTCAGGATCATCCCGGTCCCTTCCCACTCCTGTTCGCCGGATTCGATCAGGGGTACCAACAAGGGGCAGGCCTGCTGCACTACTTCCACTTCGGGGTCCAATTTCTTCAATTCTATTTCAAAGGACCTGGAAGACACGGTGCCTTCGGTGGCGATGACGCCGATGCGTCTGCCCGGGCTCCGGGCCAGGGCCTCTTCCACGGTGGGAATCACCACCCCCAACACCCGGCGCTCCGGATAGTGGAGCGGCAGGTAAATCTGCTGGATGGTGCGCAGGGCCTTGGCCGAGGCGGTGTGGCAGGCCAGGATGATGAGCTGACAGCCCTGGCGGAAGAGGAAATCCACGGCCTGGGCGGTGAAGCGCACCACCACCTTATCCGAGCGGGTGCCGTAGGGGATGCGGGCGTTATCCCCCAGATAGAGATAATCGTATTGAGGGAGGACCTTTAAAAACTCCCGCAAGACCACCAGCCCGCCGAAACCGGAATCGAAGACGCCGATCATTTTCCCAATGTATTAATCGCTTGTAAGGGATTAAGGGGGAAGGGGGAAAAAGGGAAAAAGGGGAAAAGGGGAAAAAAGCGCCGCAACCCTTTCACCTTTTCGCCTTTTCCCCTTTTCACCTTTTCCCCCAATCCTCGGGACCTATTCCGACAGCCTTAATAAAGTCCCCCGCTGCAACGCCGATTTCAAAGTGTAATGCACCAGGGCATAACAGACGCACAAATATACCACGCTTAACGAGAAACCGTAAAGCAGGGGATGGGGATAGTTGAGGGGAAAGCCGTAGAAGTGGCGGAAATATTCGAGAAAATAGGTGAGCGGGATGATCTGGGCCAGTTCCCCGATCCAGGGCGGCAGGACGCTCACCGGATAGTAGAGGCCGCATAGCAGGAGCATCAGGTAGGAGAAGGCCCAGGCCGCGACCTCGGCCCGCTGCCCGAACCTGAGGACCAGGGCCAGGACCAGGGCGCCGATGACCGCGGCATTGAGAAACATGCCGATAAGGAAGATGAGCAGCCCTCCGAGCCCGGGCCGGCTTAGGTCCATGTTGAAGAGCCACATGCTGAAAAAGGCCATCACCGCAAAGACCAGCATGCCCCGGATCAGGCCCACCGCGCCTGCGCCCACCAGGATGTGGGTCAACCGCACCGGGGCCATGAATTCGTGCTTCAGGCTCTTGGCCCAGACGGAATAAAGGAGGGCGTAGGAAAGGTCCAACTGGGCGATCTGGATGGTGTTCATGCTCACCGCGCCGATAAGGATGAAGGTCACGGTCTCCGCGTCCAGATTCAAAAACCGGGTAAGCAGCCCCACCGAGAAGATACCGATCGCGGGCCAGAAGAGCATCTCGAAGACGGCGAAGACGTTCCTCCGGTTGACCAGGGCGCTCCGGGCCGCGAAGGCCAAAATTTTATTAAAATCAGTGGGTAATTTCATGATAAATCTCGGTGAGGTCCACTTCCTTGAGCTGCACCTGGACGACTTGCCCCGGCGTTCGGGATACCGCGGCCAGAATGGGGGCCAGGCGCTCTTCCGCCCGGTCCACCTTGAGGTCTACCCGATTATTCTCGATTTTATGGACCAATACCCCGGGCAGCCGGGCGTAATCCAGGGCCGGGACGCCGTCTTGGAAGAAGATGCTCAGATGGTCCCCCAAACCCAGGCGTTCCTGCAAGTCCGCCATCGTGCCCCGGGCCAAGAGATGCCCCTCTTTTAAAAAAGCCACTTCCCCGCACAGCAACTCCGCCTCCCGGAGATTGTGGGTAGTGAGCAGGATGGTCAGGCCGGTCTCCCGGTTCAGCCGCAGAATTTCCTCCCGGAGGTGCCCGGCCATCTCCGGGTCCAGGCCGGTGGTGGGCTCATCCAGGAAAAGCAGCTCCGGAGTGTTGATCAACGCCTTGGCCAGGGCGAGGCGCTGTTTGAGGCCGGTGGACAGCCGCTCGAAGGTCACCCGCCGGTGGGGCCGAAGTTCGAACAGGTCCAGAAGCTCCTCCACTTTGGCCCTCAGAGCCTTGCCTCCCAAACCGTAGAGCCGTCCGTAAAACTTCAGGTTTTCCTCCACCGTCAGGCACCAGAGGAAGTGCGCGCCGCTGGCCGCCAGGTTGACCCGCTCCCTAAGCAGGCCCGCGTCCTTGACCGCGTCCAGCCCCAGGACCCGGGCCTGGCCCGCGTCAGGCCTGAGCAATGTAGCCAGGATGGAAATAAAGGTGGTCTTCCCCGCGCCGTTGGGACCCAGGATGCCGAAAATAGCGCCGGAGGCCACTTCCAGGTCCACATCATGGAGCACCTGTTTCCGGGGCTGGAAGAAGCCGGTTTTAAACGACTTGCTGATGCCTTGGGCAATGATGGCGGTTTGCATGGTGAATGGCCGGTGATCAGTAATCAGTCATCAGTAATCAGTGAAAAACCGGTTTCTACTCACTGATCACGGATTACTGATCACTGGTTACTAATTACTGATTATTTCCCGAACAGTCTAACAAATCGGAACCCCCCGGCCAAGAGTGTCGGCTTGCAAATCTGCTTGGGCTGCGGTAGATTAGCCGGTAATGGCTGAAGAAGAGCGCATAGTCAATCCCCGGCGGCAGGTGGAGGACTTAGGCCTGGAAGTGGGCCTCAGGCCCCGGTCCCTTTTGGAGTTCATCGGCCAAACGGAAGTGCGCCGCAACCTGGAGATCGCCATGTCCGCGGCTAAGGCCCGGGGCGAGGCGGTGGACCACATCCTGGTGCACGGCCCCCCGGGGTTGGGAAAGACCACTTTAGCCCACATCATCGCCCAGGAGATGGACGCAGGCATCAAGACCACCTCCGGGCCGGTGGTGGAGCGGGCCGGGGACCTGGCCGCGCTCTTGACCAACCTCCAGCCCAAAGACGTGCTCTTCATCGACGAAGTCCACCGCCTGCCCACAGTGGTGGAGGAAATCCTTTATCCCGCCATGGAAGACTTCCGCCTGGATTTGATCATCGGCCAGGGTCCGGGGGCGCGGTCCCTGAAACTGGAACTACCCCGCTTCACCCTGGTGGGCGCCACCACCAGGGCGGGACTCTTAACCCCCGCGCTGCGCGACCGCTTCGGCCTGATGCTGCGCCTCGATTTTTACGCGGCGGAAGACCTGGCCCAGATCACCCGCCGGGCCGCTAAAGTCCTGGGAGTGGAGGTGGACGCAGACGGGGCCTGGGAGATCGCCACCCGCTCCCGGGGCACGCCCCGCATCGCCAACCGCTTGCTGAAACGGGTGCGGGACTACGCCCAGGTCAAGGGCGACGGCCGGGTCACCAAAGAAACCGCGGACGCTGCCCTGACGCTTCTCGAGGTGGACCAACTCGGTTTCGACCGCATGGACCGCCAGATTCTGCTCACCATCCTGGAGAAATACAACGGCGGCCCCGTGGGCCTGGGCACCCTGGCCGCGGCCCTCTGCGAAGAACAGGACACCCTGGAAGACGTCTACGAACCCTACCTTATCCAATGCGGCTTTTTGCAGCGCACCCCGAGGGGGCGGGTGGCTACGGCCAGGGCGGTGGAGTATTTCCAAAAGAACTACCGGAAAGGAGCATATCCCAGTTTATTTTGATTAGAAATTTTATCAACGAGGGGATAATCCTTCTTTATCGAGACCTGTAAGGCGAGGATATTTTGTTCATATCATTGCTTTTGGACCAGTAATGCTTTAAGATAGCACCCCTAACAGTCTCTGAGTTCACACGGATCGCAAGGCGTTTGGAGAAGGATATGCCATGGACGAAAAGAGACGCAAACCGGGTTGTCCGAAGTCGTCACGGCGCCACAGTTCCTTAACTCGCCGTGAATTCGTGTCCACGGCCTCCAAGCTGGTGGCCGCTTCTGTTCTGGCCGGCGCCACCGGGATAACACCAGGCAAGGCTTGGAGCAGCACGTTTGACTTGCCCTTTTGGACCAGCGCCACAGCAAAGTCGGACGTATTTGTAGTCAAAGATATCCCCGCTCCAAGCTTTAGCCTTGCAGGCGGCGCCCTTCCTCCTGGACCATCCGACCAAGTCCTGCGTGATGCCGGAATCGATGCTCTGATCTCTCTGATGGGCAAACAAGGCCAGCCTTTTTTCCGGACCACCGTCTCACCCCAGGGTCTGGTGGCCCGGGACAGCCTGGTGGTCATCAAAATCAACGGTCAGTGGGTGGGGGAAGGTTATGATTCAGGCGCCGGCCGCTTGGGTACCAACACCGACTTGCTCAAAGGGCTGATCTGGCGCATTCTCAACCATCCGGATGGGTTTGTCGGAGAGGTAGTGGTGGCCGAAAACGTCCAGGACATCGGCATGCCTGACTTCCCGACCAGAACCCCGGCCAACGCCCAGGATCAGACTCAAAGTCTGGCCAACGTGATCGCGGTCTTCCAGGGCATGGGGCGGCCGGTTTCCGTGCAGGACTGGACCGGTCTCAACGACCACCTTCTCCCGGGCGGCAACTTCGGTTCAGGGCCGGCTAGTAGTGAGTATGCCAACGGCAACATGGCCGATGGGTACGTGCTGCTGCACGATAATACTCCCGGGGTCAAACCCACAAACGGTTATTCTTATCCGAAATTCCGGACAGCCGGAGGACGCTACGTCAGCATGCGCCACGGGCTTTGGGATGGGGCTTCCTATCAACCCGGCCGATTGGTCTTTATAAACATGCCCGTGCTCAAAAAACACGGCATGGCTGGAACCACCGCAGCCTGGAAAAACTATATCGGTTTTCAAACAGTGATGGGGTACGATGGCAGCCGGTTTGAATCGTGGGAGGCGATGCACACCTTTTTTTGGGGAATGGGCGATCCAGATAATGTCTATGGGTTGATCGGCCGTCATATCTCTCTGGTGCGGCTCCCCGATTTGAACCTGGTGGATGCGGTCTGGGTTGCTATTGACAATAATTACGCCAGTGGCTCTGCCGTGCGCCGGAATGTGATTCTATCCAGCCGGGACCCATTTGCAGTGGATTGGTATGCATCGGAATACGTACTGCGGCCGGTTGTCCCGGATGCTCCGAATGATTCTTCATTGGCCAGGGGGGGAATATTTCGCAGCGCCTCCGTGGTCAATCAGAAGGCGGCCAAGAACACCTGGGTTGGAGTCTATCCCTTTATGGATTTCGAAGCGGGATACTCCGGCGTTACCCCGCTTAATACGGAAAAGAACCAGATGAACGTTTTCCTCGCTTCGGCCTCACCCACGGGTTCAATACCAGCCATCATTAATACCCTCCTGGAGGGTTGAAAGGCCGGGGGATTAGGCAGACTACTTAAAATTGCAATTCTTCGATGCGGCTTTTTGCAGCGCACCCCCCCCGGGGGCGGGTGCGCTACGGCCCGGGCGGTGGAGTATTTTGGGAAAGCACCCCAGAAGGGGCGTTCGCCCAGGTTATTTTAGCAGTCTGGCAAGGGTTATTTTTTATAAACCCCGCAGGCGATGACGAGATCCTCATACCGCTCTAAGTACATCTGTTTGGGTTCGATCTTGTTGGTGGCCGGGTTGATGAATTTGTAATTCTGCCAGGCCGTTTTGTGGGCTTTCATCAAGGCTACACGTTCTTTCATGACCTCCTTGCCGTCCACGTCCTTGTAATCCATCATATTCATGCCCACCAGGTCCTTATTCTGACCGTGAGCCAAGATCTTGGCGTTCATGTCGGAAACGACCAGGTAAAGGGACCGGTCCCTGAACTTCCCTTGGGGATTGGTAAACTCGGCGAAGGCCTTTGCCCGGCCGTTGGCTTTGATGTAGTCGATGCCTTTCTTCACCATGGCCACAGCTTCCTCTTTGGCACCGGCATCAGCGGCGTAACCCCAGGAGGAACCCAAAATCAAAACCAAGCCGATAAACGCCGTTACCATTGCCTTTTTCACTGCGCTTGCTCCTTTGGATAGAGAAATTTTGGTGAGCAGTAAAATAGCTTTGTTTTCCTGGGGAGTCAACCTGTTTCCAACCCGCGGCTACCGCTGCCCAGATATTCTGCCGCATAATCTTGGTAACAGCGACTGAGGGTATCCTCTCTTCCCTCCTCCCTGGCAACTCCTCACTCCTTACTGCTCACTGCCCACTTCCCAGCATTTCCGCCTTCTGATAATGCAGCCCGATGTCCCGCCGTAAGGCCAACCGGTTCCCCTGTTCGTTCTCCCGGGGGATCACCCGGATTTTGCCCTGGTCAAAGGCGTTCAAGAGCCGCTGCCGCAGGCTCTCCACTACCTGGCCCCGTTTCTGGCCCGCCTTCACCGTGGCGTTGGCCACCAGGTAGGCCACCCGGGAGCCGTCGGACTTGAAGACGCCTTCCTCGGTGCAATCCATGGCCGAAGGGATGACGGTAATCTTCTTTTTGTCGAAATATTCGAAGTCCATCGAAAGCAACTCGCCCTTGGTCAGGGACCAGGGGTAGCCCTTCTGCTGCTTGGGGCCGCCGGGGCCGGTGACCAGGGCCAAGCATAGAGAAATTTGATCCATCCTCACTTCCGGCGCGACTTCCGCCAGGCGGCCTTCCGGCATGGCCTTAAGCATTGCCCCCAGGTTGCGCAGCCTTTTCACAATGGGCTGAAACTCCGGCTCCCCCGGGCGGATGTTGATTTCGCAGACCCGCACCGCCCGGGGCTGGAAATTCTGGTCGAAAGAGGCGAAACAGCCGGGATAAAGCACACACGGCCGCAGGATGCCTTTCTCCTTGATGCTTTTGATCAGGGGTTTGGCGATGGTCTCTTCCGCCAGGGCCATCAAGGCCGGGGATTCCAGGGGGTGGGGCGAGATGGAGCCCATGCCCCCGGTGATGGGGTTGTCGAGGCCCGGCGGCCCCTCAAACCGCTCCGGGTAGTCCATGGCCGTGGGCAGCAGTTGGTAATTCCCATTTTTATCCACAAAAATCGTAAAACTGATTTCCACCCCGGACATGCGGGCCTCGATGAGGAGCGGCCAGGGGTTTTTCTTGCCGCATAACTGGCTGTAAGACTCTTTATAATCCTTCAGCAATTCCTCGTAGACGTCCCGGATTTCCCAGGTATTTAAAATAATCCTGGCCCCTTTGCCCCCGGCGCTGTAAGGGAATTTCAGCACCGCGCCGCCGAAATCATGGAGATAGTCCAGGCAGACCCCCAAAACCGCGGGATAGTCCCGGGCGTCCACTTCATCCCAGGCCGGGGCCACGGGAATGCCCGCATCCCGGCAGAGGTGCTTGCACGCGAGTTTATCCGCCTCAATGAAGGCCCCCTTTTGATCAAGGCCGATAACCCGGTCCCCAAAACCCGCTTCCTCCAGCCGGTCCACCAGACCATCAAAGAGCAGGGCCTCGGGCATGACCAGGGCCAGATCCAGGGTATCTTGCCGGAAAGCTTCGATCAGGGCAGCGGCGTAGGCCTCCAACTTATGGTCCGATACCGGGATAAATCCCACCGGCCATTTCATCTTCCGGGCGAAGGGGGGCATGGCCGGGGTGCCCCGGACCACGAAACCTTGGTATTCGCCGGGGTAGAGTTCGCTGGTGGCCCGGGAGGTCTCCAACGCGGCCAAAAAACTCCTGCCGTCCGTGCCGATGAAGCCGATTTTCAACTTCTCCATGGATTGCTGTTCCTCTCTGGACCCGTTGGGGGCGGAATTGTCTCCTTATAGCAATAAGGCCACTGCAAATCCATTATAAAAAGCTGACCGCCGACAGCTGCTGGCTGACACATTGGGCCTCGGTTTCTCCTCTGTTCTGGTTCCAGATGTTCCGGTTACCACTGCTTTTGAGCCCTTTGGAGGCCAAGCTTTGCCTGGTGAAACGGGTTCGTGGGCGATATTCCCGTTCATTTCTAGAGGTGTCCAAGCAAAGCTTGGACTGATATCTTCCGTTCCCAAGCGGAGCTTGGGAACGAGCAGCATCCATCATAAAAAGCTGCCTGCTGAAAGCTGATAGCTGACAGCTTGGGCTTTATTTTGTTAATATGGCGTGAAACCAGCAATGGAGATTATCTCCAAACTAATGTCTCTCGCCTTAGAACTGACCATCTTCAGCAAGCTCTTCGCGGCGGTGGCCGAGGAGATGGGGATCGTCCTGCGCAAGAGCGCGTTTTCCCCCAACATCAAGGAGCGCCGGGATTATTCCTGCGCGTTGTGCACCGCGGAGGGCGAACTTCTGGCCCAGGCCGCGCATATCCCCGTGCACCTGGGGGCTTTGCCCCGGACCCTGGCCCGGGTGCTACCTGAGTTTCCGCTTGCTCCCGGGGACGTGCTGCTGCTCAACGATCCATATTGGGGCGGCACGCATCTCCCCGACCTCACGGTCATTGCCCCGGTCTATGCCCAGGACCGCCTGGCCTTCTACCTGGTGAACCGGGCGCACCACGCGGACGTGGGCGGCTCGACTCCCGGGTCCATGCCCCTGGCCAAGAGCCTGGAGGAGGAAGGGGTGGTCATTCCTCCCTCATATCTGTACAAAGAAGGTCGCTTGCAGGAGGATTTTTTAAACCGCCTCGTCTCCCGTATGCGGGTTCCTTCCGAACGCCGCGGGGACCTCGAAGCGCAACTGGCCGCGCTCAATCGGGGGCAGGAGCGCCTCCCCGCCCTCATTGGCCGTTACGGCCTGGGCAAACTGCTGGACCTGAGCCGGGCCTTGCTGGATTACTCGGAGCGGGCCATGCGGGAGCTTATCTGCGCCATCCCCGACGGCACTTATCATTTTACCGATTATCTGGACGATGACGGCTACGGCCATCGGGACCTGGCCATCCGGCTCAGCCTCACCATTAACGGCGACGCCGCAACCCTGGACTTCCGGGCCAGCGACGGCCAGGCCACCGGCGGCGTCAACGCCGTGCCCCCGGTGGTGGACGCGGCCAGCTATTACGTCTTTCTGACGCTGCTGGCGGAGGAATATCCCATCAACCAGGGCTGCTTCCGGCCTTTGAGCATTTTGACGCGGCCCGGCAGCCTTCTGGACCCGATTTACCCCGCGGCGGTGGCCGCGGGCAACGTGGAGACCTCCCAGCGCCTGGTGGACGTAGTTTTAGGGGCCCTGGCCCCGGCCCTGCCGCAAACCATCCCGGCCGCGTCCCAGGGCACCATGAACAACCTGGCCTTCGGGGGCGTGAACCCGGACACCGGCCAGGAATTCACCTACTACGAAACCATCGCCGGGGGCATGGGCGCGGGGCCGGGAAAGTCCGGGCTGGACGGGGTCCACACCCACATGACCAATACCCGGAACACGCCCATCGAGGTCCTGGAGCATGACTATCCCCTGCGGGTGGAGGGCTATGCCTTCCGGGAAAACTCCGGCGGCAAGGGGCGCTGCCCCGGGGGCCGGGGCCTGGTCCGGGATTTTCGCTTTCTCACAACGGTCACCATCAGCCTCTTAAGCGAGCGGCGGGAGCATGCGCCTTACGGCCTTCACGGCGGAGGGCCTGGGGCGCGGGGGGAGAACGTGCTCATCACGGAGAAAGGGGAAGAGAGGCTGCCCGGCAAAATCAATCTTACACTACCCGCGGGCAGTTGTTTATCAATACGCACTCCCGGGGGCGGAGGGTGGGGTACATTATGATGCGAAAGATGAAAGATGACTACGAACTTGCACACTCAATAATATCCCAGACTATCAATCCTAAATTAAGAGTCCAACACCTCTTGCACCTTGCTGAGAAGGTCAAATAGTTTAAAAGGTTTCTGGATATAGGCAATCAATGGGTCCAGGATACCATGATGGACGATGGCATTTTCTGTGTGTCCGGACATGAAGAGCACTTTCATTTCCGGCCGCTGGAGCACTAAACATTCTGCTGCTTTCAGACCGCCTATTTCGGGCATTACGACATCGGTCAACAGCAGGTCAATATTGCCTTGATGCCTTTCACTAATGTCCATGGCCTCGCGGCCATTGCTTGCGTCTAATACTGCATACCCGCCGGTCTCCAACATTTTGCGGGTAACCTTGCTCACGATCTTGTCATCCTCAAGCAGTAAAATTGTCCCTGAACCTGGTTTTTGAGCCCTGGCAACGGGAGATGGTTGAATTGCATCGGCAGCGCGCATTATTCTGGGCAGATAGATTTTAAAGGTAGTGCCCTGTCCCAATTCGCTATAGAGCCAGATGTGGCCGCCGCTCTGCTTAACGATACCGTAAACCATTGACAGGCCTAACCCCGTTCCCTGCTCCTTGGTTGTGAAAAAGGGCTCGAAGATACCCTCCTGGGTTTCTTTGCTCATGCCGGAGCCGTTGTCGCTCACTGCCAACATCACGTATTGCCCCGGCTCGACCTCTTTATGACTTTGGACATAGTTATCGTCCAATTCAACGTTGGCCGTCTCTATGATAAGCTTGCCGCCCTGAGGCATGGCGTCCCTGGCATTTACCACCAGGTTCATGATGACCTGTTCTAATTGCCCCTGGTCGGCATTAACTGTCCCCAAATCCGCTCCCAGAATGGTCTTTAGGTCGAAGTTTTCCTCAATAAGGCGCTTGAGTAGGTTGTGCATGCTGGCCACCAGCTCATTTAAATTGAGAGGTTGCGGCTGAAGCACCTGCTTGCGGCTGAAGGCCAGGAGCTGCCGGGTCAGTGAGGCGGCCCGGTCAGCCGCGTATTGAATCTCAAGCATGTTCTGGCGCAAAGGACTGTCGTCCGTCAGGAGTGGCAATGAGAGTTCGGTATAGCCATTGATGACCGTTAAAAGGTTGTTAAAATCGTGCGCCATCCCTCCGGCCAAGCGCCCGATGGATTCCATCTTTTGGGAATGTCGCAGTTGTTCTTCACTCCGGCGCAAGGCTTCCTCTGTCCGCTGACGTTCGGAGATATCCCAGAACGTTACTACTGCCCCAGTGATCTCGCCATCTTCGACGATGGGATTATTTCTTGCTTCAACGGGAAAACTCGTTCCATCCTTTTTCCAGAAAACCTCTTCCGCATAATACCCAACGCCACCTTTAATGGCTTTATGGAGCGGGCATTCCTCTTCAGGGCATGGCGTCCCGTCGGGCCTGGAGTGATGCCAGACCAAGTGACTGGGAAAGCCAATAAGCTCCTCTTCCTCGTACCCCAACATCCTGGTGGCCGCGGGATTAACAAAAATATGCTTACCTTCAATGTCCAGACCCAAAAAGCCCTCCGCTGCAGAGGCTAAAATGAGGCGCTCCTCGCTCCGTTGCAGCTCCCTAACCTGATTTATGAGCTTCTCTACCAGCAGGTGTTGGTGCTTTTGCTCGAACGCGGCGGGCAGGGAAGAAATTTTCCGGGCGCCCCTCGTTTTCAGAACCTCAGACACTGTCTCCAGAATCTTCTCCGGCTCCATAGGTTTGAAGAGCACTCGGCTGACGCCGCATTCCTCGGCCAGTTTCAGGGCCTCTTGCTCATCAAATACCGCGGTATAGAAGATCACTTCGGTCGCTGAGATCGAGGGATCGGAGCGCAGCTCTCGGACAAACTGGAAGCCGTCCATCTTGGGCAGGAGCACGTCGGAAATCACCAGATCGGGATGTTCAGATCGAACCAGCGCCAAAGCCTGGGCGCCGTCCGCCGCCTCCAGCACCCGGTGCCTCTCATAGCTTAATATGGTGGACAACAGTTCCCGTCCGAGGTCGCGGTCATCAACAACAAGGATGGTAGCCATTTTTCACCTGCCTAGGATAGTTATTGATGATGCAGAGAGTTATGGGAGCTTTCTATTTTGTCGAGATAACCACAAATTAACAGACACTTATATTGAATAATAATCAATTGTTTTTAAAAAAACTACCGACATCGCTTTTTTTGTGGGGGGGGGATAAATTGCCTCTATCGATAAATTTCTTACTTATTCCATATTTACCAATCTAACAAACCTATTCGGTAAATTTTCAAAAATTAATAAAAACCTGTCTAAAAATCCGGAATGAAAATGACCCACTGCTCACCCCCTCAAAATGCTTGACATTCCCGGTTTTGGGGTGATAATTTGCTCTAGGAGCTTGGATCCGGCAAGCGCGGACTGAGACTCGGCGGTGGCGAATAAATCCTACCCCAGAGTTGCGGTCTGGGGTTTTTTTTATGGAAATTATCAGTGATGTGGCGCAGATGCGCCGGATGGCCCGGGCTTGGCGGGGTCAGGGCAAAAGAATAGCCCTGGTGCCCACCATGGGCTATTTCCATGACGGCCACCTGTCGCTGATGCGCTACGGCCGGGAGGCCGCGGACAAGCTGGTGGTGAGCTTATTTGTCAACCCCGCGCAGTTCGGGCCCAACGAAGACCTGGCCCGCTACCCCCGGGACCTGGAGCGGGACGCGGGCATGGCCCGGGAGGTGGGGGTGGATGTTCTCTTCACTCCCCCGGCGGAGGCCATGTACCCCCCGGGGTACCAGACTTACGTCAGCGTGGAGGAGTTGAGCCGGCCGCTTTGCGGCGCGTCCCGGCCCGGGCATTTTAAGGGAGTGGCCACCGTAGTCCTGAAACTGCTCAACCAGGTGCAGCCGGATACCGCCATTTTCGGGGAGAAGGATTACCAGCAACTGCAGGTGATCCGCCGCCTGGCAGCCGACTTGGACGTGCCCGTGGAGATCGTGGGCCGCCCCATAGTCCGGGAAGCAGACGGTTTGGCCATGAGTTCCCGGAATACCTATCTCTCTCCGGAAGAGCGGGCCTCGGCCCTCTGCCTCTTCCGGGCCATCCGGGCCGCCCGGGAGCTGGTGCTCTCCGGGGCCAGGTCCCGGGAGAGCGTGCTGGAGGCGGTCAGGGGGATTATCACCGCCACGCCCCATACCGATATTGACTATATCTCTCTGGTGCACCCCGACACTCTGCGGGAGGTCGACACCATCGATCCTGAGGCCCGCCTGGCCCTGGCCGTGCGGGTGGGCAAAACCCGGCTGATTGACAATACTCTGCTTTCGGAGTCCCTGTTATGCTGCGTGTAATGTTGAAATCCAAGATTCATCGGGCCACCGTCACGGAGGCCGACCTGGGTTATGAAGGCTCCCTCACCATCGACGCCGACTTGATGCGGGGCGCGGATATTCTGCCCTATGAAATGGTGCACGTTTTTAATATCTCCAACGGCGAAAGGTTCCAGACCTACGCCCTGGAGGGCGAGGCCGGCAGCGGGGTCATGTGCCTAAACGGCGCCGCGGCCCGGAAGGGAACCCCCGGAGACCTGATTATCATCGCCACTTTCGCCACCTACGACGACGCAGCCCTGGAGCGGCATCAACCCCGGATCGTCCTGGTGGACGCAGATAACCGCCCCAAAGTGAAAACTGAAAAAAGCTGGAAAACTGCGGGGCGCTAAGATAACCAGGGACGTTTCCTAACTTTTCCATTACTTTCCGCAAGGTTGAATCGCGGCCGGGAAAATGAGGAAATATCTCTATTTTTTAAGGTTTTTCTTAGATTTCCGCTTTGCCGGCACTCCTAAGTAAAGTCTGCCGCCGAGAAAATCCTTGTTTTTTCCTTTTACATAAAGTTAAAATTAATAGGTTAAAGGGAGGACGATTCCTCCAACCCGATTTTTTTACAAAGGAGTCATGGCATGGCCCACGATTTTCTATTCACCTCGGAATCCGTAACCGAGGGGCATCCGGACAAAGTGGCGGACCAGGTGTCCGACGCGATCTTGGACGCCATTATCGGCCAGGATAAATATGCACGGGTGGCTTGTGAAACCCTGGTTACCACCGGGTTGGCCATGATTGCCGGGGAAATTACCACCACCGCACGCATCGATTACCCGGACATCGTCCGCCAGACCATCAAGGATATCGGCTACAACGACTCCTCCGTGGGCTTTGACTGGGAAACCTGTGCGGTCCTGACCTCCATCGACCGGCAGTCGCCGGACATCGCCATGGGCGTGGAAGGCCGGGGCCTGTCCCCGGAGCAGGGCGCCGGCGACCAGGGGCTGATGTTCGGTTATGCCTCCACCTCCACCGAGAACTTTATGCCCATGCCCATCTGGTATGCCCACCGCCTGGCGGAGAAATTGGCCAGGGTGAGAAAGGACGGCACCCTGCCTTTCCTGAGGCCCGACGGCAAGACCCAGGTGACGGTGCGCTATGAAAACGGCATGCCCAAGAGCATCCACACGGTGGTGATCGCGGCCCAGCATAATCCCGAGATCAAGCCTGAGCAGGTAAAAGAGGCGGTGGTGGAGGAAGTGATCAAAAAGACCATCCCCGCCAACCTGCTGGTGGACACCAAGTTTTTAATCAACACCACCGGCCGATTCGTGTTCGGCGGGCCTTTGGCCGACTGCGGCATGACCGGCCGCAAGATCATCGTCGACACCTACGGCGGCCGGGGCTACCACGGTGGCGGCGCCTTCTCCGGCAAGGACCCCACCAAGGTGGACCGCACCACTTCTTACATGCTGCGCCATGTGGCTAAAAACGTGGTGGCCGCGGGCCTGGCCAACCGCTGCGAGGTCCAGGTGGCCTACTCCATCGGCTTGCCCGATCCCCTGTCCATCATGGTTTATACCTACGATACCTCGGTCATCCCCGAAGAGGAAATTCTGAAAATCATCAAGGATACCTTCAGCTTCAAGCCAGCAAGCATGATCCAGTACCTGGATCTGCAAAGGCCCATCTTCAAGAAGACCGCGGCCTACGGCCATTTCGGCCGCACCGACCCGGACTTCACCTGGGAGTACTGCAATAAGGTGGACGTCCTGCGGGAGAAAGCCGGTCTGAAAGGCCCCTCCCCCATCTGTATCTGCCATCCCCAAGCCGCGGCCGCGAAATGAGGAACTCATGAATTACGATGTCAAGGATATCAATCTGGCCGACAAAGGCCTCTTAAGGGTGGAGTGGGCCCGCCGGGATATGCCGGTGCTCAACGCCATCCGGGAACGCTTCGAGAAAGAAAAGCCCTTAAAAGGCCTGCGCCTGGCCGCATGCCTCCACGTCACCACGGAAACCGGGGTCCTGGCCGCCACCTTGAAGGCCGGGGGCGCCCTGGTGCACGTCTGCGCCTCCAACCCCTTGTCCACCCAGGACGACGTGGCTGCCTACCTGGCCAAACATGAAGGCATTCCCACCTTCGCCATCAAGGGCGAAGACAGCGAGACTTATTACCGCCACATCCACCAGGCCCTGGACGTCAAACCCCAGGTGACCATGGACGACGGCGCGGACCTGGTCTTCACCGTCCACACCAAGCGCCAGGAATTGATCCCGGAAGTTTTGGGGGGCACCGAAGAAACCACCACCGGCGTCATCCGCCTCAAGGCCATGGCCAAGGACGGGGTGCTGAAATACCCCATGATCGCGGTGAACGACGCCATGACCAAGTACCTCTTCGACAACCGCTACGGCACCGGCCAGAGCACCATCGACGGCATCCTCAGGGCCACCAACCGGCTGATGTCCGGCTCCATCTTCGTGGTCGCGGGCTACGGCTGGTGCGGCCGGGGCGCGGCCATGCGGGCCCGGGGCCTGGGCGCCCGGGTGGTGATCACCGAAGTCAACCCGCTAAAGGCCCTGGAAGCCCTGATGGACGGCTACGAGGTGCTGCCCATGAATGAGGCCGCCAAGATCGGCGATATCTTCTGCACTTTGACCGGCGACATCAACGTCATCCGGGCCGAGCACTTTCCCCTGATGAAGGACGGAGCCATCCTCTCCAATTCCGGCCACTTCAACGTGGAAATCGAGATTTCGGCGTTGGAGCGCTTAAGCAAAGGCAAGCGGCAGATCCGGGACGCGGTGGAGGAATACGCCTTAAAGAGCGGCAAATGCCTCTACCTGCTGGCGGAAGGCCGCCTGGTGAACCTGGCCGCGGCCGAAGGGCATCCTTCCGCAGTGATGGACATGAGCTTTGCCAACCAGGCCCTGGCTTCGGAGTTCATCTCCAAGAACCATGCGCAATTCCAGAAGCAGGTCTACCCGGTGCCCGCGGAGATCGACCAGGAGATCGCCCGCCTGAAACTGGCGGCCATGGGCACGGCCATCGACACCCTGACGCCGGAGCAGGAGAAGTATCTGGCGTCGTACGATCTGGGCACTTAAGAGATGGTTTTCGGTTTTCGGTTTTCAGTTTTCAGTAAAAATTTGCCGGAAACTGGAAACTGAAAACCGGAAACCGAAGAGTGAAACCCCTTTTGCGGCAGCCCTTCCCCTAGTTTCAGAGGCTCCACCATGACCCCAATCAAATTCGGCACTTCCGGCTGGCGGGGGATCATTGCCGAGGATTTTACCTTTGCCAATGCCCGCCTGGTCTGTCAGGCCATCGCCGGCCACCTTAAAGGCGAAGGTATTGCCCAACAGGGCGTGGTTATCGGCTACGACACCCGTTTTCTCTCCGAGAACTTTGCCGCCACTGCCGCGGAAGTGATGGCGGGTAACGGCATCCCCTGTTATTTTACGAACCGGGATTGCCCCACCCCGGTGGTGAGCTTCGCCATCCGGGAGGGCCAGCGTGCCGGCGGCATCAACATCACCGCCTCCCACAACCCCCCGGAATACAACGGCGTCAAGTTCTCCCCGGCCAGCGGCGGGCCGGCCCCGGAGAATGTTACCAAGCCCATCGAGACCCGGGCTAATGAGCTGGCCCCCGGTGACGTCAAACTCCTGCCCTTGAGCCAGGCCCGGTCCCAGGGGCTGGTGACCGATATCGACCCCCGGCCTGAATATTTCCAGCATCTCCGCAGCCTGGTGGACGTGGAAGTCCTCAAACGGTCCGGTTTGCGGGTGGTGGTGGACGCGCTCTACGGCACCGGCCGGGGCTACCTGGATACCTTTTTGCAGGAAGCCGGAGTGGAGGTGGAGTTGCTCCACGGCTACCGGGACGCCCTTTTCGGGGGCCATCGGCCGGAGCCGTCAGCGGAATTCCTGGGGGAGTTGGCCGCCCTTATCGTTAAGTCCAAAGCCCATCTGGGCCTGGCCACGGACGCGGACGCGGACCGCTTCGGGGTGATGGACTCCCGGGGCGAATACCATGAGGCCAACGAAATCCTGGCTCTGCTGCTGGATTACCTCATCGAGACCCGGGGCTGGGAGGGCGGCGTGGCCCGGAGTGTGGCCAGCACCCATCTCATCGACCGGGTGGCCGCCTTCCACGGCCGGAAGGTGTTCGAAACCAAGGTGGGATTCAAGTATCTGGGGGAATACATCACCAACGAGCAGGCGTTGCTGGTGGGGGAGGAAAGCGAAGGCTTCTCCATGAAAAACCACCTGCCCGAAAAGGATGGCATCCTGGCCGACCTCCTGGTGGCGGAAATGGTGGCCCGGAAAGGCAAAGACCTGTCCCAGCTCCTGGAAGACCTGTTTGCCAAGGTGGGGCCGGTTTACAACCGCCGGGTCAATCTCTCCCTTGCCCCGGAAACCAAGGTCCGGCTCATGGAGCATCTTAAGAACCCGCCCCGGAGTTTTGCCGGCAAGGCCGTGAAGCAGCACGTCACCATCGATGGCCACAAGTTCATCCTGGAGGACGGCAGTTGGGTCTGCTTCCGGCCCTCCGGCACCGAACCGGTGGTGCGGTTCTACCTGGAGGATTTTTCCTCGGCGGGCCTGGAGAAATTGCAGAAGGCCGGGGAAGCGCTGCTCCGGGAAGTTTGACATGTTCGGTTTCAGTCCCTCCCACCTCCTGGAAATGGCCTTGATGGCCGTGGTCCTGTTATTTTCCGTGGTGGTCCATGAAGTGGCCCACGGCTACGTGGCGTTGCGCAACGGCGACCCCACCGCCAAGATGTTGGGGCGCCTGACCCTGAACCCTGTACCCCATATCGATCCCATAGGCACCATCCTCCTGCCCGCCCTCCTTTTGATCAGCGGCGCGGGCATCATCTTCGGCTGGGCCAAGCCGGTGCCGGTAAATCCCCTCAATTTCCGGAACTACCGTTGGGGGGAAATCACCGTCAGCGCCGCGGGGCCTTTAAGTAATCTGGCCCTGGCAGTGATCTTTTCGTATGTCCTGCAGTTGGGCCCCCCAAACATCGGGCTCATGAAAATGGCCCTCTGGGGAGTGCAGATCAACATCTTCCTGGCCCTGTTCAACCTCATTCCCATCCCGCCCCTGGACGGCTCCCATATTGTTTCCACCCTGCTCCCCCGGGACCTGGCCCGCATGTATGCCTACCTGGAGCCCGTGGGCTTCATCCTCATCCTGGTGCTGTTTTACACCGGGATTATGGGGATGTTCCTCATGCCGGTGTACCGGCTGATTGCTTCTTTTCTGCTGGGTTGACAGCGGCATCTGGCCGGACGGGGATATTTGTTTCCGGAAAACCCGGCAATTGCTGACCTTCTTGGCCTCTGAGCGGGGATGAAAATTGTCCCTGCGGCCCGGCTGAATTTGCTGCAGTTTCTGTAAAATATTCCGTGGGTACAAATGCACTTCTTAATTGTTGACAGGCGATTTTTATACTCATTATAATGCGTTGAATCTCAATATGTGGGGTAGGGGTCTCCCCTTGTGACCTGGGCTTTTGCCTGTGCTTACCAATTCCGGATTAGCAACCGCATCCCGAAGAGTACAACCCCAAGGAGGGGCTTCATGTTGGTAACAGGCCGTTCAAGGAGCAGGCGCTTTCCCATTCTTCTGACTCTGGCACTAATTGAAGTCCTCCTCCTCTTGCTGTGCTTCCTGGGCCCGGCCTGGGGGCGGCTGACCAAGGAATGGGTCAGCCGCAATAATGGGGGGGCGCGTGATTGGGGCACCGCCCTCGCCGTGGATAGCCAGGGCAATGTCTATGTTACCGGGACCTCGGAGATTCCCCGCGACTGGGGATGGGCCGCAGTCACTATCAAGTATGACCCCGATGGCCGGGAACTCTGGGTGAGACGCTTTAGAGGCCCCGCGTCTGATGATTCGGGGGTGGCCATTGCGGTGGACGCCCGGGGCAATGTTTACGTTGCCGGTTATTCAGAACAGGATTGGGGAAGTTTTTGCGGGGACTTCGTCACCATCAAGTACAGCCAGGACGGCCAGGAATTGTGGGTGCGGCGCTACAACGGGCCGGCCAATGATCATGAATTTCCCACCGCCCTGGCCCTCGATAGTAGAGGCAATGTCTATGTCACCGGATGCTCAACCTCGGCGGAGACCGGCACGGACATCATCACTATCAAGTATGACCCCGACGGCCAGGAACAGTGGATACGCCCCTATGCCGGTCCGGGAGCTGCGAACAATTTCGCCTGGGCCATGGCCGTGGATGGTCAGGATAATGTCCTGGTCACCGGACAGTTAGGCGAATACCCCGATTCGGACTTTGTGACCATCAAGTATAGTCCCGACGGCCAGGAACTTTGGAGCAGGAGTTACAACGGTCCGGATAACTGGGATGATGCAGCCGTGGCCCTGGTCGTGGACTATCAGGGCAATGCCTATGTCACCGGGTCATCGGGAGGGCTATCAACAGAAGGGGACTATGCCACCATCAAGTACAGCCCCGACGGCCAGGAACTCTGGGTGAGACAGTATAAGGGGGACGAAACCCACTGGAATAACCCCGCAGCCATCGCCGTGGACCGCTACGGCAATGTCTATGTCACCGGCACCTCGACAAGGGGAGAGGACTGGGAGGCCATAGCCGACTATGCCACCATCAAGTACAATCCCGACGGCCGGGAGCTTTGGGTACGCCGCTTCAATAGGACCGGAAAAGACTATGGGGAAGCCTATGCTCTCGCCTTGGACTCCCAAGGCAGTATCTATGTAACCGGCTTTTCGGAGGGGGTCACTGGAAGCCATTACCTGGCCACCGTCAAGTATAGTCCCGCAGGCCGGCAGCTCTGGGCCGAGCGGGAGAAATACCGGCAATCCTTATTTCCAGCCAGGTTCCTGGTGTTGGACAGCCAGGATAATATCCTCCTAACGGGCGATGACTATCGCAATAACATTTGCACCATCAAATACCGGCAGCCCAGAAGAATCGTAAACCCTTATTAAAGGACTCCAGAGAGGTAGTTAAAGACCCGATACCCCGGCTCCAAGTATGGCGATGGTCTTCTACGAACTCTCCGTCCCTCGTAGTTAAAGGGAAAGGAGAGTTTCCGTTTTCCTTTTTTCCGAAGGCAAGCGGCAGTTGAGAAGTTTGCCCTAACTCCCGCCGATGACTGTCGTTCCCCAACTTCTCCTCCGGGCATTTCCCAATCTGCCATAATATGCTATGGTTTAACTAATGGTGATGCGGAGCAAAGTAGGTTTTAAGCTATTAGGGGTCAACCTCCTCTCACTGCTGGTGGCCCTGGTGGGACTCTTGTTGGTCATGCAATACCTGGCCACCCGCCAGATCCTGGAATGGCACGGGGAGCGGGTGGAGTTCACCGCGCGCCTGGTGCTGGCGGAGTATCTGAGAAAGATCGAACGGGTGACCCAGGCCGCCAGCCTGCTGGCCGACAACCCCAGTTACGGAGAACTCCTGGCCGCGGGCGACGGCGAAAGCCTGCGCCGTCTGGCCACCCTCATGATTAACGCCACCGGCCTCCATGTCCTCACCATCACCGACGCCAAGGGTATCATCCAGGCCCGGGCCCACGATCCGGAAGCCATCGGGGTGAACATCTCCACCAATCCCCTGGTCAGGGCCGCGCTCAAAGGCAAAGACGCGGTGCGCATGACCCAATGGCAGGACTCCATAGTACTCAGCGCCACTTCCCCCATTCACTTCGAAAACAAGGTGGTGGGGGTCATGCTCACCGGCATGCTGGTGGACCGGGGTTTCGTGGAATCGTTGTCACGCCCCGGCGCGGAAGTGGCCATCTTCTATGCCAACCGTCTGGTGGTCAACTCCTTTAAAGCTCTGCCGGAAGCCGCGCTCAATGAAATCCGCCGCAGCAAGGAGCTGGCTGCAGCCGGTTCCGCTCCGCCCACCCGGGTCCAGAGCCTGAAGTTGGGAGACCAGGACTATACCTTGTTCTACCTGCCCCTGGAAGAAGAAGACGTAAAACCCTGGGAAAACCTCATCGTGGTGGGTGTGAACCGCCGGGTGATGGACGCCAGCCTTGGAACCCTGAAGCTGGTGATCTTCGGGATAGGCGGGGCCGCGGCGTTGGTGGGCGCGCTTTTGAGCGTCTGGCTTTCCTGGGGCATGCGCCGCCAGATCAAGCACCTGACCGAGGGCACCCGCCAGGCGGCCATCGACGAGGAGGCCGGAGACATCCCGGTAACCAACCTGGATGAGTTGGGGGAGCTGGCGGAATCCTTCAATACCATGCTCCGGGCCTTGAGGGAGAAGACCCGGGACCTCAAAGAAGAACGGGACCGGGTGGCGGCCAATGCCGATTTCCTGGCCATGATCGTCCACGATATCAAGGCCCCCCTCACCGGAGTGCGCCTGACTATTGAGGCCCTGCAGGATGAAACTTTGCCTCCGGAGATTAACCATAAACTGCAAGGGATCATCCAAAGGAGTGAGGGGCTGCTGCTGCATCTCCATAATGTCCTGGACCTGAGCCGGTTCGAAGCCGGCAGCCTGGCCTTGCATCCGGAAGCGGTGCCCCCGGGATTTGTCATTCACCGGCTGTTGCACCACTTCAGCCCCTTGGCCCAACATCAGGGAGTGGCCCTGACTGCGGTTCTGGCTCCGGATCTGCCTTCCCTGCACCTGGATGAGCATTCGTTGGAAAGGGTTCTGGCCAATCTTTTGGTCAACGCCCTGGCCGCCACCATGAAGGGCGGGGAAATTAAGGTGGAAGCCCGGATTCTCTCCGGGTCCGAACCACGGGAAGTGGAAATCATCGTGGCCGATACCGGCTGCGGCATGAAATCTGAGCAACAAGAGCACCTGTTCGAAAAATATCCCTCGGGGGCCCAAAAGCGCGGCGGTTCCGGACTGGGCCTCCATATTTGCCGCACCCTGGTGGAGGTCAACCGGGGCCGGATCTGGGTGGAAAGTGAACCCGGCCGGGGCAGCCGGTTCCACCTGGCATTTCCGGCCTTCCCTGCCGGCGGGGAAGCCGGGGAACCCGAGGAGGAGAGAGCCGCGGCCTCCTGACTGCTATTCGCTATTAGCTTTTAGCTTTTATACATAGCGACATAAATAATTGCGCATTATTCATCTTTGCGCTCTCTGCGTCTCTGCGAGATAAAAGGGTTTCTCGCAGAGGCGCAGAGGCCGCAGAGAATGCTAAGCTCGGTTAATTAAGTCGCTCTGTATAGTTAAAGAATCTATAATTTCAATTAATTAGTGAATATGAGATAAACCCTTAACCGTTGAATGGACGGTATGGACCACCGAATTCTGATTATCGACGACGATCCCGGCACCAGGGACGCCCTGGTGGTCATATTGGACCGGGCCGGCTACGGGATCACTTCTCTGGCCGGAGGCGACGCGGAGATTGACGCCGCCTGCCGCAGCCATCACTATCAGCTGGCCGTGGTGGATTATCGCCTTCCCCAGCAAAACGGGCTGGAGGTGGCCCGGCGGCTGAAGGAGTCCATGCCCGACTGCCGCATCCTTCTCATTTCCTCGGAACTGCCCCCTCCCCAAGAAATCGGCAGAAACGCCGGCCTGGTGGATCGATTCCTGTCCAAGCCCTTTTCCAAAGAAGCCATACTGGAAGCCGTAACCCAACTTTGCCAGACCGGAACACCGTGATTCCCCCCTTATTGGCAATCTCTCCCGCCGCTCGCGACCTGCCCCGGTGGGTGGCCCGGCGCCTGCGCCAGGAAAATCTCTGTGCGCCGGAGGACCGGGTGTTGGTGGCCGTTTCCGGGGGTCCGGACTCGGTGGCCCTCCTGCATTTGCTGCACCGTCTTCGTCCTGAAATGCCCCTGAATCTGGGGGTGGCTCATTTCGACCACGGCCTGCGGGGCCGGGAGTCCCGGGAAGAGGCCGAATTCGTAGCCGCCTTGGCCCAAAAATTGTCTCTGCCCTGCCATCTCGGGCAGGGCGATACCCGGGATCTGGCCGGCCGGGAGAAGCTCTCCCTGCAGATGGCGGCTCGGCGGCTCCGCCTTAATTTTCTGAAAGACGCCTGCCGCAGCCATGGCTACCAAAAACTGGCCCTGGGGCATACCGCAGACGACCAGGTGGAGTTATTTTTCCTGCGCCTGCTGCGCGGCGCCGGGCCTGAGGGCCTGGCGGGGATGCCGCCCGCGACCCCGGAGGGTCTGCTCCGGCCCTTGCTGGCCGTGGGCAAGGAGGTGATCCTGGCCTGGCTGGAGCAGGAATCCCTCTCCTATTGCCGGGACTCCAGCAACCTGAAGCGGGATTACCTCCGCAACCGGGTGCGGCTGGACTTGCTGCCGCACCTACGGGAATACAATCCCCGCATCAAGGAGGCCGTCTGGCGGGCCCAGGCCCTGCTGCAGGAGGAAGGGCGGCTGGTGGCCCCGGAGGCCGCCAGGGCCTGGGCCGAGGTGGTGGAGACGGCGGCCCCGGACTTTTACCGGCTGCATCTGGCCGGATTTTTCCAATTGCCGGGTACTCTCCGGAAATTGGTGGTGCGCCGGGCATTGCACCAGGTCCTGGAGGATTATCCCCTAAGCGCCGTCCAGGTAGACGCGGTCCTGGACCTGGCCCGGGGCGGCAAAAGCGGGGGACAAATTCCCCTGGGAACCTGCATCGTGGCCCGGGCGGGGAGGGAACTGCACATCCTGCGCCGCCTGCCGCCTCCCTCCCGGGAGAGCGGGCTGCTGCCCTCCTGCCCCGGCCGCTTCGAGACCGGGGGTTGGAGCTGGCGCTTGGACAGCGGACCTTGTATTTCTAAGGCCTCCCGGCCCCGGGAAGCTCAGATCGCCTGGATGGATCTGGACCGGGTGCATTTTCCCCTGGAAGTCCGCTACTTCCAACCCGGAGACCGCTTCCGGCCCGCGGGCGCGGCCGGGAGCAGGAAACTCCAGGATTTCCTGGTGGACCGCAAAATCCCCCGCTGGCTGCGGCCCTATATTCCGCTGGTGCTCAGCCGGGGCGAGATTATCTGGGTGGCCGGGCTCAGTCTGGCCGAAGAAGTGAAACTAACCGCCGGAAGCCGGAATCTGCTGGAACTGGAAATCTCCTCGGCCGGCGTTGGGACCGGACGTATCTGGGAGATGCTGCAAGCCTGCCGCAAAAGTATAACTTAGCAATGGGAACCAGTCCGGTCCTTCTCCTCATCAATCCCTGGATTTACGATTTCGCGGCCTACGATTTTTTCGCCAGGCCTTTGGGCCTGCTTTATCTGGCTTCTTTTCTGGAAAGCCAGGGTTATCAAGTCCATCTCCTGGATTGCCTGGACACTCCCCATACCCAGGACCGGGCCTTCGGCGTGGGGAGATATCCCAAGGAGACGGCGCCGACTCCCCCGGCGCTCCACGGCATCCCCCGGCGCTACGGCCGTTACGGTATCACCGCGGCCGATTTCCGGGCGCGGCTGGCGGCCATACCTAAGCCGGACGCCATCCTGGTCACCTCCCTCATGACTTACTGGTACCCGGGGGTCCAGGCTGCTATCCTTTCGGCCCAGGAACAATTCCCCGGAACTCCCGTAATCATGGGGGGTATCTACGCCACCCTCTGCCCGGAGCACGCCCGGGCCCACAGCGCGGCAGACATGGTAGTAACCGGCCCCGGTGAGGAGTCCATCTTCAAACATCTGGCGGCCGCGGGGCTGCCTGTCCCTGCCGGTCCGGCTCCGGATAATTCGGATGCCCTCCCCTACCCGGCTTTGCACCTTCTCTCCCACCTCTCTTATCTCCCCATCCTCACCTCCCGGGGCTGCCCCCTGAACTGCCTCTATTGCGCTTCCCGCCTGCTGCAGCCGCACTACCGGCGCCGCCCGCCCCTGGCGGTGGTTGAGGAATTGGGATATTGGCAAGAACGCTTGCGTCTCCAGGACGTGGCTTTTTACGATGACGCCCTGCTTCTGGACCCAGAAAATCACTTGCTGGTCATCCTGGAAGAACTGGCAAGGCGGGGCCTATCTTTCCGCTTCCACACCCCCAACGGCCTTCATACCCGTTTGATCACCCCGGAGGTGGCCCGCTGGCTGCAGCGCTCCGGATTCGCCACCCTGCGCCTGGGGGTGGAGACCACTGCTCTGGGGCTGGAGCGCCTGGATCAAAAAATCCAGGCCGGGGAATTGGAGGAAGCCCTGGCTAATCTTAGGGAAGCGGGGTTCCGTCCGGAGGAAATCGGCGTTTATCTCCTCATCGGCCTGCCCGGCCAGGAGGAGGAGGAAGTGGTCAACTCCATCCTCCGGGTCAAAGAACTGGGAGCCGCCCCGGTCCTGGCCCAATACTCCCCCATCCCCGGCACCGCGCTTTGGCCCCAGGCCGTGGCCGCGTCCCGCTACGACCTGGAAAGCGACCCCCTGTTACACAACAATTCCCTTTTCCCCTGCTGGCCGCAGTTCTCCTGGGAACGATACACGCGGTTGAAGCGGTTGGCGAAGAATTAGAAGTTATGGTAAGGTGGTCAAGCAGTTTTAGGTCTTCGGTCTTCGGTTTCGGTTCACAACCACTGATCACTGATCACTGATTACTGACCACTGATCACTGATTACTGATCACTGATCACTGATTACTGATCACTGATCACTTGGAGTCAATCATGGGCACTTCCAGCGCGCGACGCGCCCCCACCACCTGGCGATGGCGGCGGGCCAAGGCCGCGGCCGGCAGGTATCTGGCCCCGGAAGAGGGCGCGGGCCTGGAAGCCCGGGAGGTGGTGGCCCGCTATCTGGCGGCCCTGGGAGAGGACGGCGCGTCTGGTCAAGGCTTGGCCGCGGAATTCCGGCTGACCCGGAAGGCGGCGCAGAATTTGGGGGCTTTTCTCAGCGAGGCTGCTTCCCGGGGGTGGGACGCGGCCTGGGGTGCTACCACAGGTTCCTCCGAGCCGGGGCCTTTCCAGGAGACGGCCCGGCCCGTGCTGGCCAGCACGTTGCTGGAGGCCGACGGCGGCCTGGAAGCCGCGGTGGCCCGGTCCTCCCTGGTTATGGTGCTGCATGGTTTGGAAGGAGCGCCGCCGCCATCGCCAGCCCAGGCGGTGGCCCGGTTCCTGGCCGAGGCGCTCTATCAACGCCTGACCCTGGACCTGGGGGAATCCCTGGAGGCAACCGGCCGCAGCTACGGCCAGTGGCGGCAGGGTTTGGCAGGCCTCAGGAGTTGGATTGTCCAGGCCGGAGAAATGGAGCTGGATGAACCGCCGCCTCCCCAGCAGTGGCGGGGCCTGGCGGGCTGGCAATGGGTGACCCTGGCCCTGGAAAAGATGCTGGGGCGGCTCCAGGAATGATCTCGACAATCATTGCGGGCCATTATTTCTGTACATAGCGACATAAATAATTGCGCATTATCATCTCTGCGCTCTCTGCGCCCCTGCGAGAAACCCTTTTTTCTCGCAGAGGCGCAGAGGCCGCAGAGAATGCTAAGCGCGGCTAATTAAGTCGCTCAGTATAAATACTTGCGCCTTACTTTGCGTCTTGGCGTCTTTGTGTGAGGCCTGTCTTTTCAAACCTGACTAAGGACGATATGCCTGACCATCTCTACCTCCGGGCTCCCGGCGAGAAGCGCCGGCCACCGCCCGGGATGACTGCCGTCATCCACCTGGATGAGCCGGGGAGAGGCGGCTATCCCCTCCACCATAACCTTGAAAAGTTGTTTATTCACCCGTCCCCGCCGTCTCCCGCGGTAACCGCCTTTCTCCTGGCGGCTCTTGGGGTCTGGGCCGGGGATAAGCTCCTGCCCCGGAGTGCCGCGGCTGACGCCTGGACCCGGGAGATCGTCCTTCACTTACCCACAACCCCAAAATGGGCCGGGCTTTTCCCCCGCTTGACCCAGGCCTTGAACTTCCTCAGCGGCGACCTCTGGACCCTCAAGGCCAGGGAGTCTCCTCTCAACCCGGGCTTTACCGGCAGGTGGGAGCAGTCCTGGCGGCCTGATGCGGCGGCCCTTTTCTCCGGCGGCCTCGACTCCCTGGCCGGGGCCGTCGACCAACTGGAAGGCGGAAAGCGCCTGTTATTGCTGAGCCATCACGACTACGGCCAGTTGGCCGCAGTGCAGCAGAACCTGGCCGCAGTCCTGATGAATCATTACGGCCCTGACCAGGTACACCACCTGAACCTGCGGGTGCAATTCCCGGAGGCCCCGGAGCTGACTCTGAGGAGCCGCTCGCTGTTGTATCTGGCCCTGGGACTGAGCGCGGCCTCCTCCTTCGGGCCGGAGACGCCGCTGCTGATCCCCGAAAACGGCTGGGTCAGCCTCAATCCGCCTTTGACCCCGAACCGCCTGGGGTCTTATACCACCCGCACCACCCATCCTTATTTCCTGGAGCAGATCACCCGCCTGTGGCGGGACGCGGGCATTAAAAATCCCCTGATCAACCCCTATCAATACCTCACCAAGGGTGAATTGCTGGGCCGCTGCCAAAACCCGGAATTATTGGGGAAGCTGGCCAGCCAAAGCAGTTCCTGCGCCCGGCCCGTGGCCTCCCGCTGGCGGGGCAGAGGTGGGGGCGAGTGCGGCTACTGCTATCCCTGTCTGCTGCGCCGCGCGGCCCTCCACCGCCTGGGCCGGGACCGGGGGGAGGATTACCTGTTGGACGCCCTGTCGGGCAACGATACCCTGAAGCACCGGGTCCGGGGCCGGGATTTGCGGGCCCTGCTCCTGGCGCTGAAAACCTGGGAAGAAGCTCCCCAGGAAGTGGAGGCCCGGCTCCATTGGGGCGAGCCGGGAGCGGACGCGTCAGGTAAGTATGCGGCAACCCGGCAGTTGCTGGCCTCCGGTTTTCAGGAGATCGACCGGTTCTTTCAGGATAAAGGACCGCATTTGCTCGAGGCCTACCTGGGCCGGCAGTAACGGGATTTTTCCGCCTTTCCCTTTCCCTCGCCGTCTTTCCTGAACCCCGGTATTTTGTCTAGATGTTGAAATACCCAGGTTTCTTAAGGCCTTGCCCCACTTGCCCCGGTTCGATTGATGCTTATGTTTTGGGGGGAATTCAGCAATTGCCGCAAGCAAAATCCTACCCCATCTTTTCAGGAGGTGAACAGTGAGGGAAAATTGGAAGAGAATCGGCTTACCCGCGCTGCTGGTAACGGTGGGGGCCGTGTTGGTTCTGGGGATGGCCGCCGCGCCGGACAAAGACAAGGGCAAGCCTTCCAGCTATGCGCCGGTGGTCATCAAGGAGGACTTTGCCGCCGTTCTCACCCGCATGAAAGCGGCCAAACCTGAAATCATGACCCGCCAACAGGAACTGCTGGCCATGCGTTACGACCTGGGCAACCGCGCCGCCCAGGGAGTCACCATGTCCCGGGGCAAGGCCGTCCAGGAAGGGGTGCGGGTCAAGCTGCCGGCAGGCGTGACCTGGGAGCAGCTCGCGGCCATGACCCCGGAGCAGATTAAGGAAAAGGACCTCTATCCCGCGGGGTTCCTGCCGCTGCCCCACCCCAACCACCCGGAAGGGGGCATGCTCTTCCCCAAGTTCCACATCGACGAAATCAAGAAGCAGACGGGCCGGGACCTGAGCCGCTTCGACCTGGATTTCGACCTGCCGGACCACTTCCTCCCGGAGTTTCCGCCTCCCATCTATCTGACCACCAGGCCCGACCTGGGGGACGTGTCCAAGGGGCAGTTGGTGACCACCCAAAACCACCAGGAACTCTTTAACGGCATCCTCAACCCCAAGCAGTTGGAAGGGCTGCGGCTTTTGGTCACCCCCTTCATGCAGCAGCAGTTCAACCAGACGGACGACCGGCGCTCGGAGCAGCCCAGCCAGGGCGTCTCCTGCTTCGACTGCCACGCCAACGGCCATACCAACGCCGGCACCCACCTGGTGGGAGACATCCGGCCCCAGGAGTTCCGGCACCGCCTGGACACCCCCACTTTACGGGGCGTGAACATCCAGCGTCTCTTCGGCTCCCAGCGGGCCTTGAAATCGGTGGAGGATTTTACGGAATTCGAACAGCGGGCCGCGTATTTCGACGGCGATCCGGTGATCGCCACCAAAAAGGGGGTGAATATCCTGGAGCGGGGCAGCCAGGTGCATTTCATGGCGGAGATGCAGGCCCTGTTCGACTTTCCCCCGGCCCCCAAGCTGGATGTCTTCGGCCGGCTGGACCGTTCCAAAGCCACGGAGGAGGAGCTGAAGGGCCAGGACGTCTTCTTCGGCAAAGGCCGCTGCGCCGAGTGCCATACGCCCCCCTACTATACCGATAACTTGATGCACAACCTCCGGGCCGAGCGCTTCTTCAAGCCCAAGATGGTGAACGGCCGCCTGGCCTCTGCGGACGGCCCCATCAAGACCTTTCCGCTGCGGGGCATCAAGGACTCGCCGCCGTACCTCCACGACGGCCGCCTGCTGACGCTCGAAGACACGGTGGAATTTTTCAACCTGGTGACCGGAGTGAAGCTTAACGAACAGGAGAAGAAGGCGCTGACTGCCTTTATGAGGGCGCTGTGAGGGTGAGCGGTAAGCAGTGAGCAGTAAGCAGAAAAAACTGCTTACTGCTCACAGCTCACTGCTTACGGTTTAATGATCCTTCCCGCCTGCATCTGGGCTTCCAGGATGCTGAACATGTTGGAGACCTTGCCTGCGGCCAGGCGCTCCTTGACCTTATAAAAGTCGAGGCAGGTGCCGCAGACCAGGAGTTCCACGCCCATGTCCTCCAGGCCTTTGAGTTCCGCGAGAATCGGGGAATCATCGAGGGTGAGGAAGACGCCCCGGTTATAAAAGAGCAGTTTCTTGGGCACTTCCATCTGCACCAGGGTCTGGCCGAAGGCCCGCATGAGGATGGCCCCCAGCTCCGGGTCTCCTTCGCCCATGCGGTCGGAAGCGAAGACCACCACCGTGCCCGGCTGGGTTTGGGCCGCAGTGAGGGAGACGCAACTGGCAGCCACCTCTCCGGTCGGAGGCTGAATGGTCAGGTGATAGCAGTTCCCGGCCGCGGCTACCTCCACTTTACAGCCCCGGCTCTCCGCAAACCTGGTGACATTGTCCCGGGCCGCGATGTTATCCACCATGACGATCAAACCCTGGTCATGTTTCTGCTCCAGGGCCTCCTTGGTACGCACCACCGGCAGGGGGCAGGCCAGGCCGGTGAGGTCTAGGATTTTGGGCATATGCAAGTTTTCCTCTCTTAAGTGGTTAGTGGCCTGGGGCAGTAAGTAATCAGTAATCAGTGACCAGTGACCAGTAAAAAAACTGATTACTGATTACCGATCACTGTCTTTTCATCCGCCCAGGGCCACGGCCAGGGCGGTGGTGAGTTTAATCACGTCCTGGTTGGACTTCCTTAAGTACCTGGAGAGCACCTGGGCCAGCCGCAGGAGGATTTTCAGGCCCATCTCTGGGTTTTCCCGGACCAGGGCCAGGAATTCCTTTTGGTGGAGTTCCAGCAGCGTGCAGGGGGTGCTGGCGGTGACGGTGGCGGAGCGGGCCTCGTTTTCCAGCAAGGCCATTTCCCCGAAGCAGACTCCGTCTTCGGCCCGGAGGCGAACCATCACCTTTTCCTTGGGAGTATCCTCTTCGAGAATGAGGGTCAAGGCCTTGGTGATCTCCACCTCCCCCTGGCACATGATGAATAAGCTATCCCCGGTCTCCCCTTCCTTAAGGATCGCCTCTCCCGCGGTAAAATTCCGCAGCGAGGTGCATTTAACCACCTGCTGGATTTCCTTATCTTCCAGGTCCTGGAAGAGGGAAATTTTCCTCAGGTTTTCGCAATGCACGGTCATAGGGCCGGCCGCCTGGCGGCAATAACCACCACGAATTGATGGGGTCCCAAAATCTGGGAGTCAGCAGGGTTGATCTGGCAATCCACCTTGGTGCGGCCGAAGAGGTGGGTCATGCCGCTTTCCGTGAATTTGCGGCGGATGAATTCGTCGATGCCCGAGGGCTCGCCGGATAACAGGTCATCCAGGGCCAGGGCTCGGCCCTCGGTATAGATGGCCACGGGGAGGGCCTGATGGCGCTCCTTCAAATAAGCGGCCAGCTCTCCCAAGGTCCGCCCATGGAACCGGGCCGGCACCGCCACCGGCCAGAGGTTCTGCCCTTCCACGGTGAGCAAGGCCGTCAAGATATGGTAAAGACCCGGCGCGGCCAGGGCCCCGGCCAACAATAAGCTGTCGTATTGACCCCGGACCAGGACCTCATCCACCCCGGCCCGCTCCAGGTGGGGGCGGTTTTCCGGGCGCAGCAGCTCCGCCAGGATGCGGATTTTGGCATTCATGGACTTCAAGGTGAGGACGGTGAGCAGGGTGCGCTGGTCCACCTGCTCGGCGGTCTCTCCCTCCTGGCGGTCCGCCAGGATCAGGGCCTTGGAGGCCTGGCGCACGTTGGCCTTCTCCAGGATCTCCTCCCGGGAGGGATCACCCCACAGGTATTGCAAATCAAAGGTGGGGAATCTTTCCTTCAAGCCCTCCAATTGCTCGGGAGGGAGCTTATTGACCAGCACCACCGGCATAAGTTCGGACAGGCGCCGGAGCAGTTGCTCCAGAAGGATTTCTCCGTCATAGTGCCAGCCCAGAATCAGAATATGATTGGTAATCTTAATGGCTTCCAAACCTCTCCCCCGGCGGAACTTGCGTTCCACGAATACTGAGGCCACGGTGGCGGTGAGCAGCGACAGGCTCAGCACCCCGCCCAACATCAGGCCCACCCCCACCAGGCGCCCTCCGAAAGTCGTGGGCACCACGTCTCCATAACCCACGGTGGTGAGAGTGACGAGAGCCCACCAGATACCCGCGCCAAAGCGGGCATGCCAGTAACCCTCCTGGGACTCGAACAGGGAAAAGCCCAGACCTCCCAAAATGACCAGCAGGGTCACTGCCAGCAGCAGGGGAAAAACCCGCTCCCGGTGCAGGACTTCCACAAAACGGGTAAAAAAGTCCTTGATCACCACGCGGTCATCTGACCTCAGGTAAAGCTCCGGCTGCAGCACCGGGCGCAGCCGGGAAAAAGGCGCTTGCCGACAAGTTGCCGGAACTTTCTCATCTGGGGGCCGTTCCAGATTTCCCGGAAAGGCTGCCGGGTGATGTTGCCGGCCACCAGATGTAAACAAGGAGACACGGTGCCGTCCGGCAAGATCCGGCACCCCTTCCATAAGGCCTGGCAGACTTGGGGGAAGGGGTGGTTGAGATCCAGGTAATAAGGGTCGAGCAGCTCCGCCGGCAAGTCGGGAAAGAACTGGAGCCGCACGCGGCCATCAGCCCGGCGCCGCACCTTTCTCAGGCCGTCCTGCAACCGGTGCAGATCCGCGGCGGTGACTTCGCTTTCGTAATATTCCCCTTCGGGAATGGAAGGAAGGACCAGATTCAATCCCTGGCTCCGGGCAAATTCCGGGGAGAGCCAGCGGTTATGGCGTTCGATATTGCCGGCGGTATTAAAAATGGTGTGCTGCATCTGCAGGATATCGGCCCCCAACTCCTGGGCCAGGGGCGCCATCTCATCCAGGAAGGCCATATTGGCCTTGGAGATGACGCAGTTAATGAGCAGCAGCGGCGACGCGTTGCGCCCCCGGGCCGACACCAGGGCGGCGATCCCCCGGCGGCTGCGGCTGAACGCGCCCTTCTGGCCCCGGATGCGCTCATGGACTGCCGGCGGGCCGTCCAGGGAGACCGTCACCATCTCCACCCCCGCGTCCACCAGCAGGTCCGCGGCTTTCTCCAGCAAGGTGCCGTTGGTTTGGAGATGGATCACCAACTTCCGTTTCTTGGCCTCCCGGATTAAGTCCGGGAAGTGAGGGTAAATCAAGGGCTCTCCGCCGGTGATATAGAGCCGGGGATGCCAGGCGGCCACCTGGTCCAGCAGGTTCACCCAGGCGGCCAAGGGCAGTTCCCGGGCCGGGTCATACCAGCTCAGAGCGGTGGAAGTCCCCGGTTGATGGCGGTGCTGCTCGCACATGAGGCACTTCAGATTACAGCGCCGGGTCAGATCCAGATTGAGGCTCACCGGCCAGCCGCTCTTCCCGTGCCGGTAGCGGCGGTCCAGGGCGATGCCCCATCTTTGCCGGTATTCTTCCCTCAGGAGGGTACAGATCATGCCGGGGTTGCTTCGCATCATTTGCCAGGTGCGGCCCACCATGGACCGCCTGGAGTAATGCGGCTGCGTCTTTTCCTGTGATTCTCTCAACATCTTCGAACGCTCAGGAAAATACCCGGCTGCAGCAGCGGGCGCACCCCGGAAAAAGCCGCCGGGCGATCACTTTCCGAAACTGCCGCATGCGGGGGCCGTTCCAGATTTCCCTGAAGGACTGCTCCTTGATGTTGCCCATCACCATGTGGAGGCAGGGCGACACCGTGCCGTCCGGCAAAATCCGGCAGGTCTTCCAAAGGGAATTGCATTTTTGGGGAAAAGGGTGCTTCAGGTCAAAATAATAAGGTTCGATCAGCTCCCGGGGCAGTTCCGGATGAAAGATCAGTTTTATGCGGCCCCGGGCCTGACTGCGGGCCTTTTCCACCCCCGCCAGGAGTTGGGGCAGATCCTCCCGGCTGATCTCGCTTCGGTAGTACTCCCCTTCCGGAAGGGAAGGAGAAACCAGGTCCAGGCCGTGTGCTTGGGCGAATTTAGGAGAGAGAAGGCTGTTGTGCACGGCCACGTTGGCCGAAGAATTAAAATCCGTATGCAGCAAGTGCAGGAAGTCCGCTTCCAGGTCAAGGGCCAGAGGCACCATCTGGTCCAGGACCCCCAGGGTGTCTTTGCAGATGACGCTGTTGATAAAAAGGATGGGGCCGGGCCGTTTCAGTCTTCTCCTGGCTGCGACCAGAGCCCTGATTCCCTCCATGGTGCGCCGGAAGGACGACGGTCCCCGGACGCGGTCATGCGCCTCCTGGGGCCCGTCCACCGAGATGTTAATCAACTCCACTCCCAGGTCCACCAGGAAGTCGGCCACCTCCGCCAGGCGAATGCCGTTGGTTTGCAGATTCACCACGAAGCCCCGTTTCTTGGCCGCCAGCAAAAACTCCCGGAAATGGCGATAAAGCATGGGCTCCCCGCCGGTCACATATAACCGCGGGCGAAAGCCTTTAAACTGGTCCAGGAGGTTGATCCATACCTCCAGCGGCAGCTCCCGGGCGGGGTTATACCAGCTGAGGCCGCCGGAGGCCCCGTCATCCTGCCGATGCTGGATGCACATGCGGCACTTCAGGTTGCACCTTCTGGTCAGGTTGAGATGCAGGTATCCCGGCAGGGGGCTCCAGGTCGGGAAGAAACGGCGATTCACGTTAATGCCCACCTTGTGGCGATAAGCCTCCCACCCCATGGTGACCAACATGTGGGGGTTCTGCCGTATCAGGCCGACAAAGCGGTTGAATAAGGGCCTTTCCTGGTAGATTTTCGCAGCTTTAACCGACATATCTTCCGTACTCGATCATAACACTCCCTTGCCAGGCGTGTGGCCTCGAAGGTCTAAAAACACCGCCGGCTTCAAGGCTGAGGGAATGCTCTGAATCCATACCGGGTCAATCCTGGAAATACGAGGCGCAGGAGGTATCCGATTCCCAGACGCTCACCCGGCTTACCTTCACCCCGTCCCGGTTCAAGATCGCGGCCAGCCGCTGGAACAGAAACCGGGCCAGATTCTCCGAAGAAGGGTTTTGATTACTGAACACCGGCAGTTCATTCAGGTACTTGTGGTCGATCTCCTCCAGCAAATCCCGGGTCTTGGCCTTAATCACGCCGAAATCCTGGAGCAAGCCGGCCTCGTCCAGCCGTTCCCCTTGGAGAAATACTTCCACTTTCCAGTTGTGGCCGTGGAGGGCCTCGCATTTGCCATAGAAGTTTTCCAGGCGATGGGCCGCGGAAAACGAAGTAACGATCTTTATTTCATACATATCAGGTCAACCCACGCCCTCTTTGAGGCGGCGCAGCCGGGTCTCAGCCCGGAGTATAAAGGCTTTCAAGTCGTTTTGCAGGGCCGCCAGCTCCTTGTGATGTTTACCCTGGATGGCTTTCAGCTCCTTGAGCCAAAAGTCCAGGATGGCTGCTTCCCGCTGTCGCAGCTCTTCCTCCACCTTTTGCTTCAATTGTTTTACCAGAGCCTCATTCATATGCCACCCTGCATATAGCTACTCTAAAACCCGGTCTCTGTCAATGAGCCCTAAAAAAACCGGATGGACCACCGGTGTTTAACGGCCAAACGCCTTATGCGCCGGAGGGATTGACCACCACCGGAAAACCGATACGGCGGAAGAGATGGAAATCCTGGAAATGATCCCCATAAGCAAAAGACCGGCTGAGGTCCAGGCCTTGGGCCCGGGAGAGTTCCACCAGCAGGGTCGGTTTGTTCTCTCCCCGGGGATGGAGGCCGGTGAGTTCACCGGTAAACCTGCTGGCATTTTGCCCCACCTCGGTGGCAATGAGCCAATCCGCTCCCAGTTTTTCCTTCAGGGGCATGTTCTCCACCGCCCGGTCCAGGGCCACGTCCAACACCGCGCCCATCTCCGTAACTTCGTTCCGCAGCCGGGCCACATAGCCGTCGAACCAATCCAGATAGAGGACGATCAGCAGTCCCAATCCCAGAAGGCGCACGGCCCTAAAGGGCACAAAGAGGATGGCCACCAGCAACAGCAGCAACGGCAGCAACGGCAGCCGGGCCAGGGTTATGGCGTTGGCCAGGGACATGGTGGGAACCCCAAGGGACAATAACTTAGGCCTAATCTTATCAAAACAGCGCCAGGGTTTCAATTTTAATACCTTCTCCTCTTCTGGAAGCCAAAGACCGAAAATAAATTCCCGCTTCTATCATAATTATTATGATCCCCGAATAGATAATTTTACCTATGGCAAAGCTAGACGGAAATGGTTATGCTGGAAAATAAAAACCGTTAACCTACTGCAATAAAACGTAAAAATGACTACACTCGATAATCTCCCCAACAACCCCTGGAGAATCCCCTGGCACTTGCTGCTAATTTTCGCGCTCCTCTCGGGAGGAATTTTGGGGGTGGGTTATTGGTATTACGAGCATCAACAGGACCACTTCCGGGAGGAGATGGAGGCGCAGCTCAACGCCGTGGCCAACTTGAAAGTCAACCAAATCACATCTTGGCGGCAGGAGCGCATGCACGACGCGGTATTGATCTTTGACGACCCCATCTTTGCCTCCGAGGTGCAGGAATGGTATGACGGCCAGGCCCCGCCGGGGCAAAGGGAGGAGATTATTCACCGGCTCCAGGGATTGAAGCAGGATATGTACGAATCCATCAGGCTGCTCGATTCCCGGGCCAATGTGCAGTTGGCAATTCCCGATGATTACCGGGAACTGACTGCCTTTATCAAGGAGAAGGCCCTGTCGGCCATTTCCGGAGGTAAGATAATTTTCAGCGACATGCATCCTGATCCGGAAGGGAGGGTCAGGCTCGATCTCATTGTCCCCATCCATTTTCAGAAAAATGGGCGGAAAATAAACGCCGGTGTAGTTCTCCTCTGTATCAACCCCCACCGGCAGCTCTATCCCTTAATCGAATCCAGGCCCACCCCCAGCTCCACCGCGGAATTTGTCCTGGTGCGGCATGAAGGCCGGGAGATAGTTTACCTGAATGAACTGCCCTTTCGGCCCGATGCGCCCCTGAACCTGCGCCTGTCTTTGGACCGGCCGGACGTGCCGGCGGTCAAGGCGGCCCTGGGAAATGAGGGCATCATCCGGGGCATGGATTACCGCGGCATCCCGGTAATGGCCGTCACCAGGACCATCCCGGACTCCCCCTGGTTTTTCGTGGCCAAAATCGACGCCGCGGAAATGGAGGCCGTGCTCCGGGAGCAGGCCATAATGGTGGGGATTCTCTTGATCGCCCTGGTGGCCACTTCGGGTGTCACCGTGGCCTACTTCTGGCGCAACCGGGACGTCCAATTTTACCGGCAACAGGAAAAGGCCTTAAAGGAGTCCGAACATCAACTCCGGCTCCTTTCTTCCCAACTCCTGATGGTTCAAGAAAAGGAGCGCCACCGGTTTTCCATGGAATTGCACGACGAATTGGGACAGGCCTTGATGGTGCTGAAATTTCAGCTCCACCGGATTTCCAAGGAAAAGAGGAAGGCGAAGGCCGAGTTCCAATCCCTGCTTAATTATCTGGAAGACGTGATCGAAAAAGTCCGGAGGCTCTCCAGGGATTTAATCCCGGCTTCCCTGGAGGAATTCGGGCTGGCCATCGCTCTCAACAATCTCCTGGAGGAGTTTGGCAGGCAGTTCGAGATCCGCTGGTCTCCCGGCGAAATCAACGGCATCGACCGGCTGTTTTCCAAAATTAAGCAGGTTAATATCTTCCGGATCTTCCAGGAATCCCTGACCAATATCGCCCGCCACGCCCAGGCTTCGCAAATAACCGTGATCGTCAAGAGAAACGAAGACCGCGTTGTCTTCAGCATCGAGGATAATGGCCAGGGTTTCCATTTGCGGGAGGCGGGTGGCCGTGAGACGGGAATCGGCCTGACCGCCATGCAAGAAAGGGCCCGCCTGGCCGGAGGTTTTTTACATATCCGCAGCCGGTCCGGCGGCGGGACCAGGATCTCCTTCAATATTCCCATCGATAAAGAGGAACACCAGGATGCCGCCCTATCGTCTTCTACTGGCTGAGGACCACGTCATCTTTCGGGAAGCCATCAAACAGAGTCTCCAGGAGATCCCCGGCCTGGAAGTCGTGGGCGAAGTGAGCGACGGCTCGGAATTGAACGCAGCCGTTGAGAAGCTCGCCCCGCAGATGGTCGTTCTGGATATCGGCCTGCCCCAGGTCTCGGGCCTGGAAGCGGCCCAGGACCTCAAGCGGCATCATCCGGAAATCAAGATCCTGATCCTCACTATGTACAAGACCAGGGAACACCTCTCCCGGGCTCTCAAAGTCGGAGTCGACGGCTACCTGCTGAAAGAAAACGCTTTTAATGATTTGATCACCGCCATCAACACCATTCGCGCAGGCAGAATTTATATTTCCAGCCTGGTCTCCCAACTGGTGCAGGAAAGTTTCCTGATGAAATCATGGAACACCCCTGAAGGCGACGCTCCCTTGTCTCCCCGGGAAAAAGACGTCCTGAAATACCTGGCGGAAGGCAAATCGAATAACGAGATCGCCGAATTGCTGATCATCAGCGGATCCACGGTGCGGATTCACCTGGCAAATATCAAAAAGAAATTAAGTATTAAGACCAACGTCGAGCTGGCGCGCTATGCCCTCAAGCAAGGTTATACTACCTTGACCTGACCGCTTCGCTGCCGCCCTTTTCCGTTGCCCCATTTATCAGGTCTCGCGCGTCCGGGCTGCGGACAGTCCACGGACGGAAAAAAAGCCATATCCTCAAAGGATATGGCCTTGGCTACCCCTTCCTTAATTAGAAAGCTGCAAGCCCCCGCTGGCGGCTTTATACCAAGTTGCAGTCTATAGGCAATTAATTATCCAATCGAAGCCTGTGGTGGAGGCGACCAATTCTCTGTCGTTTTCCAAGGCGACTAACGCTTC
>QZIZ01000166.1 GCA_003599195.1 Deltaproteobacteria bacterium | reverse complement strand
CCTGGACCACCAGGAGTTCCAGTTCCTGCATCTCCTTGATGGCGTGGTTGGAATCGGGATCGGTGAGCGCCGGATTTTCACCGACGATGTACAGGGCCTTGATGCCGCCCTTGGCGACGGCCGGGAGCATATCGGTCATGGTCATCCCCGGCTTATCCAGGAGATTGGACACGCCCCAGGCGGCCTCCATCTTTTGCCGGGCCGCGGCGTCGGCCACCGGCTGATAGCCCGAAAAGACATTGGGCAGGCCGCCCATGTCACAGGCCCCCTGCACGTTATTCTGTCCCCTGAGAGGGTTGACGCCGCCGCCGTAGACGCCCAAGTTGCCGCAGAGCATGGCCAAATTCGCCAGGGTCTTGACGTTGTCGGTGCCCACGGTGTGCTGGGTGATGCCCATGCAGTAGACGATGGAAGCCACTTTCGCCCTGGCAAACATGCGTGCGGCCTCGATGATCTGAGCGGCCGGGACGCCGGTGATCTTGGCGGCGGATTCCGGGGTGTATTTGGCCACCGTCTCTTTTAAGGCATCGAAATTCTCGGTGCGCTCAGTCACGTAAGGTTCGTCGTAGAGCTTTTCAGCGATGATCACCTGCATCATGCTGTTGATCAGGGCGATATCGGTGCCCGGAGTCTGGCGGAGATAGAGCTTGGCGAACTTCACCAGATCCTGGCGCCGGGGATCGACGACGATCAGGTCTTTATTCTTCAGTTTCGCTGCCCGCTTGATGCGGGCTGCGATCACGGGATGGTTTTCGTTGGTGTTGGAGCCGATCACCAGGATGCAATCGGCGTCTTCCAATTCCTGAATGGAATTGGTCATCGCTCCGGAACCGAAGGACGCGGCCAGCCCGGCCACGGTGGAGCTGTGTCAGAGACGGGCGCAGTGATCCACGTGATTAGTGCCGATCACCGCGCGCATCAGTTTTTGCATCACGTAATTCTCTTCATTGGTAATCCGGGCCGAACACCAGCCGCCGATCTTCTCGGGGCCGTGCTTTTCCTTGACTTCCTTGAGGCGCTTGGCCACAAAATCCAGGGCCTCGTCCCAGGTGGCCTCCTGGAGTTCGCCGTTCTTGCGGACCAGCGGGGTCTTCAAGCGGTCCGGATGCTGCACGAACCCCATGCCGAACCGGCCCTTGACGCAGAGACGGCCTTCATTGGGAAGAAGAGGCGCCCCGGTGGCCTTGATGATTTCGCCGCCTTTGACATGCAGGTCGATCTGGCAGCCCACCCCGCAGTAGGGGCAGGTAGTGCGGACGTGGCGACGTTCCCAGGAACGGCCCTTATGCATGGCGTTTTTATCCAGCAACGCGCCCACGGGACAGGACTGCACGCATTCCCCGCAGAAGACGCAGTCGGAATCGATATAGGGAAAATCCGCCTTGGCGACAATCTTGTTGTGGGGGCCGCGGTAGCCGATACTGATGGCCTGGTTTACCTGGCGTTCATTGCAGCCCCGGACGCAGCGGCCGCACATGATGCACTTGGAGAAGTCCCGGACGATCATACGGTTGTTGTCTTCATAATAGTATGGGTGATCCGGGGTTGCGGCGAACGCGGGGGTGGGCACCTCGTAGCGGTAGGCCAGGGCCTGCAGCTCGCATTCTCCATTGGCTTCGCAGATGAGACAGTTATGGTTGCCGGAGTTCAGAATCAGTTCCAGGACCATCTTGCGGGCCGCGTCCACCCGGGGCGATTCGGTCTTGATGGTCATTCCCGGAGAAGCGACGGTGGCGCACGCGGGCAGTAGGGTCCGGGCGTTTTCCACTTCCACCATGCACATCCGGCAGGATCCCGTCGCCGTGGTATCTTTCAGAAAGCACAGGGTGGGGATGGTAAAGATTCCGTGGCTCCGGGCCACTTCCAAAATGGTCTGACCGGGCTGAAATTCCACCGTCATCCCATCAAGGTTGAGGGTTGCCTTACTCATGCTTTGGTTACCTCCATCTTGAAATCGGGAAAACCTCACTTTTCGCAGGCTTATAATAATCCTAAGGCCACTTCAAGCTTGTCCATTTTAGCACAAATACCTTAGCCTAAGGAAAAGAAAAACTCCAGGGAATTATTGGGGTCCCGGAGCTGATGGAACAGTTTTTCAAATAAAAAAGCCCCCAAGGCAAGCCTTGGGGGCTCTTTGACCTGATGCGCAGGTTTCCCTGCCGCCGGGATTTCCCTTTCGGGAAAGTCCGGCTTAATCGAGTACTTCCGGGCTGACCGGCAGAGGATAAATCGGGGGTGCCAATTTCTGATATTTGATACCGAAAGCCCGAGTTTCGAAAGCCTTGGGGTTGAAGGCCTTGGTCAGCTCGATTTCCTCGGGAGACAGAATGCGGACGAGGCCATACGGATCCACAATGGCGAACCGCTCACCCTTGGCCAGACAGGAGGCCACGGTTTCTTCCCCTTTGAGCTCCTTTTTGGAGACGCAGAGCAACTTGGCGCCGCCACCCTTGGCTTGTGCCATGGCGAAGCCCGCTACTAACCCCACAGCCACCAAAGCCACAATCAACCCTACCACCACTTTTGAACGCATACTCTCCTTCCTCCTCTATGCTAAGGTTGATACCCGGCTTTCCTCCCCCCCCAGTGGAGTAAACGAGAAAAAGCCGCTATACTCCTTTCACGGCTATAATATATTCCCCCCAAGAGGAATGTCAAATTAATTTATCGGGATGCTGGAAAAAAACCTTTATCTTCCAGGAGGGCGCATGCATCAGGCAAACCAAGGCAAGGAAAGGGGTTGAAGCCTGCCGGCATGGATTCCCCCGGTGGTCATCCCGGCAGGACCGGATGCTTGTGGGAGTAGGGGGAATTTTCCAGAACCAGTTGCTTGCCCCGGCGGTTGGCCAGGTTAACCAGCAGCGGCCCCATGAGGTTGGCGGTCATTTCCCGGGGGCGGCCGGAAGGGATGGTGAGGATCACCAGCACCTTCAGGTCCTGGAGATTTTGCACTTCCAGTTCTTTTTTCACGCCGTTGATGGGGCCGATCTGGTAATCGTTCAGGACATAGACGGGGTCAATGACCACGAAGGCCAGATCGGCGTCGTCCACGCATTGGAGCCAGAGAAACGGGGAGTCCTGGCCGTGTTCGATCAGGATATATCTGTGGAGGTCGGAAAACCCCAACAACCCCGGACTGAAAGTGATAATTTGGTCTTCCCGCACCACGATCTCGCCGAAATGCCGGGTGGCAATGGTGGTGGAGACAGGCTCAACCGGGGTTTTCTGTTTATCCAGGCTCATTTTCTTTCTTCTGCTTCCAGATATTGGCAATTTCTTTCAAGTCCACGTCTCTAACGCCAGCGGCCCGAAGGTTTTCCTCCTGGATGCGCTGGTAGATTTCTTCCCGCAGAACCACGATGTTCGGCGGGGCCTCAATGCCGATCCGGATCTGTTTCCCCCGGATTTCCAAGATGGCGATGCGGATATCATCCCCGAGAATGATACCTTCGCCGATTTTGCGCGTGAGAATTAGCAAATCAACCTTCCTGGTCTGGGGGCCGCAGTCGCCAATTATCTGCACCCCCCGGCTTCCCTGCCGTTGATCATCATGCCGCGGAATCTTCCTGGAGAATCGGGGGCGTCAGGTATGCCCTATTATATCCGAATCTCCAGAAAATTTTTAGAGATAATTCAACAAGCTCATATTCATGACCATGGAGGACGCCTGCAACGCCGCTTGATAGGCCAATTGTTTGCTGGCCATGGCGTTGGCGGCCTCTATCAGATCGGTGTCTCCTTTTTTGGCGATGCTCTGGGTAAGTCCCTCCTGGATGGTGTCATAAGCGTTCCGCTTGATTTCCACCCGGTTGAGCGCGGCCCCCTGTCCGGCGATCACGGAGGTCAGATGGGCCTGGTAATCCCGCAGCTCTTCCAGGCGTTTTCCCACCTCACCGGCATCGTTGGCCTCCAGGTTGCTTTTCAGTTGCGCCATAATTTGAAAGAGATCGTTGGCCCCTCCGGCTCCTCCCACCACGTCGCTCCCCACCTGGCTGACCTGCATGCGGCTGCCCCGGCCGATGGCCAGGTCCAGGGTATTGTTATCACCTTGGTAAGTTATCGGCTGATACACGGAAATAGTAAAGCGCTCTCCCGCGCTCCAGTTGCTCGCGGCGCCGAAAGAGACCTGGACCCCGTCGGAGCCGATGGCCTGGGGGGCGGCCGTGGTGGTGTTGGTGGCCGACCAGGTTTGGCCTCCGTCTTCGGAGACCCGGAAAGTGGCCGCGCCCGTAGCCCCGGCGGCGGCAATTTCCACCATGTAAGTGACGGATTCGGCGCCGGTGTAAGTGCCGGAGGAAAAGGCGGTGTTGGTGGATCCGGCCTGCATCTGCGGCGGCTGGATGGCAAAGGGCTGCTCTGCAAAGGGTTCCGTGTCGATCTTATAGCCGCTCAAGAGATAGTGTCCCTGGTAGCGGGTGTTGCCCATCTGCATGAATTCTTCCAGGTACTGCTGCACCTGCTGGGCCGCGGCAGCCCGCTGCTGGGCGGTATAGGTGCCGGTGGCCATCTGCTCGGCCAGGCTTGCCGTGGAACTGACCAATTGGTTGATGTTAGTCAAGGCCGTTTCGGTGGCCGCCAACCAGTCATGGGCGGTATCCAGATTGCGCTGGTATTGGGTGATCTGGGACGAATCCCGGTTCAGGCCGATCAAGGCTCCCACGTCCAAAGGATTGTCACTGATCTGCTGATATTTGCGGCCGTTGGCAATGGTGGCGTTAGTATGCTGCAAATCCTCAACCAATCTTTGCAACTGGGTTTGGATATTATTGAAGATGGTGGGCATGGAAACTCGCATAACCTATCCTCACTTCTTGATGGCCAGCAGCGCCTGCAGCATTTCGTCGGCCGCGGTAATCATCTGGGCCGCGGCCTGATAGGCCCTCTGAAATTTGATGAGATTGGTCAATTCATCATCCAGGGAGACCCCGGAAACCGAGTCGCGCAACTGGGTAAATTGATCCACCAGACCCTGGTAGAAGTTCTGCTTGTTGGCCGCATCTTCCGCTTCCAGGCCGATATCGGTCACCAGCTGACGGTAAGCGTCCTCGAAGGTCAGGCCACCCAGCCCCGTTACCGCCTGGTTCTCCAGATCGGCCAGGGCCAGGGCGTTGCGGTTGTCCCCCGGAGGATGGGCGCCGGTGAGGGTGTCGATCCGGCCCGCGGCGATAAGGTCGGGGTCGCTCACCAGGGCGTCGTTGACTTTGAGACTCCAGGCGTCGTCCCCGGCAAAGAAGGTGTTGACGCCCAAGGCCATGAGGACATTGCTGGTATCCTCGGAAAACCCGAAGGAATAGCCCGGGTCGGCGGTGATTTGCAGGCGGTTCTCGCTGCCGTTGGTGACGATGGCGGCGCCGATGCCGGCAACGGCGTTCAGTGCGGTGGCCAGGTCGCTCAGGGTGGTGGCCGAAGTGATATTGATGGCGGTGGCCGTGGTCCCGCCGCTGCCGTCTTCCACGTGGACGGTGAACTGGCCGGCGGCGATGCGGTCCCCGAAGGCCAGGCTGGGGTTGTTTTGCAGGGCAGCGGCAGTGGAGGCCACGTAATAACTGCTGGTGGCCGTGGACAGCATCTCCAGCCCCACCCCCTGGCTGTGCAGGGTGTTGACCCCGGCGATGAGTTCCTGGGCCAGGGCGTCCAGGTCTCCCTGGAATTGGGGGATCAGGGTATCCCGCACCGCAATGTGGGCGGAGAGTTCGCCTCCATTCAGGCCGGAGGTGACATCTTCTTCCGTGCCCCCGGGGCCTTGCCAGATGACGGAGACGGTATCGCTTGGGGTGATTTCGTACCTCAAGGAATAGGAATCCATGCTCTGAACCAGAGAGGCGCCGTTGGCCAGGGTGACATTGATGCTGCCGTCACCGGTGGTATAGTAGCGGATGCCTATGAGTTCGGAGAGCTGGTTCAACTCCGATTGCCGTTCATCCCGGAGATCGTTGGCGTGCTGTTCCGGGGTTTCGATGGCTTGAATCTCCCCGTTGAGTTGGGCGATCCGTGCGGCATGGGCGTTGATTTCTTCGATGATGGGGCCGATCCGCTGGGTGATGTCGATCCGGGCCTGGACCAGCTGGTCGGCCCGGAAGCTGAAGGCGTCGGCCAAAGTCTGGGCCTGGCCCAAGAGAGTTTGGCGTTCCCCCGCGCCCGTGGGATTGTCGGCCAGGTCATTCCAGGCGTCCCAAAATTCGGCAAGGAGCTGGCTCAAACCGCCGTCCTGGGTTTCATTGAAGAGGCTGGCCACCTGATCCAGGTCTGCTTTCCGGGCCTTATAATCAGCCAGCGAGGAGGTGTTTTGGTCCAACCTCGCCGCCACCAGAGGATCGAAGGCCCGTTCGATTCCCGACACCTTTACCCCGTAGCCCAGGGGACCGTAAGGCATGGGCAGGGCTTGGCTGGTCTCGAAAATGGCCCTCTGGCGGGAGTAGCCCGGGGTGTTGACGTTGGCGATGTTGTTGCCGGTGACTTCCACCCCCAGTTGGTTGGCGGCCAGGGCCCTCTTGGCAATATCCATCAATCCCAATATGCCGGACATCGTCAGGTTCTCTCTCTAAGGTAGATAGCCCAAAATTCAAAACAAAAGACTAAAAACTAAAAACTGCCTCTCATGCCTGGCGGTGAAACAGGGTTCTCCCGGAGCCGGCCTCCACCTGCCCCTGCTGCCGGTAGACGCCGGGGCCCGGAGGCAGGAATTGGTTAATGAATTCCTGAATCACCTCCAGAGAGGCGGCAATTATTTCCCGGTTGCGGAGGTTCCGGACGGCCACCTGGCGCTGCAAGCGGGCCAGGTCATCCAGGTCCGCGTCCTTCCCGGCCGCAAGAGGATTTTCCTCCCTGGCCTTTCTTACCCCCAGGAGCCGCTCCAGGATCTCTTTCTTAGATGCGGCCAGGCTCAGGATCGTCTCTTCCTGGGCCGTTGCCAGGGCTTGGGCTTCCTGTTCCAGACATTCCAGGAGTTCCCGGTACAGGGAGATCTCCTGCTGGAGCAGGTTCTCCGGAGGCGTTTCTATCTGTGTCATTCTGGTTCTCCTTGGCCGCGGCGGGCATGCGGTGCTGCAAGTCCTCAAAGAGACGGCGGGCCAGGCCCAGGCCGCCCCCCGCAGCCATGGCCTGGGCCATCTGGTGTTCGCAGAGTTGATAATAGTCCGTGCGTTTTTTGCCGGGGTCGGCAGATTCCACAAAAGTTTTCCGCATCTGCTGCAGAAGTTGATTGATGAAGACCCCCTCCACCTCGGAGCAGAGCCGGGCCAGGTTCTGGCGCTGTTGGGCCGGGTTCTTGGAGGTGTATTGCAGAAGATGGAGAGAGCTCAGGCCCGCGGCCCCCAGGGGGGCTGAAGACATGTTGGAAACGGACTGGGAACCCATGCTTTTCTCCTTAGATGATCTGCAATTCGGCTTGCAGCGCGCCTGCGGCCTTGATGGCTTGCAGGATGGCGATCAAGTCCCGGGGAGTGACGCCGATGGCGTTCAAGGCCTGGACCACCTGGCCGATGTTCACTCCCTCGGGCAGGACCATGAGGCGGTCCGCGCCCTCTTTCACCGTAACGGAGGTGTCCGGCACCACCACGGTTTGTCCCTTGGAGAAGGGCAAGGGCTGCGAGACGCGCGGCTTTTCCTTGATTTGGATCATCAAATTGCCGTGGGCAATGGCCACCGTGGACAGGCGGACATTTTCGCCCATGACCACCGTGCCGTTGCGCTCGTCGATGATCACCTTGGCCACTGCATCCGTGGCGATTTCCAGGGTCTCCAGGGAAGCCAGCAAGGGGACCATCTTTTCCTTATATACCGGCGGCATCTTGATGCAGATGGTGCCGCCGTCCTGGGAGGCTGCGTAGTTGCCCTTGAGGTGCCGGTTGATGGCGCCCACGGCCCGGGTGGCGGTGGTGAAGTCCGGAGTATTGAGGGCCAGGATGATGTCCTGCTTGCCCGCAAAGTCAAAAGGAATCTCCCGCTCCACCGTGGCCCCGCTGGCAATGCGGCCCGCGGTGGGATGGTTTTTGGTGACGCCGCCGCCGGCGTCGCCGCTGGCCACAAAGCCTCCCACAGAGACCGCGCCCTGGGCCAGGGCATAGACCTGGCCGTCAACCCCTTTCATGGGGGTGAGCACCAGGGTGCCGCCCTGGAGGCTCTTGGCGTCGCCCATGGAGGACACCAGGACGTCGATCTGGGACCCCACCCGGGCAAAAGGAGGCAGCAGCGCGGTCACGGCCACCGCGGCGATATTCTTCACCTTGAGTTTGCTCCGGTCCACGTTGATGCCCATATTGGCCAGCATATTGGCCAATTCCTGGGTGTTGAAACCCACGTTGGTGCCGTCGCCGGTGCCGTTTAAGCCCACCACCAGGCCGTTTCCCAGCAGCTGGTTGGAGCGCACCCCCTTAAAAGAAGCCACGTCTTTCAGGCGGATAGCCTGGGCCGCCGGGGGCCACGCCAGGGCCAGCAGGCCGGCCAGGAAACAACAGATGGCCAAGGAACTCCGGGAACCGGGAGACCAGGCTTTTCTGCGGTCGTCGTGTTTTGCCGAGTAACTCATTTTTCTCACCAGGGCCAGATATGGTCGATGATCCGGGTCAGCCATCCTTGCCGCTGCTTGTCGGCTATCACCCCGTAGCCGGTAATCTCCATCCGGGCCTCCGCCACCCTGGTGGAGGCTATCGAATTGTTTTGATCCAGGTCTTCAGGGCGGACTATGCCGCTTAAGGTGACCACTTCGGTTTCATTGTTGATCTTCATCTGCCGCTGCCCCTGGATCACCAGATTGTTGTTGGGGAGAATCTGGACGACCCGGGTGGTCAGGAACGAGGTAAAAACACTTTGCCGTTCCGTCTTCCCTTGTCCTTTGGAGGTGTTGCCCACTGTGGCTTCGAGGACGTTGGAGGCGGTGACGGTGTTATCTTTAAAGGCGTTCATCTGCGGCATGCTGATACCGAAAAGGGAGGCGACCCCCAGTTGCACGCCGGAGGCTCTATCCGCCGAGGTGGAGGCCTCGTCTCCGGCCTTGTTGGCTTCCTGGATGATGACGGTGACGATATCCCCCACGTTGCAGGCCCGGAGATCGGCCATCAGGCCCCGTTGATTTTTGGGGGACCAGAGGGACCCTGGCTGGGGCGGTGGGGAAGGCGGCAAGGGCAGGGCCTTGGGAGGCTCCATGACTATCCCCTTATGCGAAGTATGGCTGGGATTGGCGCAGGCCCCCGCAAGGAAGGAGAGCGCCAGGATCACCCATAGACCGGGAACTTTGTACAGTTTCATAACGTCACCTTTACCGTTTTGGCGTCCACCACTTCTGCCTGAAACTCCTTCTTGCTCTTGGTATTGCGGACGCGCACCTGACGGCCCAGATAGCCGTCCTCTCTGGTTATTCCTTTGGTGCTGATTTCCATGCCGTCTTGGTCCAGGACCACCGTCACTTCTTCTCCCCGTTTGATGATGGGTTTGTGGTCCAGATGACGGTCGGTGAGGATTTCCTGGGGTCCCATGCTCCTGGAGAGAGTGTGGCCGATGACCTGCTTTTCAGCGGTGAAGATATCCCGCTGAGACAGGTTGGTCACGTCCCGTCGGCTGAGGTGTATGTCTTTGGGACCGATAACCGTTTGCGTTCCCAAAGGCCGGGAGGCGCAGACCACGGTCTGCTCCAGAGTGACCTTGCCGTTGACCTTGAACTTTTTGAGGAGGCGTCCGTCCTTGAGGACCGCCATCTCCAGGATCACTTCGCCCAGGAACCGTTCCTGTCCCTTGGGAGGCAGCACTTCCAGTTTAAACTGGTTATCCGGCAGCAGGACCTGCTCTTCCATGGGCAACACCTGAACGCGCAGCTCCGAGGCCGGCCAGGGGTTCTGTTGTTGGATGTAGGTCCGGTAAGCCGCGGCTATTTCTTCGCTGTTCAAGACGATGCCGTTTTGCCGGACCTGAATGGCCGGGGGCAGGTTGGCGTCCTGGAGCAAGCCGCCAAGCCCCATCTGGGTCAGGCGGTACGACAAGAATTCCCTGGTCAGGGTGAAAAACTGGCCCGGAGGGGGCGCCGACCAGATGAGGGCCTGGCCGTACTTCTGGGCCAGGTCCGGGGGCAGCTCCGCCAGGTTGTTCAGAGTGATAAATTCTCCGGCCGCGGCTGCCTCCGACCGGAATTGCAGGGGGGGCCTACCCTCTTCCCCCCAGGCTTCGGAAACCGAGAAGGCCAGGATCACTAAAGCCGCCAGAATCAACAGTCTTCCCAAAGGCCGCATGGTCTTCATCCTCCTATTAAGTCTTGAGGTTCGAGACCCGCTCCATCATGGAATCCGCAGTCTGGATGGCCTTGGAATTGAGTTCGTAGGCCCGCTGAGCGATGATCATGTTCACCATCTCCTCCATGACGTTCACGTTGGAGACTTCCAGGTAGCCCTGGGCCACGGTGCCCACTCCGTCTACGCCCGGCTTGCCTTCGGTGGCTTCCCCGGAGGCCTCGGTGGGCTGGAAGAGGTTGCGCCCCACGTTGCTCAATCCCGCCTGGTTGGGGAAAGTAAAGAGGCTGAGCTGGCCGGTGGCCACCGATCTGTTGTCGGGTCCGTAACAGGTAATTTTTCCGCTGGTGTCGATGGAAGTATAAATGGTGGTGGTGGGGATGGTGAACTCCGGCTGCAGCCGGTCCCCGTTGGGAGTGGTGATGGCGCCGTCCTTGTCCACCTTGAAGCTCCCGGCCCGGGTATAATATTCGGTGCCGTTGCTGAGAACCTTGTAGAACCCTTTGCCTTCAATGGCCAGGTCCAGTTCGTTCTCGGTGTGGACGTAATCCCCCTGGGCGAAGATCTTGTTGATGGCTATGGGCCTGGCCCCCAAACCCACCTGCATGCTGGTGGGCACCTGGCCGCCCCCGGGGAGTTCGCCTCCGGCCTGGCGGGTGGTCTGGTAAACCAGGTCCTCAAAATCTCCCCGGCTCTTTTTGAAGCCGGTGGTGTTGACGTTGGCCAGGTTGTTGGCAATGATGTCCAGCCTGAGCTGCTGGGCCCCCATGCCGGTGGCCGCGGACCACATTCCCCGAATCATAGCTGGTTCTCCTCTCTCTTAAAGCGTCCCGATCTCTTCAATCACCTTCCGGTCTTTGGCCGCGAAGGTGTCCAGAACCTTCATGTAGGCCTCGAAACTCCGATGCACGTTCATCAGTTGGACCATCTCGGCGGAGGGGTCGAAGTTGCTTTCCTCGACTTCCCCCTGGCGCACCTTGGTGTCGAGGGCCTCGGTTTCCTGTCCCGTCTCCGGGGTGGCGGCATAATAACTGCCGCCTTGCTGAGTCAAAGCATGGGGGTTGGGGAAATCCACCACCGCAAACTGGTCTCCCAGGGATTTGTCCATATGCACCCCGCCCTCATGATCCACGTAAAAATTTTGATCATTGGCGTTAAGAGAAATCGGTCCGCTCTTGCCCTGGACCAGATACCCCTCTCTGGTCACCAACTGGCGTTCGGCGTTGAGCCGGAACTGTCCGTTCCGGGTATAACGCACCCCTTGGGGCGTCTCCACTTTAAAGAATCCGGGGCCGTCCAGGGCGAAGTCGTTTTCGTTGTCGGTGGTGTGGAAGGTACCCTGGGTATAATCCCGGTGCCGGACGTTGAGAAAATAGGCGGGCCGCTGGCCCATACTGTCGGCCGGTTCGTTGGGGGAGTCTTGCCGCCAGAGTTGCAGCAGTTCCCGTTTGAACCCGGGGGTGCTGGCATTGGCCATATTATGAGTGAGGAGATCGAGTTCCTGGGAGGCCCGCGTCCCCATATAAACGGCCTGGTTCCAACCTATTTGCTGCACCGTGAACCTCCTCGGGTCTGGTCCGGCGACCCTTAGGGCCGCGGGAAATACTGCTCTGGCAATTCCCGGTTGCAAAGCCGGTGCCAAATGGTATTTACTGAATATTATTGAATAATATAGTATTTCAGGGCCAGCCCCGACCGCAATTCCCCGGAAAAAGTTGCCTACAGGGATTGGTGACTAGAGTATCTTTCTCTGCGTCCTCTGCGTCTCCGTGGTGAAATATTTTTACCGCAGAGACGCAGAGGACGCGGAGATTAGAATCATTTACTTGAAAATTATGAGCTTTCCGGATATTATAGATATACTTTTTTATTTCCAGGTGTGGTTGGTGAACGGGGCCGCAGCATCTTTTCCCCATAACTTCCGGCCCCCGACCTTTGATTTTTAAGTGCTGTTAACCCACCACGAATCAGACATACTGCCGGATGGCGCTTCCTGGCGGGAAGTCCTGCCGGCCCTGGCCCGGGGAGACCGGAAGATCTATCTTCAAGGCCTGACCCCGGCTGGGGGGGCCTATGTCCTGGCCCGGCTCTTTCAGAGGGCGCACCGCCCCTTCCTGGTCGTCACCCCCAATACTTCGGCCCACGAGATTTTTTATAAGGACCTGTCCTTTTTCGCCGCCGATACGGACGCGGCCGGTGCTCCCTGGCCCCGGCTGCTCCTCTTTCCCGCCCATGAAGTCCTCCCTTTCAAGGAACTCAGCTTCGACACCGACGTCAGCAGCGCCCGGGTAGGCGCGGCATATCTGGCCCACACCTCCCGGGAGCCGTGGCTTATAGTGGCGCCGGCCGCGGCCTTGCGCCAGAAGCTGCCGCCCCCGGCAAGCCTGCAGGAGGCGCTGGCTTACGCCGTGGCCGGGGAGAACCTGGAACGGGAACCTTTCCTTAACACCCTCCTGGAAGGCGGCTACGAGCGGCGGCCGGTGGTGGAGGAGAGGGGGGAATTCAGCGTCCGGGGCGGGGTCATCGACCTCTTTCCGCCTCTTTATGACCAGCCCGTGCGCCTGGAGTTCTGGGGCGACGTGGTGGAATCCCTGCGTTTCTTCGATCCGGCGTCCCAGCGTTCCCGGGGGGCCCTGGAGGAGTTGCTGGTGCTGCCGGCCAGCGAAGTTATCCTGAACGGACCTGCCCGGGAGCGGGCCCTGGCCGGCCGCAAACGCCGCCAGGACCCCCAGTTCTGGCAGAACGTCCAGCTCGGGCGGCACTTCCCCCGCATCGAACGCCACCTGGAAGAGTTTTATGAACGGCCCCGCACCTTATGGGACTATCTGCCCGAGGACACGGTGGTGGTGGAGTGGGACCCATTAAATCTGGCCCGGGACCTGCGGAAGCTGGAGGAGCAAGCGGCCGCTGAGCCCCCGGGCTGGTTGGATGAAACCCCCTGGGAGGAGCGAAGCCGGGAATACACTACTATTTTCTGTCCTCTCCTGCCTCTGGGATTGCCGGAAGACGCTGCGGAATTCGATTTTTACACCGGGAAAAACGACGGACTGGCGAGCGAGCTGGCCCAGGCCGGCGGCGAGGGGGGACGGCTGATTCCGGCGCTGGCGGACCGCTTGCAGGAGTGGCGGCGGGGCGGGTTCCACACCGTCCTGGTCTCTTTGAGCCGCCACCGGGCCGAGAGATTGGCCCAGCTCCTCCGGGAAGAAAAGCTGGACGCGGGTTTCACCCTCCAGCCTTCCTGGGAGCCCGGCGGTGAAGTTGAAATCACCGTAGGGGAGCTGTCCGGGGGCTTCCGCCTGCTGTCCGCGGGCCTGATCGTCCTCACCGAGGATGAGGCCCTGGGCTTCAGGCCTGAGCGGCGGCGGCGCAAGGAGTCGAAACCTCCCCAGTTTCTCACCTCCCTGGCGGATCTGGAGGAGGGGGACTCTATCGTCCACCTGGACCACGGCATCGGTATTTACCGGGGTCTGGTCAAGCTCAACGTAGGCCCGGAGGTCAATGATTTCCTGGAACTGGAGTACCAGGGCGGTGACCGCCTCTATCTGCCGGTGGACCGCCTGCACCTGGTGCAAAAATACCTGGGGGTGGACGGCGTCCAGCCCAGGATCGAGCGCTTGGGGGGAAAATCCTGGGAGCGCGCCAAGAAAAAGGTCAAAAAGGCGGTGGAAAAGATCGCCCGGGAACTGGTGGAGCTGTATGCGGCCCGCCGGGTGCTGACGGGCCATCATTTCTCCCCCCCGGACCCGGTGTTCCGGGAATTCGAGGCCGGCTTCGAATACGAGGAGACCTCCGATCAGCTCCAGGCCATCCAGGAAGTCGTGGCGGACATGACCGGGGAGAACCCCATGGACCGGCTGATCTGCGGCGACGTGGGTTACGGTAAGACCGAGGTGGCCCTCAGGGCCGCGTTCAAAGCGGCCATGGACGGCAAGCAGGTGGCGGTGCTGGTGCCCACCACCGTGCTGGCGGAGCAGCACTACGACACCTTTTCCCGGCGCCTCGCCCCTTATCCCCTGAGAGTCCAGGTCTTGAGCCGCTTCAAATCCCCCGGGGAGCAAAAAAACATCCTGGCCGAGCTGGCCGGGGGCAAGGTGGACATCATCATCGGCACCCACCGCCTGGTCCAGAAAGACGTGGTCTTCCACGACCTGGGACTGGTGATCGTGGATGAGGAACAGCGTTTCGGGGTGGGCCAGAAGGAAAAAATGAAAGAATGGCGCCGCACCGTGGACGTCTTGACCCTCACCGCGACTCCCATTCCCCGGACCCTGCAGCTCTCCTTGACCGGTCTCCGGGAGCTGAGCGTGATCAACACTCCGCCTGAGAACCGCCGTTCCATCCGCACCTACCTCTGCAACCCCGAGGGCGCGGTGATCCAGGCGGCCATCCGCCGGGAACTGGCCCGGGAGGGCCAGGTCTTCTTCGTGCACAACCGGGTGCGCACCTTAGGCGTCTGGACCCGCAAAGTCCAGGAACTGGTGCCGGAGGCCCGGGTGGCCATGGCCCACGGCCAGATGCCGGAGCGGGAACTGGAAAAGATCATGCGCCGCTTCAGCAAAGGAGAGGTGGACGTCCTCATGTGCACCGCCATTATCGAGGCCGGGCTGGATATCCCCGCGGCCAACACCATTATTATCAACCGGGCCCATACCCTGGGGCTGGCCCAGCTTTACCAACTCCGGGGCCGGGTGGGGCGGAGCCAAAACCAGGCCTACGCCTACCTCCTGGTCCCCGGCGAAGCGGGACTGTCCACCGACGCCCAGAAACGCCTGAAGGCCCTGATGGAATTCACCGAGTTGGGCTCAGGCTTCAAGATCGCCATGCACGACTTGCAGATCAGGGGGGCCGGCAATCTCCTGGGCCAGGCCCAATCCGGCCATCTGGCGGAAGTGGGCTACGAACTCTATCTGCAGCTCCTGGAGCAGGCCATCAAGGAATTTAAGGGGGAAGCCCCGGAGGAGGAGCTGCCCGATCCGGAAATTCGCATCCCCCTGGCTGCGTACCTGCCGGAAGATTACGTGCCGGATATCCAGCAGCGTCTGGCCCTCTACCGGCGCCTGTCGGACCGGCTTTCTCCGGAGATGGTCAAGGAACTGGAAGGGGAATTGCTGGACCGCTTCGGGCCGCTGCCCCAGGAAGGGCGGAACCTGCTGGAGGTGGTCAAGGCCAAGCATCTTTTAAGGCGGTTGGGCATCAAGCGCCTGGACCTCCAGGACGGCTTCGCTCTGCTCAAGTTCGCCCGGCCCGAGCTCCTCCGGATGGAGCGGCTGGTCAGCCTGCTGAAAAAGAAACCGGAGACCTTCCGCCTCACCCGGGACCAGGCCTTGAGGATCCGCGTCCCTGAGGGGGAGACGCCGTTTGTGCGTTTGCAAAATTGCTTGAAAGAAGTGGAGACTTTTGTTAAGGCTGAAGGAGAGGAATAGCTAAATGAAAAAGATTATCCCCCTATTATTGGTCGGTCTTGCCGCCTGCGTGGCTCCGATGTTTGCGGCGGCGCCCGGCCATGCCGAGATAGTGGACCGGATCGTGGCCGTGGTCAATGATGAGATTATCACCATGTCCGAATTGGACCAGATGTCGAAAATGGTGCAGGCCTCCGCCGGAGTCAAACCCAAATCGAAGGAATCCCAGGCCCTGAAACGGGAAATGTTGGAAGCCTTGATTGACAAGAAACTGGCGAAGGGCGAGGCCAAGCGCCGGGGCATTAATATCTCGGACAAGGAAGTAGACCAGGCCCTGGAAGAATTCAAGAAAAGAAACCGCCTCCCGGATGACGCCGCCCTGAATCAGGCGCTGGCGAAATCCGGGATCACCCTCAAAGAACTGCGGCAGCAGGTCGCCGACCAGATTCAGCAGGAGCGCCTGGTTTTTATGGCCCTGGGGGCCAAGAAGACCGAGATCCCGGAAGCGGAGGTGCGCAAATTTTACGAGATGCATGTCAAGGAAAGCGGCGGCGGCAATCAAGTGCACCTCCAGATCGTCACCATGCCGTTTCCTCCCGACGCGTCCGCCGGACAAAAGGAAGAAATCAAGAATAAGGCGGAGGCCGTTCTTAAAGACTACCGCCTGGGCGGATCACTGCCGGAGACCCTGCGGAAGCATTCCCTTTCCGCTCAGGATCTGGGATTCATCAATCAAGCCGATCTGGCTCCCCAGCTCGCAGAATTGATCGGCAAGTTGCGGCCCGGAGAGGTCGCGCCGATACAGACCCCGGAAGGTTTCCAACTGGTGGTCCTGTTGAAAAAACGTACCGGCAAACCCCGTTCTTTTGAAGAGGTGGCCCCGGAAATCCGTAACCTTCTGTCCAGCCAAGCCCTCCAGAAGCAGTTCGTGGAATGGGTCAAGACCCTGCGGGGAAAGGCGCATATCAAGATTATGTTGTGAGCGAAAAACCGTAGCGACGGGCGTCTCGCCCGCCATCATTCCGATTTTTCCTGGTTCCCAAGCTGTGCTTGGGAACCAGGTGGGCGCAAAGGTTGGCTTTGCGTATCAGGAGTTGATCAACCGCCACTGTCGGGGCGGGCGCTGCCCAAGCACAGCTTGGGCAGTAAGTGCGTTCCCAAGTAAAACTTGGGAACGAGCCATTCAAAGCTGACCGCTGCTAGCTGAAAGCTGAAAGCCATCGATGACCAAAAACCAATCACCAATCACCGACATCGCCCGCTTGGCGGAGCAAGTCGGAAATACCGTCACCATCCGGGGCTGGGTCCATCACCTCCGCTCCAGCGGCAAGGTGCGCTTCCTGGTGGTCCGGGACGGCACCGGACTGGTCCAGGGCGTGCTGGTTAAAGGCCGGCTCCCGGACGAGGACTTTGCCGCGTTCGACCGCCTCACCCTGGAATCCTCCCTGATCCTGGAGGGCCAGGTGCGGGCCGAAGCCCGGGCCCCCGGAGGCTTCGAGCTGGAAGTCACCCGGGTGGAACCCCTGCACATTCCCCAGGATTTCCCCATCTCCCCCAAAGAGCACGGCGTGGGTTTCCTCATGGACCACCGCCACCTCTGGCTCCGCTCCCCCCGCCAGCAGGCCATCCTGAGGGTCAGGGACGAGGTCTGCCGGGCCTGCCGGGACTATTTCCACGACCGGGGCTTCATCCTGGTGGACACGCCAATCCTTACCCCCACCGCCTGTGAAGGCACCACCAGCCTTTTTGAAACGGATTACTTGGACCGGGGCAAGGCCTATCTCTCCCAGAGCGGCCAGCTTTACCTGGAGGCCGCGGCCATGGCCCTGGGCCGGGTCTATTGCTTCGGCCCCACCTTCCGCGCGGAAAAGTCCAAGACCCGGCGCCACCTCACGGAGTTCTGGATGGTGGAGGCGGAGGCCGCGTTTTATACCCTGAAAGACGTCATGGCCCTGGCCGAAGGCCTGGTGGCCTTCGTGGTCTCCCGGGTGCTGGCCCACCGGCGGGATGAACTTAACACCCTGGAGCGGGATATCACCCCCCTGGAGGCGGTGGTTCCTCCTTTCCCCCGGATCAGCTATGGCGAAGCACTATCCCGGCTGCATGAGTTGGGTAAAGAGATAGCCTGGGGCGAGGATTTCGGCGGCGACGAAGAGACCCTCATCTCCCAGGCCTTCGACAAGCCGGTGCTGGTGCACCGCTACCCAAGGGCCTGCAAGGCCTTCTACATGGAAGCCGACCCGGACGCGCCGGAACTGGCCCTGTGCGTGGACATGCTGGCACCCGAGGGCTACGGGGAGATCGTCGGCGGCTCCCAAAGGGTGGCGGATCTGGAAGTTCTGCTGGCCCGCCTGGAAGAGCACCACCTGCCCCAGGACCCCCTGGAGTGGTACTTGGACCTGCGCCGCTACGGCAGCGTGCCCCACGGCGGTTTCGGATTGGGGATCGAGCGTCTGGTGGCCTGGCTCTGCGGCCTCAAACACGTACGGGAGGCCATCCCCTTCCCCCGCCTCCTGGACCGGCTGTACCCATAATACCGTTTTGCGTTTTTGGTTTTTCGTTTTTCTAGCCTTTTGCAAAATTCTTCATTTACTAGGATTACGTTTCTGAGGGAGCGAAGCGACCGAAGATCCCCTCCCCCTTGAGGGGGGAGGGTTAGGGTGGGGGTGGCGTCTTTTGGACTGGTTACAGCCACTTGGCCAAGACGCCCCCCTCCCCCTAACCCCCTCCCCCCGTGGGGAGGGGGGACTTTACCTGACTTTTGCAGACGCCTAAATTCATTCAAAATGAATTTTGCAAAAGGCTCGTTTTTCGTTAAAAGAAATCGCCGAGAAAATAAGTTACAATATAACTCAAGTCCCGGTGATTAAATTGTCTTTAACGCAAAACGAAAAACGCAAAACGAAAGACGATCCTTTAACGTTTGCACCCATGTTCGGTCTAATTCATTGAAGACCTCGAGGATTCACAATGACTGACCCCCAGCTCGTGGCCCGGGCGCAGGAAGGCGACCTGCCGGCTTTCGAGGAACTGGTCAAGAAGTATCAGCGGGAGATCTACGGGCTGGCCTACCGGCTGGTACTGGATGCGGAAGAAGCCAAGGACCTGACGCAGCAAGCCTTTATGCAGGCGTTTGTCCACATCCGGGGCTTTCGCCAGCAGGCCCAATTCCGGACCTGGCTTTTCCGGATTGCCATCAACCAATGTTACAACTACTTGAAAAACAGGAAGAAATTTGGGGATCCGGTAGATTGTGACGAATACGTCCTGGTGGGCGAGGATTCCCCGGAAGAGGAACTGGTGGCCCAGGAAGACCACCGGCGGCTCTATGCCGCTCTAGAGCGCCTGCCGGCCAAGCAGCGGGCGGTTATTACCCTGAAACTGGAGCAGGGTCTCTCCTATGAGGAGATCAGCAAGGTTTTAGGAGGCACTGCGGGCGCAGCCCGGGTCAATTATTGCCAGGCGTTAAAGACCCTGAAGAAATACATGCAGAACGAGGATGACTATGAAGTGGCGGTGCGCCCTTATCCAAAGATGGTTACCCGCATATCCCGACGGTGATCTCCCCTCCTTTTGGCAGGCAGTGGTGAGATCGCACCTGGAGAAGTGCCCGGCCTGCCGGGAGGAGTTGGCGGGCCTGGAAGCAGTGGTCAGCAGTATCAAAGCTGCGCCGCGCCATGAGCCGGACCAGGCCTTCTGGGATAATTTTAACCGGGAGCTGCACCTGAAACTGGCCCAGAGCGTCCCTGAGCCGCCGCCTGCCCGTGGTTTTAGAATACCCTATTATCTGCTGGGCGCCCCGGCGCTGGCGGGGCTGCTCCTCTGGTTGGCCTTCGGCTATCTGAACCCGGAGCGCCCGGGTATGCCGCCCCAGCCCCAATTGTCTCAAGAGCAAAAGGCGTTGGAACAAACCCCGGCCATCCCGCGCTTGGCCGCGCCTGCCCCGGCCCCGGAAAAGAGTGAAGCCGTCGTGATGGTGTCGCAAAACGGCCAGGACCTGCATGGGGACGATGATCTGGACATGGACGGCGATTTGGATTCCACCTTGGCCGGCATGACGGAGACCGAAAGGGAGGCCTTCCTGAAAAAGGTCCGCCAACACGAAAAGGATGGCTCATGTACCAGAGAATCTCTTATAGTCTCCTGGGCCTGATCCTGGCGGTAACGGCCTGGGCGGCCCCGGCCTTTCCCCAAGCTCCCCCCGGGGGACAGGGCAGCTTTCAGGAACAATTCCTCCAGATCAAGCGCAAACAGTTGGGGCCGGCTTTGGGGGTGAGCCAGCAGACCGTTGACCAACTCCTGGAGATTGAACAGCGCTACAAGGCCATGCGCCAGAAATTGTTCCAGGATTCGAAATCGGAATTTAAGCGGCTGCAACAGGCCATGCATCAAGCCTCGCCCTCGGACCGGGAGGTGGGGGCGATCCTTCTGGCCATAAAGCAGAAGCAGCAGGAGGATCAGAATTTACACCAACGGCAGGTTCAGGAAGAGGAGACCTTGCTCACCCCGGTGCAGTTGGCCCGGAATATCATGTATCAGAAGAGATTGTTGAAGGAAGCCCGAAGTGTCAAGGGCAGGGGGCCCAGGAAAGCTGTGCCCTTGACCCCTCCTGCGGGCCCCCGGGAGGTCTCCCGGAAAACCGGTGCCGTTCCGGCTGAATCAGGAACCTTTCAAGAACGGGAATCAACCCCGGTGGCCTTCCCCCCCCAGTTGGAAAAGGCCCTGGGGGTGAACCAGCAAACCGCGGCCCAGCTCCTCGAGATCAGACAGCGCTATCGTCCTTTGCGGCAGCAATTGATGGCAGAAGCAAAGAACGAATTTTTAAGGCTGGAGCAGGTCATGAGACAGCCGCACCCCGCCGACCCGGACGTGAAGAATATCCTTAATAATATCAGGAAGAAAGAGCAGGAAATGCTGGCTTTGAAACAGCGCCAGGACGTCGAAGAAACGGCCATCCTCACCCCGGTCCAACAGGCCCGCTACCTGATGTTTTTAATCACCTCGAGGCAGGTGGCTAAAGAGCCTCAAAGTCAGGGCCTACCCCTCGACGGCGGGATTGGGACCAAGCCCGCCTCCAGGAACGCTCCTCCGGGCATGGCCCCCCCGGGCCGGCCCCCGGGGCCTTAAAGCCGCTTATCGTTTCTGGTTTTTCGTTTTTCGTGGTCAAAGGATTATCTCGTTGCTTAGTTAACTTTACGATATTATTGTAATTTCTATTTACAACTTAAAGGCAGCAACCCGTAGGGGCGAACCTTGTGTTCGCCCCGAATGCTTCTGGGGAATAGAAGGTAATAATTTTGCCCTTGTCCCCGGGCGGGGACGAATCCGGCTCCACCTCCAAAGCTTGCAAGGATCGGCGGGTCGGAGCCAAAGGAGAGGCCTCCTAGGTAAAAGAACTTGCCAAGACTGTCCTGGGAAAGCTAAAATAAAAATCGGCGTGCCGGAGTGGTGGAATTGGTAGACGCAGGGGACTCAAAATCCCCCGAGGGCAACCTTGTGCCGGTTCGAGTCCGGCCTCCGGCACCAGTAAAATCAAGGGTTTTGGGGTTCAAGAAATTGAACCCTTTTTTTTATGGGCGGCGGCTGAGTAGATCGGTGAGCAGGTATCTTTTAAATCCGGTTTTTTGGCCAAAGGGGACGTCATCCCTTTCTTCACCTTTGGTGTTTATATTTCTGGGCGGCTTAGATTTGCTTGACCTTTTATTGAAAATTAAAGGATGATGCATTGAGATTGAATCCGCCGCGTGGTTCATTTTTTATCGGGACCATTTCCTGGTCCCGGACAAGGAGCCCAGAGCATGGATACCAAACCAGCGCTGACGGAAGCGGATGTGAGGGAGACGCGCATTGCCCTGGCATTTTTCGGGGGGGTCGCCCTCGCTATTTATGAAAGCGGCGTGGCCGTTGAGTTTTTCCGCCTGGTGAAGGGTGAGGGCGCCTATGGAGAACTGAAAAACCAGGGCGCCATTGGCAATGTGGTTGTCGATATTATCACCGGTACTTCCGCGGGCGGCATGAACGGCGCATTCCTGGCCAACGCCCTCGTCAACCGCGGGGATATGCGGAAGCTGCTGACGCTCTGGCGTGAGGAAGGCGACATTGATAAGCTGCTCTACGGCCCTTTCAAATCGAAGCCGGAGTCTTTACTGGACGGCGACCGTTTTCGCAAAAAGATATTCGAAGCGCTGATAGTTAAACGCCCGGCGCCGCCGGAAGAAGCGGCCCTACAACCCGCTCTGGACCTCTTCCTGACCGCCACCAACCTTGACGGCGACCGGGTGCTGATCACCACGCCGGATCATGAAGAAATCTCCACCCGCACCCACCGCCAGGTTTTTTGTTTCCGCTTCCGGAAGAAAGAGGCGGGCGGCGATGAGATGGAGACCAATGATTTCAAAACCGAGGAGGACTTATGCCTGCTGGCCCAGGCGGCCCGGGCGAGCGCCTCGTTTCCCCTCGCCTTTGCCCCGGTGCTGGTGGAAAAATCCGGTCTCGGCCGCCGGGCATTGCACCTGGAGGCGGACGCCTATCATATAGATGGGGGGGTTTTAGACAACAAACCCATCGAACTTGCCCTCCGGGCCATCGCCAAGCGGAGAGCGAACAAACAGGTGAGCCGGTTCTTGTTTTACATCGAACCTGACCCGGAACAGGTCGATTCCCGGGTCTGTCAGATCGCCGCCCGCGCTTACGGAGCGCATGAAGTCGTGTTAAAAGCCCTATTCGGGTTGCCCGGCTACCAAAGCATCACTACCGCCCTTCAGGACATCGAACGGCACAACCAAAGCGTTGCCGGGCTGCAAAGGACCCTCAGGTATTATGAAGTAATCGCGGGAAAGTATCGGGCGGAAAAGCCGGCTGAACCCTCCAAAATGAAGTACTTCGACCCTTGTGATCCGCCCACCGCGGTGTTCCGGGCCCAGGAGGATGGTTATCTGGATTTGCGTCTCCAGCGGGAGTTCCCGCCGGAGTTCCGCCAGTTGTTCCTGGATGTAACCGATAGAGCGAACGCTGCTGTCGCTCGTCTTTCACCGGGGGACAAGGAAAAAGCCCTTCAGGTCAAAGAGGAGATTTACCGGCTAAAGACGCTGGTTCTGAACGCCCTGGATTTGAAGTATCACCGGCGGCTTTACCGGTATCTTATCCAGATCGTTCGCCAACTTTACCCGAAGCCGCTGTCGGGCACGGGCGGCGGCAGCGGCGCCGACTGGCGCTTCATCACGGAGACCACCCATCGGCTCAACCTGTTGAAGGATTTTCTATACGACCAGGACCAGCTGATCTCGGAACAGGAATGCTCCCAGGTTGATGTCCTCCAGGGGGAACTGGCGGATATCAAGACCCAGTTGCATGAGCTTTTCGAGAAGTTAGGGGCGGCAACCAACAGGGAGGATGTGGCCGTGCACCTCCAGCGCCTCACCGAGAAGCTGGGGAAGGCGGATTTCTTGTGCCGGCGGCTCGAGTTCCTGGAACGCATCCGCCTCACCGTGGCGCAACGTTTGAAAAATGAGCACGATGAAATCAAGAAGGCATGGGAGGCCACCGCGAGCGAACTGCCGGGGGCGCGCCCCTTGGAGCAAAGAATCAGGGAGGGATACTGGGCGCTGTACGACGCGCTGGGGAGTTTTGTTTTGCGCGACATGATCATTTATCCCACCATGGCTAGCGACGAGGTGGCCGCCGAGTTGGAGCAAATTCATTTTGCCCGCATCAGCCCGGCGGATGCCGATCTGTTCATCCCCGGCCTGAATGCCAGGGAAAAGCTCGCCGGCGAGCAGTTGGCGCATTTCAGCGGTTTTTTCAGCGAAGAATGGCGCAGCAACGACCTGACCTGGGGCCGCCTGGACGCCGCCGAAATTATTTTACGCAAGCTGCTGCCCGACACCCCCCAGCGCCGGGAGATGATCGCCGCCGTGCACCGCGAGATCATCAACGAGATGAATAACCTGGGCATGGATATCTATACGCCGCCGCAGCCGTCAGCCGGGCAGTTGCCATCGGCGCCGCGGCAGCGCAAGGATCTGATCGGCAAACAGGATCTCTCCGCGATTCCAGCCGCCAAGAAGATCAATTGGAGCGGGCGCGGCGCCATCACCTTCTCAAAGATCATCCGTCAGACCCTGAAGCAGAGTAAAGCCGCGTTCCTGCTGCGCGGCCCCTTATGGATACTGGATAAATTTATCCTCTTGCTGACCGGCGCTTTCGTCCTGTTCGCCTGGGTGGTGCCGAAGCTTTTCCGTTGGCGGATCCTGGGCTGGCTGTTTCTGGCCGCGGCCCTGATCGGCGCGGGCGTCCTCCTGCATCTCGCCTGGGAACATCCCCTTAAAGAAATATACTCCGGAGTCTGGAAATGGGTGGCCGGAGCCTTAAAATTCTGAAGGATTCGGGCCGGCCTCGCTAAACGGCGAAAGATCGAGATGACTCCGGGGTGCCTAAGCACCCCGGTAAGCCATGAGATCTTAGGCGCATTTGCACCGGCTATTTGGTAACTTTTACAAAATAGACCCCGGCCACGGTCCCCTGTTCAACGAGTTGAAAGGTTACGCCCTCCGCATCAGTGATGGCGACCAGGTCGGCAATGCCGGCAATGGAGGCGATGGTGGTGGGTGTCGCCGAAACTGTGGCGCTGTTAGCCGTTTGGACCCCGTCGTTGCCGGCGCTGATGAAATTGATCTCAGTGAGAGAGGCGGCGCTGACCATGGCATACATAATATGGCTGAGGCCGGGGCCGGGAGGAGCGCCGTCATTGCGGACAAAAGACACCTCGATGCGCACATGTCCCGATCCCGCCGCCTGATTCGTGAGAACCGCGGTAGTACCGAAGCCGCTATTAATGGTGGTTGATTGGAACTGAGCCAGCAAATCAGCCACTTGCTGCTGCAGTTGAGTCACCACGGCCTGTAGGTCGACCACCTGCTGCTCGACAAACAGAATGGCCTTGGCGAGAAGCCGGAAGGGCCTGCCGTTAGGAAGCTTGTCCAGAATCTCCACCAGGGTGGGGTCTGGCGGAGCAAGAGGTTTCTTTTTGGCCTCCACGGCCATGGGAACCATGACCAGCGCCAGCATCAGCATTGCCAGGACTACGGCCACACCTGCCTTTTTAAACCATTTCCGCTTCATAAGATCCATCCTCCCTCTCTGTTTTTATAGTTCCAGCGGCACCAGGCCGCCGCCAACCCAAGTTCTTGGTCCGGCATAGCTGCCTCTCCCCACGGTTGCGGGGTGAAAGCATTGTTGACCATTTAGCAGGGGGGAGACAATAAACCGGATGATCATTTCCAAATGGCTATAATGATCATCTATAACTACATGATGGGGATTCGGGGCGGAGGCTGCTCCGGCAGGGACCCGGATTTCCCATCTTTCTTAGCCGTTTCAGGGGGGTGGATGGCCTGGGGAGGTTTTGCCTTCCTGACTTTTTTCGGCGTTTGTTTTGCAACTTCCACGGGGTGCGGGGAGAGATAGCGCGAGAATACATAACCTATAGTGCCACTCTTTTTTACCCTGACTTGGGCCCAATTTTGGCTCTCCCCCAACTTTTCCACTTCCGCATTCAATTCCAGGGTGGAGGTCTTGGAGCATTCGACGCCTGGGCAGACCCGCAAACTAAGGCGGTTAACGGCCACATAAAAAGTGGGGCGCACCGGCCGGGGTGGAGACGCTTTCCCAGCGGCTGGCGGCGGCAATGGCGGCGCTTTATTCACCTGAGGCTGGCAGCCCAGGAGGCAGGCGGCCAGCCCTAAAGCCCAGAGCCAGACGCCAGGGCGGCCCAAACTGATAAGATGATCGGCGCCGGCCCGGATGAGCGCGCTAAACACGATCAGCCCCAACCGGAATATCCTGAAGGATAGGAAACGGAGGGATACGAATCATAATCGCCATGGCCTTTCCTGCAAAGATGAGACGGGTTTATCCTGCCTTTCAAAAAAGCCCCCGGTCTCCCGGGGGCTTTCACGGGTGGAGGAATCTGCGCAACGGATAGAAAGCCATGGCCCCAAGATTAGCTGCAAAAAGCGGCTGAAGTCTATGCGCGTAATAACCATTTTCATATGCACATTTTGATCAGATGAAATGTCGGGTAAATGAAGGTCTCGTAAGTCTCCTCTAATTTCGAACTCTGGAGCTTCTAGGTAATGAGTAAATTCTTAATGGTTAAGGGGAAGATAAAGTGGAAAATTCTGACGTGGGCAGAGGTGTCTTCAGGATGTTTCTTGACGTGGCGCCGCCAGGCCTGCTCTTTAGTCTCACCCCTCCGCACCACCACGACGGCCGGATTGATGATCGTAAATTGGCGTCTTCTATCCCGTGGATCGGCAGTCATGGCTTTTCTCCTCTAAGCCCAGGGGGCGGGCGGATTCGGGTTGCATGAGGCTTAAGCGCACACGATGCAATTGTCTGGAATAATTTAACCAGTGCACGATCATTTTATTGGCTAACTGTTTGCTATCGATTTCATAAGTTCCTGCTGTAATTTCTTCTTCGATGGCGGAAACTTTCTCTGCCCGATTCCGGTAAAAGGCAGGTCTTCCCAATAGAGGCTCCATGGAATTATCTCCTTGTGGAAATTTAGGCCGGGTGTGTGTATGGCCTGGGTTCTTGCCTGGTTTGCAGTGCGAAAGGTGAAAGGTTTACTTTACACGATGTTGCCAGGTTAACAGCGAGTTACTCTCTGAACTGTCTTGATTAGATATAGCCGTTGCGAACGGCATAACTTACTAATTCGGTCCCCTTATTTATATTCAATTTATTCTTGATATTGCGGCGGTGGGAATTCACAGTTCTGACGCCGATAAATAAAAGATCAGCGATTTCTTTATCAGTTTTTCCCTCGGCTAAAAGAGCTAACACCTGGGTCTCGCGGTCACTTAAGCGGTCTATCTCGAAATGAAGTTCTCTGCGGCAGTGTTTGGCCACGAGGTCCGCAAATTGTTCACCCATAAAAGCTGAAATATGGGTGCCGCCCTGACGGATCGTTGTTATTGCCGCGATAAGGTTAGCATACGCTTCTTCCTTGATCATATATCCCTGGACTTTCATGGAGAAAGCCCGGTATAGGTATCCTCGGGATTTGTGCATGGTTAAAATCAGAATTTTCAGTTGTGGATTGATCTCCCTTATTTCATTAATAATATCCAACCCTCCCCGGTTGGGCATGGAAAGGTCCAGGATCAGCAACTGGGCGGAAATTCTCTGCAAAAGTTGCATCAATTCCAGGCCGTCGCCTGCTTCTCCCACAACTTTCAGATCAGGGACCCGTTCCACCACCCGCTTAATTCCTTCCCGGAAAATCGGATGGTCATCGGCCAAGACGATCTCGTAGCAGTTCATTGCCACCTCAGACCCTCAGCAATCAGACTGCGATCAGCAAATCCCCGGCCGGTTTTTGGCTTTTTCTTCAGGGGCTTAAGGTTTCCCCTGGGATTTCTGATACTGATCGTAGACGTAACCTCCCAGGAGACCCGCACCGCCGCCGGCCGCCGCCCCCAGAGCGGCGGAGCCGGCCACGGCGCCGATGACCGCGCCGCCGGCCGCCCCCATAGCCCCGCCGCTCAACACCCTTTGTTCAGTAGCAGACATTCCGGAACATCCTCCGGCGCTCAGAATAGCGACAGTGAACAGGACTACCATTTTTTTCATGCGACTCCTCCTGGTCTTGCAACCATTAGATGTTTCAGACGCCTAGGACTCCAGAATCCCAAGTGGCAGGGGCCCGGGAAGACCCGGACCTCCAGCCGCCTGGAATTGATCCCCTGCACCCCGTCTACCCTTAACTCCAAAGAAGAATGCCAGCTATACCGTCAGGAGCTCTCAAGGCTTCTCTGTGCCCCCCTCCCTCTAGGTGGAAGGGCAAGGGGGAGGGAAGGGGACCCGGGACCAGGACCCGCCCTCCCTCCCCAGCCTTCCAGGGAGACCGCTGGTTATCTCTATCCGGTGTTAAAGCGTACACCGGCTGACATATATTATGGAAACCAGGCAGGGATGAAGTCTATAAATGGAAAGGTCATTTTTATATGGTCAAGTTGACCATATGAATAAGATCCGGGAAACTAAGAGGGGTCCGTGATGTAGTTTTGAGAAATGGCGTACTTGACTAAATCGGCCATGTTCTTGAGGTTCAGTTTCTCCATGATATTATAACGGTGGCGCCGTACCGTATTGGGGCTGATATACAGGGCCTGGGCGATTTCTTCGTTTTTTTTGCCTTCCGCCAAAAGTTTTAAGACTTCTCTCTCCCGAAGGGTCAGAGGGGTGGTTTCCTCTTCCTCCAGGACCAGGCTGGTCATGGCGCCGGCGAGCAAAGGGGAAATAAACTTGCCGCCATTTCTGATGGTTTCCACGGCGCGGATCAGTTCGCCCCCCGCATCTTCCTTGAGCAGAAACCCATGGGCGCCGTCCGCCAGGGCTTGCCGGATAAATTCTTTCTTCCGGTGCATGGTCAGAACCAGGACTTTGACTGCGGGATAACTCTTGCGAATCTCTCTAATGGCTTCCAGACCGCGCAGGTTCGGCATGGAAATGTCCAGGACGACCAGATCGGGGCAGGACTTTTTCAGGGACTCCAGCAGTTCCAGACCATCATTTACCTCCTCGCTGATTACCAAGTCACCGCTGCGTTCGAGGATTTTCCTGACCCCTTCCCGAAACATGGCATGATCATCGGCCAGAACGATATTGTAGGCGCCCATTTTCAACGGCCTCCGGAAATTGGAATGGTAAAGGAGATTCTGGTGCCCTTGTTTTTCTCGCTCCAAAGGTCGAAAGAACCTCCCAATATCTTTACCCGTTCTTTCATGGCCAATAAGCCCAGGGTTTTTTTCTCGTCCGCCATCCGGTGCGGCTCAAACCCTTGCCCGTCATCTTCGATGGCAAAGGAAACGGCTTGTTTTTCCCGGGCGATTTCCAGCCGCACTTGCCGGGGGCTGGCGTGTTTGCCGATATTTGTCAAAGCTTCCTGCACCACCCGGTAAATGGCGGTTTGGACCGGCAAGGGGAAAAGGCCGTCCACGTTGGCCAATCTAATGCTCCATTTTATGTGTTTTTGCAGGTCCGCGAAATCCTCCACCAGTGAGCGCAACGCCGTGGTCAGACCCAGGTCCTCCAGGTCCCCGGGAGTGAGATCGAGGTAAAGGCGGCGGACTCCCTCGATGGTAGCGCCCATGGACTTGAGGATCTTCTCCATCTCTGTTTTCAGAAACTCCTGCCGGGGCAAGAGCTGCTCCGACACTGATTGTATCTGGAGATTCAAGGCCAGCAAGGAATGCCCCAATTCGTCATGCAGCTCCCGGGAGATGCGTTTCCGCTCGTCTTCTTGGGCCGTAAGGAGTTGCGACGCCAGATGGTGCAGATTCTTCTCCGATTTTTTCAGCACTTCTTCGGTCTGCTTGCGCTTGGTGATATCCCGGATGATCTCCTGAAATAATTTTTCGCCTTCAATCTCCAAAAGCCGCAGGCTGATTTCCGCGGGGAAAGTTGTGCCATCCTCTCTTTGTTGGGGTGCCTCGAAAATCAGGCCCCGTTCTCCTTCTCCATGGCGTATCAGGGTTTCCAGGACCTGTTCCGAACCCGGCGGGTATAAATCTATCAAATGCAACTGCAAGAGGGCTTCCCGCGCATAGCCATAGGCGGCCACGGCCTGGTCATTGGCTTCCACGATCCTGAGATTTTCGTCCGTCACCAGAATTATATCGTTGGCAAACCTGGTCAGATATTCATAACGTTGGGCCAGGGCGCGGCGCTCCCGCTCCATCTCATATTGCCGGCGGTAAAACCGGCTTTGCTGATTCCTCCAGAAATATGCCACGCTTATGCCGGAAGTGCCGATCAAGATAAATAAAAACAAGGCCACTTCCTGACTTCGGTGCCGCAGGGGTGCATAAATCTCCTCAGCATCGACTTTGGCTATGAGAAGCCAGGGGGAATCGGGAATGCGGCCCGCCACGCCCAGAACCGGGACGCCTCGATAGTCGGGGCCTTCGACCACGCCTTTCTTTCCCCGGGCGACGCGCGCGGCCAACAACTGGGGGGTATCCAAGGGAAACCGCAAGTTGAGGGGAATATTCTCCTGATGCCGCAATTCATTGAGAAAAACTACTTCGTCGGCCTCCCGGCGGATTAATTCGGTCTCTCCCGTCCGGCTGGGGGTAGGCCACGACTTGATCAGCGGATACAGAAACTGGTAAGGTTCGATCTTCATGAGAATCACGCCGACGGTGATCTTTTCATCTCCTCGAATGACCAGGATGGGGGTGAGAACGCTGAGCATAACCTTGGAGTCCTCATCCCGATAGAGGTCGGAAAAAACAATTTTTTGGGCCCGGGTTGCTTCGCCGGCCAGGGATTTCAGGTAGGGGTTCAGTTCCTGCCGCTTATCCGGCGCGGCCAGTCTGACCACTCCCTTAGGGTCGATTAACGCCAGACTGTTAAATTGGTAGGAGGCCAGAGCCGTTAACCTTTCGAGAATCTGTTCCCTGAGAGCAGGCCGGGGTCTCCCCGTCATAAACTCGCTGACCCGCCTGGCAAAAACGGGATCATCCATAATCGTGCCGGCATAATCCAGACGTTCCTGGCGCCAGGAGATAATCTGATCGATTTTGAGGGCAATAATGGCTGCAAGTTCCTGCTGCTTCTCCCGTTTAATATAGACCTCTTGGTTTTTATAGTAGAGATATCCGGTAGTTAAAATCCCTAGGGATAAAAAGAAGAATATCAGAATAAGATAGAAGGGAAATTTTCCGGAATTATTCCGCATCGGCATCGAGATAACCAATTAAAATAATCTTGGGGTTATAATCCATCCACTTAAAATATGACGAGAGACAGCCGCAGGAATGGGAGCGCCGACAGGCCGGGATATCTTCTGATACTAAGACTTTATTGCCCAACCCCATGTTAACATAGATCGGGGCCCCGCACCATCCGGCAAATTCCCTGACAGGGGATGGAGGTTTTGATATTATAATAAAAACGACCGCGAGCCTGGGGCAATGACCGATAATCAGGGATCCTCTCTTTTACAGGGCCGAGTGAAGCCTGGCTGGAGCCAAGCCCTGGTCCTGGTACTCGTCATCGGGGCCGGCGCTTTATTCATTTGGTTTCTTCTCCGGGGAGACCGCCCTCCCGCCACTTTGGAAAAGCACGCCGAGACCTCGCCGCTGCCGATCCCGCTATCTCCCGGCCCCCCGGCTGCCCCGCCGGTTCCAGCCATGGCCCCGGCGGCATCCTCGCCTGCTTTGCAGCAGCAGCTGGAGCAGGTTCTTCAAGGAATCAGGGAAGCCAATCAGAAAAAGGATCTGTCCCAACTATTGAGCTATTATTCGCCGAATTTCCCCCAGTTGACCCGGAGAGCCCAAAGCATATCAAAAACCTGGAAGGTCTATAACTACCCAAAGATGGATTTCGATATCCAAGGGATTCGGCTTTTGGCTCCCGACACCGCCGCGGCCCAGGTAACCTGGCATGTGGAGGCCCAGAATATCAGTACCGCGAAGTTCCAAACCATTTCTAAGAGCTATCTGATAAAATTCGTCAAAGAGTCGGATCATTGGCGGATTGTGTCACTGGATAAAGCAGAGTAGATGCTTTCAAACAAGTCTTTGACCAGATTAATCATGTCAATCGTGCTTCCGGGATTGGCCTGGGCCTGTGCCGCAACTCCGGTCAAACCCCCGGAAGCTTTTTACTATATTACTCCGGAAGTTACCTATCTGCACGACAGGCCGGGTTATGAAGGCAATATCCTGGGCCCCCTTTTCAAAGGTGATAAAGTGGAGCTGGTGCATCTTGAAGAATCGGATTGGTGGCAGGTTAAACTTTTACGGAGCGGGCAGAAGGGCTGGGTCCGCAAAGAACTGCTCAGCCCCGAACCGGTTTCCACTGCTTTTTTCTATGTCAATGAAGATAATTTACCCCTGCGTGAGTGCCCCGGCAGCGAATGCCTGCCCCTGCAGATGCTTTTTCGCGGCGATCAGGTTCAAAAAATGGAAGAGGGAGAGCGGGGTTGGTGGCGGGTGCTGGTGATTAAAAGCCGTAGTCTGGGTTGGGCGCCGGCCGCAGCACTGGCGGATAGCTTTGAAGAGACTCAAAAGCAGCAAGCCCGGAAGCCTTACTATTACGTGGCCGTGGCCAAATCAAAGCTGCGGTCCAAGCCCTCGGAACGCAGCGAGGTCATCCGCACCTTTAAGTTTAATGAGCAGGTGGAAAAAATCGGGGAAGCGGGCTCCTGGTTTAAAGTGCGCCAACCTTCCAGCAACGCCAGGGGCTGGGTTTTAGGCCGCGATCTTTCGGAATCCCCCATGATCTTGCCCCGGGGGCAGTACCCCGGCAAGAAGGAAATGAGACCATATAAACAGAGGGAAGAACCTTTAGTGGAGCCGGAATTTATGTAAGTGAAGCAAGAATACCGCTTAACCATAAGTTAAAATATGCTATGGTATTAAATACATCCCCTCACCGATCGAAAGGTCAACTTCCTTGGCAACCTTAACCTGCCCCGAATGCGGATCACATATGCTGCGCAGAAGCCGGACCCGGGGGCTAAGGGAAAAGTTTCTTAAAATCTTCGGCTTACGGGCGTTCCGCTGCCCGATGGAAACCTGCAACTGGCGGGGATTGCTCAACCCCAATCCCCTCGGGGAAAAGCTGAGAGGGTTTATTAAGGATAACTTTAAATTCTTTTTGATAATTGTTGGCGTTATCCTGTTAATATTACTAATTTTTATATTAAGCGCCTGGCTGCTGGCCTCCTGCTGATACCCGGATCCTTTAACCTTCCTGAGAACTCCTAAAAATGAAACGTAAAATTGCTGCCATTATAGTCCTGATCCTTCTCTGCTTTGCCCCGGCCCAGGCCCGGGAAATCAGCCTGAGGATTCTCTATGTCAATGATTTCCATGGCTTTGCCGAACCCTATAAGGACCCGGGCGCAAGGGAAGATTTGGGAGGGGTGGCCACGCTGGCAGCAGAAGTAAACCGGCTGCGCCGGGAGAAGCCCACACTGTTCCTGGCCGCGGGGGACATGATTCAGGGCCATAGCTGGGCCAACCTCTTCCGGGGGAAATCGAGCATCGACCTGATGAACCGGATGCGGTTCGACGCCATGGTGGTGGGCAACCATGAGTTCGATTTCGGGCAGGACGTCCTGAAAAAAAGGATCAGCGAAGCCCGGTTCCCGGTGTTGGGCGCTAATGTCGAGGGCTTCAAAGACGGGCTGAAGCCTTATATCATCAAGGAATTCCCGGGCTTAAAGGTGGCCGTTATCGGGTTGGTCACTCCTGATACGCCCCAGGCCACGCACCCGAAAAATGTCCAGGGCCTGAAATTTCTCCCGCCCGGGGAAGTAGTGGCCAAATATCTGCCGGAGCTTAAAAAGCAAGCCGGCTTGGTCGTCGTCCTCTCTCATATCGGCTATCACGCGGACCGGGATTTGGCCGCGCAAGTGCCCGGGATCCAGGTCATCGTGGGCGGGCATTCCCATACCAAGTTGCTGGAGCCAGCGGTGGTCAACCAGACCATCATCGTCCAGGCCTGGGAGCACGCCAAGGCCCTGGGGGTTCTGGACCTGACGCTGGCGGACGGCAAAATTAAAAGTTTTAACGGGCGTCTGGAAATGATCAAGCCGGGCCAGGCGCGGGAAGACAAGGCGGCCCGGGGGCTGGTGAGAAAATACGGGGTCAGGGTCGATGCGGTTTTAAAGGAGAAGATCGGCGAGGCCGCCCTGGATCTGGACGGCGAACACGTGCGGCTTAAGGAGACCAACCTGGGAGATTTCCTGGCTGATATCCTCCGCCAGGCCGCGGGCGCGGACGCGGCCATCATCAACGGCGGCGGCATCCGCGCCGGCATCCCCCAGGGGGCCATCACCGTCAAAGATATTTACTCGGTCCTGCCCTTCGATAATTATCTGGTGGCCATCAGGCTCACCGGCAAGCAGATCAGGGAGGCTTTGGAGCACGGAGTCTCCGGGGTTGAGGAATGCGCCGGCAGGTTCCCTCAGGTCTCCGGCATCTCCTTTACTTACAACCCCAAGGCCCCGGCGGGCTCCAGGGTGAAGGAGGCCCAAATCGGCGGCAAGCCTCTGGAACCCCAGAAAGAATACGTGGTGGCCACCAATGACTTCATGGCCGCGGGCGGGGACGGCTACCGGGCTTTCGGCGAGGCCTTGAAGTCTTCCAAAGATTTTTCCAGCATCGGCGGGGCGCTCACCGGGGAAAAGCTGGTATACAACGACGCGGGCCGCTGGCTCCGGGAAATAGTGATCGATTTTATCCGCAAAGAGAAAAAAGTGGCTCCGAAGGTGGACGGCCGCATTAAAGAAGTAAGTCAAAAGTAAAAAGTAAAAAGTAAAAAGTAAAAAGTAAAAAGCGAAAAGCGAAAAAGCTGATCGCTGAAAGCTGAAAGCTATTGACTCCCGAAGGCCGAAGACCAAGAATTGAAATAAATGCGGGTATATGTGAACAACGAACCCCTGGAACTCCTGCCGGGCATGACCGTCAAACATGCCCTGATCAAAGCCGGATTGTTAAAACAATTGGAAACCGGCCGGAAGGTTTATGATGAGTGGGGGAACGAGCTGGGATTGGCGGGCGCCCTTTCAGAAGGGACAAAGATTTGGGTGAGATGAAAGGAGACCGTGTCCATGGCGGAGATCGAACTGCCGGAAGCTGAAGAGTTGGAGGAGCACCTGACAAACCCCTTCACCAAGAAAGTGGCCCTGACCACCGCCATCTTCGCAGTCTTTCTGGCCATCACTTCCCTAGGGGGGAACAACGCCATGAAAGAGATGATCCTGGCGCAGCAGCAGGCCTCGGACCAATGGGCCTTCTACCAGGCCAAGGTGATCCGGGAGCATCTCTACCGGCAGCAGAAGGAGCGCCTGGAGCTGGAACTTATCGAGAAAGAGGCCCTCAAGCCGGAGGCCAGGGCCAAATATGAGGCGATGCTCCAAAAAACCGCCAAAGAAGCGGAGCGCTACGGCCTGGAAAAGAAAGACATCAGGAAGGAGGCGGAAAAGCTGGAGCACGAGCGGGATGTCAATCGCAATAAAGACCCTTATTTTGATTACGCCGAAGTCCTGTTGCAGATCGCCATCGTCATGGCCTCCATCGCCATCTTGGCCCACTCCCGGTCGATGTATGTTTTCTCCATTGTCTCCGCGGCTCTCGGAACCTTACTTTCCCTCAACGGTTTTCTGATGCTGGTCCGCCTGCCCTTTTTTCATTAGTGAGCAGTGAGCAGTAAGCAGTGAGCAGTTGTCAGTTTCAACCGGTCGCTGCTCACTGCTCACCGCTCACTGTCCTTAAAACCAGAGAAAAAACCCGTTGCCCATGTAAACCAGGCCCACCGCGCTTAAGGCCAGGCCGGCGGCCCACATCATTTTTCTTTTGATCAACGCGGCCACCGCGGACATCATGATGCCGATCTGCAAAAGCATCACCGCCAGGGCAAACGCGGCGTTATGCCTCTTCAGCTCTTCCTGCTCCTTGATGATGGTTTCCGCCTCGGTTTTGATCTGCTTCTTCTCCTGGCCGTAGCGGCTGATCTCCTTATCGTAATCCTTGATCTTGGCGGCCAGGAATTGCTGCACCTGGGGATTGGGGCTGCTCAGCAACTGGGCATAAGTCAGGATGTCCCGATTGATTTGGAAGCTGTGCTCCTTGATGCTCTTGGACTGGTAATAGGCCCAGTGGTTGGCTTCCCTGGTGGTGTGAATCTGCACCCGGGTGGAGTAACTGGAAGCCTTGAGCGAAGAGATGGCGGCGCATACCGCCAGGATAGTGGTGGTCAGGGCCACCCACTGCAGCCAGGTTTCCTTAGGGGGCTCGGCCATGGATTTCCTTTCTCCGGATCAGAAATTTTGGCGGATTATATAACATCCAGGGGCGCGAGAGGCAACCGGGAAGCGGCGCCTTTCGGGGTTTGCTGCAACTCAGTTCGTGCATTTGCGGATAATTATTGATAAAATATTTTCTATAATAGAATGAGGTTAAGTTTGGCTTTCAGCCGCCGGTCCGCTCCGAGGGCCGCGGCTTCTTCTCAGCAGCGGCGGATGGAGGGGGTTGCTCCCCTGCGTTTCCTGCTGGGCATAATTTCGGAGCACCGGCAACGTCAGTTGTTGTTCGAAGGAAGCCATTATATGGCCAAGGCGCAAATATTAGTAGCGGATGGGGACCCGGGTTTTGCCGGGGCGTTGGCCGCGAACCTGGAGTCTCTGGGGTACGCGGTGCCCGAGGTGGTCTCCTCCCTTGAAGTAGCCTTGAAAAAGGCGGCAGAGACCCGGCCGGATCTGGTCTTGCTGGACCTGGGATTGATCCGAAACGGAAAAAATGACAAGGCCCTCCAGCAGTTCCGGCAGCTCTATCCCCAAGGTTTGCTCTACCTGGCGGCGGACAAAGACCGGAGCACCTTAAAGCTGGCCGGGATCACCCACAGTTTCCATTACCTCAGGAAGGCCTACGAGCCCCGGGAGCTGGAAATCATCATCGATACGGCCCTCTACCGGCGGCGCGCTTACGAAGAAACGGAAGCTTCGATCCAGTATCGCACCCAGGAATTGTCCCAATCCAACGCCGCGCTGCAAAATGAGATGGCGGAGCGTCTCTGGTCGGAAAAGAAGCTCAAGGAGAGTGAAGAGCGCTACCGCCTCCTGGTGGACCTCTCCCCGGACGCCATCGCCGTCTACAGCCAGGAGCGGCTGGTGTTCATTAATCCCGCGGGCCTGCGGCTCTTCGGCGCCGCCGGTCCCCGGGAAATCGCAGAGAAACCGGCGCTGGAGCTGGTTCATCCCGAATACCGGGACGCGGTGCGGCTGCGCCTCCGGAGACTCTCCGGGGACGGCGGCAGAACCAAATTCCGGGAAATTAAAATCCTGCGCCTGGACGGCCAAGCCGTGGACGTGGAGGCCGCCGGCGTCGGCGTCTTCTATATGGGCCAACCTGCGGTCCAGGTGGTGTTGCGGGATATCACCGCGCGCAAACGCGCCTTGCAGGAACTGGAACACCAGGCCTCCTTTCCCCGGCTGAACCCCAATCCCGTCCTGGAAGCGGATCTTAGCGGAAACATCAACTATGCCAATGCGGCTTCCCTCAACGCCCTGAAGAAACTGGGCCTGAAAGACCAGACCAGGGCCTTTCTGCCCCCGGACCTGGGGGAGATACTGCAAACCGCCGCGGAAACCGGGGAGCAGGTATTTCAACGGGAAGTAAATTTGGGTGAAGCAGTTTTTGTCGAATCCATATCTTTTCCCGAGGAGTTTGGCACCATCCGCATTTACGGCCGGGACATCACCCTCCAGAAGCGGGCGGAAATGGAGCGCCAGGAATATGTGGCAAAGCTGCAGGCCAGCGAGGAGGAACTCCAGGCCTCGGTGGAGGAGCTCCAGGTGCAGACCGAGGAGCTCCAGACCCAGGCCGAAGAACTCCAGGCCGCCTATCAAAACCTGAACGAAGCTTATACCGCCGTGGACTTGAGCAATCAGCGCCTCGAACTGCTGGCGGAGACGGCCGGGCGCCTGCTGGCCAGCGGCTCCCCCCAGGAAGTGGTGGAATCCCTCTGCCGGCAAGCCATGAGCGTGTTCGACTGCGATGCGTTTTTCAATTTTCTCCTGGATGAAAAAACGCAGCGCCTCCGCCTCAACGCCTTTGCCGGCATCCCGGAGGAGGAGGCCCGGCGCATCGAGTGGCTCGATTTCGGGGTGGCGGTTTGCGGCTGCGCGGCCCGGGACGGCTGCCGCATCGTGGTCGAAGACATTCTGAACACCGCGGACCCCCGGGCGGAACAGGTCAAGTCTTACGGCATCCAGGCCTATGCCTGCCATCCGTTGAAGATCGGGGACCGGATGCTGGGCACCCTGTCCTTCGGCACCCGCACGCGCCCCCGGTTTACCCCGGACGAACTGACGTTGATGAACGCAGTGGCCGACCTGGTGGCCATCGCCATGAACCGCAAGCTGGCGGAGGAGGCACTGCGGGAGAGCGAAACCAGGTTCAAGGCCGTATTCGAGGGCGCAGGCGTCGGCATTGCCCTTAAAAATTTGGAAGGACGGTATTTCCAGGTTAACGACGCCTTTGTGGAGATGTTGGGCTATTCCCAGGAAGAACTATTAGATAAGACCTATGAGAATCTTACCCACCCCGATGACAACCACCGGGACCGGGAGGCGTACGAGGAGTTGGTCAGCGGCAGGCGGGAGCACTGCCATTTGACCAAGCGCTACCTCTGCAAGGACGGCGCCGTGTTATGGGCCCGCAATTCCGTGTCCCTGGTGCGGGACGAGGAAGGGGAGCCTCGTTTCTTCATCTCCATGGTGGAGAATATCACCGCCGCCAGGCAGGCCGAGGAGGCTTTGAGGGAGAGCCGGGAGGATTTGAACCGGGCCCAGGCCGTGGCCCATACGGGAAGCTGGCGGTTGAACGTGTGCAAAAACGAATTGCTCTGGTCCGACGAAAACTACCGGATTTTCGGGATTCCCCGGGGAACGGCGCTGACGTATGAGGCGTTTCTCGCCTGTGTGCACCCGGAAGATCGAGAATATGTTGATCGGCAGTGGACCGCGGCCCTGGGCGGCGAGCCTTACGATATCGAACACCGCATCGTTGTGGGCGACACGCTGAAGTGGGTGCGGGAGCGGGCCGAACTGGAGTTCGACGAGCAGGGTGTGCTCCTCGGCGGGTTTGGGACCACCCAGGACATCACCATCCGCAAACAAGGCGAAGAAGCCCTGGAGGAAAGCCGCCGCATCTTGGAAGCCCTGATGGAATACATCCCGGAAGGCATCACCATTGCCGACGCGCCGGACGTGAGTATCCGCATGGTGAGCAAGCACGGGCAGATGCTGACCGGGCGCCAGCCGGATGAAATACTGAACCTTCCAGTTGAAGAACACGCGGAGAAATGGGACATCGTCCATGTTGACGGGATGACTCCCGCCACCAACGAGGAGTTGCCCCTGACCCGGGCCGTCCGATCGGGAGAAGAAGTCAACAATGAGGAGTGGGTTTTGCGGCGGCCTGATGGCACGATAATCACCATCCTTTGCAATGCGGGCCCTATTCTAAATAATGAAGGCAAGATTCTTGGGGGCATCATCGCCTGGCGGGATGTCACCGATCGCAAGGAAGCCGAAAAAACTTTGCAGGCCTCCCGGGATTTTCTGGAAATCGCCAACCGCCACATGGAAATGGCCCCCCTGCTCCAGGATTACGCCCAGGCGGTGAAGGAATACACCGGCTGCCAGGCGGTGGCTATCCGCATCCTGGATGAGGAGGGAAACATCCCCTACCATGCCAGTAACGGCTTCAGCAAGGAGTTCCTGGATTCGGAAAGCAATCTGTGCATCAAGACCGACCGCTGCTTGTGCATCAATGTGGTCAAGGGGGCTGCGGACACCGATTTACCCTGCTACACCGAAGGATCGTCTTGCTATATCAATAATTTTTCCAATATCTTGACCAGCGCCCCGCCGGGGCTGTTGGGGGCAACCCGCAACGTCTGCCACCATTTCGGCTACGAGTCCGTGGCCCTGATTCCCATAGTTTTCGGGGAGAAGATTCTGGGGCTCATCCACCTGGCTGACTGCCGGGAAAATATGGTGCCCTTGAGCATGGTGGAGCGCCTGGAAAGAATCGGCCTGCAACTGGGCACGGCCATCAACCGGGTGCGGGCGGAAGAGGAACGGCAGAGGCTGATCCGGGAGTTGGACACGGAGCGGGGCCGGCTCCAGGCCGTCATCGAAAGCGCGCCGGAGGCCATCGTGGTGGCCGACAAAGAGGGGAATATCCTGATGACCAACCCCGCGGCCGACCGGCTCTATGCCCATCCGGACGGCTGCATTGATGATATTCCCAGTTGCGCCCTGTTTCAATTCTGCCATCCCGACGGCACGGCCTGTCTGCCCGGCGATCAGCCCCTGCTCCGTTCGGCCGTGGAAGGGGAGACCCACCGGGACGTGGAGATGGTCCTGGCCTGGCCGAACGGCAGGCGGCGGGACCTGCTGGTGAACACCGCGCCCATTAAAGACCGGCAAGGCCTCAGCAGCGGCGCGGTGGGCCTGTTCCAGGACATCACCCAACGGAAGCGGACGGAGGAAAAAATCCGGAAATTGAACGCCGATCTCAGCGACCGCATCCGGGAAGTGAGTGAGCGCACCCTGCAACTGGAGGCGGCCAACAAGGAACTGGAAGCCTTCTCCTATTCCGTGTCCCACGATCTGCGCACGCCGCTCAGGGCCATCGAGGGTTTTGCCCGGATGCTGGTGGAAGATTACGGCCCGAAACTGGACGCGGAGGGCCTGCGGCTCCTGGACGTGATCCGCAGCAATACCCGGATCATGGGGAACCTTATCGATGATCTTCTGGCCCTCTCCCGCCTGGGGCGCCAGGAAATTCGGGCCCAGGAAATCGATCTAAAGCCCATGGCCGCCGCGGTCTTTAAGGAACTGAAAGCCCAGGAGCCGGCGCGGCGGCTGAAGCTGAAGCTGAAGCTGAACCCCTTGCCCCCGGCCTTCGGAGACCGCAATCTGCTCAACCAGGTCCTGGCCAATCTCCTGGGCAACGCCGTCAAGTTCACCGAACCCCGGGAAAAGGCGATAATTGAGGTGGGCGGCTGGACAGCAGAAAAAGAAAACATATATTTTATCAAGGATAATGGCGTGGGTTTCGACATGCGTTACGTGGACAAGATCTTCGGCGTCTTCCAACGCTTGCATCGGCGGGAAGAGTTCGAAGGCACCGGTGTGGGTTTGGCTATTGTCCAAAGGATTATCCACCGCCATGGAGGCCGGGTGTGGGCCGCCGGCAAGGTGGGGGAAGGCGCGGAGTTCTTTTTTGCCCTGCCGGTAAAAGGAGAGTAAGTTGAGTATTGGGAATGCCGTAGAAATACTTCTCGTCGAGGATAACCCCCACGATGCGGAGCTGGCCCTCCGGGCCTTGAAAAAACAGGGGTTGGCCAACCAGGTGCAGTTGCTCCAGGATGGGGCGGAGGCCCTGGATTTCTTCTTCGGCGTGGATGCCTCCGGGGAACGGAAGGTCAATCACCGGCCTAAGGTGATCCTCCTGGACCTGAAGCTCCCCAAAGTGGACGGCCTGGAGATTTTGCGCCGCCTGAAAGCCGATAGCCGCACCAAGTCCATCCCGGTGGTGGTCATGACTTCCTCCCAGGAAGAACAAGATATCGTGGAGAGTTACCGCCTGGGGGTGAACAGCTATATCGTTAAACCCGTGGATTTCGATAAGTTCGCCCAGTCGGTGGCCGACCTGGGGCTCTATTGGCTGCTGCTGAATAAGGTGCCGAGTTAGCAGTAAAGGAAATCGTGGGTAAAATATTAGATATCTTGATGCTGGAAGACGTGGACAGCGATGCGGAGCTGGTAAAGTTCGAACTCCGCAAAGCCGGGGTAGACTTCATCATCCGGAGGGTGGACACCAGGGAAGATTTCCTTAAAGAACTGAAGACCCGTCTTCCTGATGTAATCCTGGGGGATTACAACCTCCCGGACTTTAACGGCCTCGCCGCCCTGAAGCTGAGCCGGGAGATCTGCCCGGATGTTCCTTTTATCTTTGTTTCCGGCGCCATCGGCGAAGAAACGGCCGTGGATACCCTGAAGGAAGGAGCCACGGATTACGTTCTGAAACAGCGCCTGGCCCGGCTGGGCGCAGCGGTGGAGCGGGCCCTGGAGGACGCCGCCAAACAGCGGCAGTTGCGCCAGGCCGAGGAAAGGCTCAAAGAGAGCGAAGAGCGTTTCCGCACCCTCTTCCAAACCGCGGGCAGCGTCATTGTCGTGGTTTCTCCGGAGGGGGTGATTCTGGAATTTAACCCGGAAGCCGAACGGGTCACCGGTTGGCCGCGGTCGGAAGCGCTGGGGAAAGAGGTATTTGATTTTCTGTTGCCTGCGGCTTATCATCAGGCGGCACAAGACGAGTTGCAAAAAGTCCTGGCCGGGCAAGAAACCCGGGGGTTTGAAGTTCCTCTCAAGGAGCGCGGAGGCGGAGAACGGCCGTTCCTCTGGAATGTCAACCGGTTACTGGGAAAAGAAGAAGAAATCTTAGGCGCCATCGGTGTGGGCCAGGACATTACCGAGATAAAGCGCGCCGAAGGGGAACTCCGGGAATCGGAACGGAAGCTGCGCCTCCTGACCACCCAGATCCTCAATGCCCAGGAGGACGAACGCAAGCGCATCTCCCGGGAGCTCCACGATGAGTTGGGACAAAGCCTCACGGTTTTGAAACTCGGCCTCCGGGCGGTCAACCGGTGTCTGTCGGAGCCGCCGGAAATCAAGGAGGAACTGGATAATATCGCCCTCTATCTCGATGAAACCATCGAGAAGGTGCGGCGCCTCTCCCGGGCTTTGTCCCCCGCCATCCTGGAGGATCTGGGTTTGGTCCCGGCCTTGAAATATCTGATGGATGAATTCAGCCCGCAC
>QZIZ01000155.1 GCA_003599195.1 Deltaproteobacteria bacterium | reverse complement strand
AGGGTTCTCTTGTATGTCCACCCACACCGACCATATCAACTGGTGGGGAGTCGGGAAAAATAATTGTCGTTGAGGGGAATTAATTATTGACGCTGATCACTTGATCAAACATAAATTTATAATTCGCTGACAATGGTGGAAAGAGCAATGCTTGCCCGTGAGAAAGTCATAAGCATTGAAGAGATGGCCTCCATAATCGAGTCCCTGCGAGCCCATGGGAAAAAGGTCGTTCATTGCCACGGAGTCTTTGATCTGCTGCATATCGGGCATATCCGTTACTTTGAGCAGGCTCGGAGAATGGGAGATGTGCTGGTGGTCACCGTCACCCCTGATCGGTTTGTGGACAAGGGGCCCCATCGGCCAGCGTTCCCCGAACCTTTACGGGTTGAAGGGGTGGCGTCGTTGGAATGCGTCGATTATGCCGCCCTCAACCAATGGCCCACGGCCGAAGAGACCCTGCGGCTACTGCAACCAAATATTTACGTCAAGGGGTCGGAATTTAAAAATACCAAGGCGGATTTGACCGGGAAGATTGCCCGGGAGGAGAAGGTCGTCAAAGAGATTGGAGCTACCCTGGCTTTCACCGAAGATCTTGTTTTTAGTTCCACTAATCTGATAAATCGATATCTCTCCGATTATCCTGAAGAAATTCAACAATATCTCAACCTCTTCCGCCAGCGCTATAGCCTCCAGCAGGTGTTAGATATCATTGACAATATGACAGACCTCAATGTCATTGTTATAGGGGATACCATTATTGATGAATATCAATATTGCGCAACTATCGGCATATCTTCCAAAGATCCGGCGATTGCAGTTAAATATCAATCGCATGATACCTTTGCCGGCGGGGTGTTGGCAGTTGCCAACCATGTATCCAACTTTGTCAACAGGGTGTACTTAGTAACGGTGTTGGGCGAACGTGACAGTTATGAAGATTTTATTAAATCACAATTAAATCATAACATCTATCCTTACTATATCTACGACCAGAATGCTTCAACAATAGTTAAACGGCGTTTTGTTGAAGGATATTCTTTGATCAAACTATTTGAAGTATATGTCATGGACGGAGGCAGTCTCTCTCCGGAGCAGGAGGGAGAAATATGCAACTGGTTGAAGAAACAGTTGCCTCAAACCGATCTTGCCATCGCCGCAGATTTCGGCCACGGCGCCATAAGCAAACCTATTAGGAACACCCTGATTAGACGGGCTCCTTTTCTGGCGATTAATACCCAGGCAAATGCCGGTAATCGGGGTTTCCATACGGTCAGCCGTTACTCCCACGCGGATTTTGCCTGCATTGCGGAGCATGAAATCCGTCTGGAGACGCGAGATGTTAACGGTAAACTTCGCCCCATGATGGAATTCCTGGCGCAAAAGCTCGATTGTTCCCAGTTTATAGTCACCCGAGGGAAAAAGGGGTGCTATATCCGGGGAAGTTCCGGGGATTTTGTGGCCGTGCCTTCCTTTGGCCTGCGGATAGTCGACCGAGTCGGCGCCGGGGACGCCTTTTTATCCATGACCGCTCTGGCCGCGGCCTTAAAAGCGCCTACTGAAATTCTCGGGTTTCTGGGCAATGTGATGGGAGCCCTGGCAGTGGGAGTCATGGGTAATCGTAAATCCATCGACAAACAAAGTGTGAAAAATTTTATCGTCTCCCTCCTGAAAGAAGACCGACAATAATCTTCTTCCCATGACGGAAAGCTTTCCCCAATTCGACCGGTCTCGCCTAAGGCTGCATCCCCTGGCGGATCGGGAACACAGGTTGGAGCGGTCTATTATCTTGCCCTTGGAACCCACTGCGTCGATAGGCCTGGAGTTGGAGGCCGTGGCCGCCTGCATAACGGCCGCAAAAGCCCGGGAAGCTGCGATAGTCTTGATGATGGGGGCCCATGTCCTCAGGTCCGGGGTGCAAAGGTATCTTATTGACCTGATGGAACGAGGCTGGCTCTCGGTGTTGGCCATGAGCGGCGCTGGCGTGATCCATGATTTTGAATTTGCCCTGGTCGGCGCCACCACCGAGAGTGTCGCCCGTTATATTCGGGAAGGACAGTTCGGGCTATGGCAGGAAACAGGGCGGATCAACGATATTGTCGCCGCGGCCGCCCAAGACCGGCTTGGTCTGGGAGAGGCGGTGGGTCGGAAAATTGTTGAAGATGGGTTTCCCCATCGGGATATCAGCGTGCTGGCTGCCGGGTACCGCCTGGGCATCCCCATCACCGTCCACGTGGGGATCGGTTACGATATCGTGCATGAACACCCCAATTGCGACGGAGCGGCCTACGGCGCCACCAGTTACACCGATTTCCTACGATTTGCCAAAGTCCTGGAATCTCTCCAGGGCGGGGTGGTCATGAATTTTGGCAGTGCGGTCATGGCCCCGGAAGTTTTTCTCAAGGCCCTGGCCATGGTCCGCAACCTGGCTCGCCAAGATGGCGGAGAGATTACCAAATTTACCACCCTGGTCTGTGATCTGAAAGAGTTGCCGAAATCTTACCGTCAGGAAGCCTCCCGGGAAGATTCCGCTTATTATTTCCGCCCCTGGAAGACCATGCTGGTCCGGTCGGTGGCTGAGGGGGGAGAGAGTTATTACCTCCAGGGGCACCATGCCACCACCATCCCGCAATTGTGGACAGCTCTGCAGTCGGCCCACCAAGCGGAGGAAAATAAATGAAGCCTTGGGACCTCAGCGCCTCCGAACTCAAAGCCTGCCTGGACTCTCTGTCGGTGTGGGACGCCTCAGGCGCGGTCCTGGAGCCGGATGCGAGTTTCTCCCGTTTGCGGGAGGTCACCCTTCGATTAAGCAAGAATGGCAATATCATCTATCTTATTGGCAACGGGGCCAGCGCCTCCATGGCCTCACACATTTCTGCGGATCTGGCCAAGAACGCCCATCTGCATACCATGGTCTTCACCGATCTTTCCTTAATCACCGCCTGTGCCAACGACCTTTGTTATGAGGAGGTCTTTGCCGACCCTCTCAGGAGGCAAATGAAAAAAGGGGATATGCTGGTAGCCATCAGCAGTTCCGGCCAATCGGCCAATATCCTTCGGGCGGCTCAAGTGGCCGGTAAGCTCGGGGGCCTGGTAATCACGTTGTCCGCCATGAAACCGGACAATCCTCTCAGGACCATGGGAGCCTATAACTTCTATGTGCCGGCCGGAACTTACGGTCTGGCGGAAACTAGCCATGCAGCCATCCTCCACTTCTGGGTGGATCAGATGGTGACAGTAATGCGGCAACCTTGAATTGATAAGGCTGGGGAACCATAGGAAGAAAAGTGAGGGAAATAACAAACCATGATTGAAAGAAAAACGGTGTTGGTGACCGGAGGTGCGGGCTACGTCGGCGCGGTCCTGGTCCCCAAGCTTCTGGGAAAAGGATATCGGGTCAAAGTTATTGACCTTTACCTTTATGGTGAAGAGGTTCTAAGCGCAGTAAGGGGTCAGTCGAACCTCAAGGAAGTCAGGGGCGACATCCGGGACCGGACCCTGTTAGAGAAAGAAATCCCGGGAACGGACGTAATTATTCATCTCGCGTGCATTTCCAACGATCCGAGCTATGAACTGGACCCCCGTCTGGCGAAGTCCATCAATTACGACGCGTTTCTGCAGTTGATTGAAGTGGCCAAGAAATCTGCGGTCAAGGGATTTATCTATGCTTCCAGTTCCAGTGTTTACGGCATCAAGAAGGAAGCAGAAGTGACGGAAGATCTGCCTTTGGAGCCGCTGACCGATTATTCCAAATATAAGGCGTTGGGTGAAGAAGCATTACTGGCCGCAGCCGCGGACGACTTCCTGGTGACCATTGTCCGCCCTTCCACCGTGTGCGGTTATTCTCCCCGGTTGCGGCTGGACCTGACGGTAAATATTCTCACCAACCATGCCATCAACAAGGGGGTCATCACTGTCTTTGGCGGGGAGCAGAAGCGGCCCAATATCCACATCGAAGATATGGCCAACCTCTACCTCTTTCTGCTGGAACAGCCGGCGGTTAATATCCATAAGAAGATCTATAACGTCGGTTACGAGAATTTCAAGGTCCGTGAGCTGGCCGAAAAGGTCAAGCGCACCTTGGGGGAGAAAATTGATATTGTCTACACCCCCAGCAATGACAACCGTTCTTATCATGTCTCCTCCGAAAAGATCAAAAGGGAATTAGGGTTCGCCCCCAAGTTTACCATCGAAGATGCCATCTTGGGCCTGCAAGCGGCGTTTGTGGCCGGGAAGATTCCCGACTCGATGACCGACATCCGCTATTACAACATCAAAACCATGCAGGCGGTCTCCTTGAAATAACCCATGAAAATTCCTTACGTTAATCTGGTCGCCCAGCACCGCCCTATTAAGGATGAACTGCTGGCCGCCATCGGCAGCGTCATCGACCGGGGCCGATTCATCCTGGGAGACGAGGTGGCCGAGTTTGAAAACCGGTTTGCGGAATTATGCGGTACTCGTTTCGCTGTGGGGCTCAATTCCGGGACCGATGCCCTGATTCTGGCCCTCAAGGCCTTGAGTGTCGGACCTGGGGAAGAGGTGATCACCGTCCCCAACTCTTTTGTCGCCACTTCCTCCAGCATCAATCTCTTGGGAGCCCGCCCCGTTTTTGTAGACGTCAAGGAAGACTACAATCTGGATCCGGACCTGTTGGTTAAGGCCATCACTCCCCGGACCAAGGCCATCATCCCGGTGCATCTAACCGGCCGTCCCGCGGCCATGGATGCAATTCTGGAGGTGGCCCGGGCCCATCGCCTGCACGTGATTGAGGATGCGGCCCAGGCAGTTACAGCTGAATATCAGGGAAAAAGAGTAGGCTCCTTCGGGGTCGTGGGTTGTTTCAGCCTCCATCCTCTCAAAACCCTCAATTCCTGCGGTGACGGCGGCATTTTAACCACCGATGATCCTGGTTTGGCTGAAGAATTCAAGATCTTGCGAAACTTGGGCCTGAAAACCCGGGACAATTGCGTGGTCTGGAGCGGCAATTCCCGCCTCGATACCTTGCAGGCCTCCATTTTATTGGTGAAGTTGCAATACCTGGAGGCCTGGACGGAGAAACGCCGGGCCCACGCACGGTTCTATCAGGAACATCTGCAGGGCCTCCACCAGGTCCAGATGCCCCAGGATAAGCCCTGGGAACGGGCGGTGTATCACACCTTTGTGATTCAGGCCGATGACCGGGATGAACTCAGGTCTTATCTGGCGCAGCAAGGGATCGGGACCGCGATCCATTACCCGATCCCCATCCATCTTCAAGGCGCGGCCCGGAGCTTGCCTCATGCACTTGGCGACTTTCCGGTGACCGAACGGCAATCCCGGCGCATTCTGAGCTTGCCGGTCTATCCGGAACTGGGGGAGAAGGAGCTGAATTATATCGTTAGCAGCATCAGGAGCTTCTATGAGCGGTAGCAGGAGGAGAATCGGGTATTCCTATCTACTGGAACAATTTGCCGATATCGACCCTTACCTGGAGGATATCCGGGCCCTGGTCAAGACCGGGGACTTCACCCTGGGGAAACCTCTTGGGGAGTTCGAAGAGAAATTTGCCCGGCTATTGGACCTCCCCTATGCCATCGGCGTCGGCACCGGCACCGATGCTCTGATGCTTTCCCTGAAGATTCTGGGAGTGGGGCCCGGAGACGAAGTAATCACCACCCCTAACACCTTTGTGGCCACGGTGGGTGCCATTGCCATGGCCGGGGCCCGCCCGGTTTTCGTGGACAACAACGAAGAATACACCATCGACGTGACGAAGATCGAAGAGACCGTCACCCCTCGCACCAAGGCCATCATGCCGGTGCATCTCACCGGCTGCCCCGCGGACATGCCCCGGATCATGGAGATCGCCCACAGGCATAATCTGCTCGTTGTGGAGGACGCAGCCCAGGCCATTCTTGCGGCGATCGACGGTAAATCCGTAGGGTCCTGGGGGGCCGCCGCGGGATTCAGCCTGCACCCTTTGAAAAATCTGAATATCTGGGGGGATGGGGGGGTGATCGTCACCCGCTCGGCGGAATTGGCGGATAACCTGCGTCTTTTCCGCAACCACGGCATGGCTACTCGGGATGAGATCGACTTCTGGAGCCATAATTGCCGCCTGGATACCCTTCAGGCAGTGATCGCCAACCGCCTGCTGGAACAGGTCCATGCCATCACTGACCGGCGCATTGCCAATGCCCGGCTGTATGATGAAGCCTTTGCCGACCTGGCGGAATTTATCAATGTTCCTCCCCGCCGGTCCAACTTCAAACAAGTTTACCATACCTATGTTTTGCGGGTAAGAAATCGGGACCGGCTCTACCAATTTCTATTAAGTAAAGGGGTGGAAGCAAAAATACACTATCCTATCCCGTTACATTTACAAAAGGCGGCAGGATACCTGGGTTACAAGAAAGGGGACTTCCCCCAGTGCGAGGCGGACTGCCATACCATAATCACATTACCGGTTCATCAGCACCTGCAATCTTCACAAATAGAGTTTGTCATTGATTGCATAAGGAACTTCTACCATTGAGTAACGTCAGGATTGAAATAGTATAGATATATCAAGCTAAAAGGAGATAAAGATGGGAGAAATTAATCTCATGGAGCTCTATCCCCGAAGCAAGCGTCCCATTGAGGAACGAGGTAAGTTGATTACCGAAGAACATCGACAAATCGCCAGGCAATTTGGACGGGAATTTTTTGATGGAGACCGACTTTACGGTTACGGAGGTTATAATTACCACCCCCGTTTCTGGACTGACACCGTGAGGCGTTTCCGGGATCATTACAACCTGGCGGAAGACGCCGCGGTTCTGGATGTGGGCTGCGGCAAAGGCTTTATGCTTTATGATTTCAAGCTTTTGATGCCGCGCTTAAAGGTAGCGGGCATAGACATCTCGGAATATGCCATTGCCCACGCCATGGAAGAAATGAAACCTTATGTCCAGGTAGGCGATGCCAAAGATCTGCGTTTTCCTGACAAGTCCTTTGATTTCGTAATTTCCATCAATACCATTCATAACTTGCCGTTGGAAGAGTGCAAACAGTCTTTGCGGGAAATCCAGCGGGTCAGCCGCGGCCGCTCTTTCATCATGGTTGACGCCTGGCGCAACGAACAAGAACGGGAGAACATGTTAAAGTGGAATTTGACTGCCTTAACATACATGCATGTGGACGATTGGCAGAAACTCTTTGCCGAAGCAGGTTATACCGGCGATTATTATTGGTTCATTGCTGAATAATTGTAGGAGGAAACCTTGGCCAGGACATCCCCAAGAACAATGCGACGTCTCTTTCATACGATGCTCAAAATCAGACGTTTTGAGGAAAAGATTGTTGAGCGGTACCCTGAACAAAATATGAGGACGCCGGTGCATTTATGTATCGGTCAAGAGGCAATTGCCGCAGGTGTTTGCGGGAATCTCAAGAAAGGGGATTATATCTTCAGTACTCATCGGAATCATGGTCATTGTTTGGCCAAGGGAATGGATATCAATACTTTAATGGCGGAGTTTTATGGGCGGATTACCGGTTGCTCCCGAGGCAAAGGCGGTTCCATGCATCCGGTTGCCCCGGAATGCGGGATCTTAGGGACGACGGCCATTGTGGGAGGCTCCATTGCCCTGGCCGTGGGAACGGGTCTGGCATCCCGGCTGAGGAAGGATGGGAGGATCTCCGTGGCTTTTTTTGGGGATGGTGCGGCAGATGAAGGGATTTTTCATGAAAGTCTAAATTTTGCCGCATTGAAGAAGCTCCCGGTGCTATTTGTCTGTGAGAATAATTTTTATGCCACCAATTCCCCTCAGACTGCCAGACAACCCCATGATAATATCGCCAAAAGAGGGGAAAGTTATCATATCCCTGGGTTTCAGGTGGACGGCAATCAGGTTCTGACCATATACGAAACCGTAAAGAAGGCAGCGGCAAGGGCCCGAGCGGGAAAGGGGCCCAGTTTGATAGAGTGTCGAACTTACAGGTGGAAAGGGCATGTGGGGCCTGATTGCGACTATGAAAGAGGGTGCCGGCCGGAAAAAGAACTCAGGGATTGGATGAAGAGATGTCCCATAGAACTATTTCAAGGTCACATTTTGGCAAATAAGATCATAACCGCAGCGGAAATAAATCATTTTATTAAAGCAATTGATAAGGAAATAGCCACGGCGGTTAAGTTTGGCCTGGAGAGTCCTTTACCTGATAAGACCGATCTAATTAAGCACGTATTTTTTGAGCGGGAATAATTATGCCTTGGACTAAGGTTTTTATTGACCAGGATGATTTCGCTGCTACCCCGGCAACGGACGGCTTGCGCTGGATTACCTACCGCGACAGTCTGCGCGAAGCACAGATGCAAATGCTTCAACATGATGCGAGAGTTTTTATTCTTGGTGAAGGCGTGGACGACCCGGGAGGGATATTTGGCACCACCGTGGGCTTGTGCGAAATCTTCGGCAAAGACAGGGTAATGGATATTGCCATTGCTGAAAATGGCTTGACCGGGGTGGCGATCGGCGCCGCTTTGGCCGGGATGAAACCCATCTTTGTGCATATGCGGATGGATTTTTTACCCATCTGTATGGATCAAATAATCAATCATGCAGCCAAGTGGTGTTATATGACCGGGGGGAAAGTAAATGTCCCCTTGGTCGTAAGGAGTATCATCGGCCGGGGGTGGGGCTCAGCAGCCCAGCATTCCCAGGCGCTGCATTCCCTTTTTCTTCATATACCAGGTCTTAAGGTCGCCATTCCGGCCACCCCCTACGATGCCAAGGGTCTGCTCGTCTCTGCTCTGAATGATGGGAACCCAGTGATGTTTATTGAACATAGATGGGTCTACGATTATAAGGGCCATGTGCCTGAAGAGATTTATGCGGTGCCACTGGGCAAGGGAATAGTCAGGCGCCAGGGAAAGGATGCCACCGTTGTGGCCATATCCCAAATGCTTTATGAAGCGGTAAAGGCCAGCAAAGCACTGGCGGCCGAGGGCATCGAGATTGAGATTATCGATCCTCGGACTCTGAACCCCCTGGATGAGGAACTCATCTTCGATTCGGTGCGAAAGACGGGAAGGCTGGTCATCGGGGATGTCGGCTGCAGGACCGGAGGGGTCGGTGCTGAGATTGCTTCCCGGGTAGCTGAGAAGGCATTCCCATTCTTAAAAGAGTCTGTTGCCATTGTTGCTCTGGCGGATACTCCCTCTCCTGCCTCTCACGCCCTGGAAATGGCTTACTACCCGGGAGCGGAACAGATAATCGCCAGTGTTAAAAGGCTGCTCGGAAATAATAAAGTGAGTGAACTGGCCCCGGTCCCGGGGGAGCCAACTTCCATCTTGTTCAGATCCCGTTAAAAGTTCCCTTCCTTAAGTTTCTCAGGTTCTTGGTTCCAGTTATTCCGAAAATAAATCGGAGGAAAGTTATGCAGGTTAAGAAGACGAAGGCGGCCGTTCTGGTGGAAAGCAAACAGCCCCTGGTAGTGACCGAAATCGATCTGCCCCGAGAGCTGGCCGTTGGCCAAGTGTTGGTTAAGGTGCATTACAGCGGGATTTGCGGGGCCCAGATCAACGAGATCGACGCAGTCAAGGGCCCGGATAAGTTCCTGCCTCATCTATTGGGTCATGAAGGCTCGGCCACGGTGGTGGAAGCTGGCCCTGGGGTAAGGACGGTTAAGAATGGCGAACGGGTAATCATGCACTGGCGGCAGAGCAATGGTATTCAATGCGAGACTCCGACATATTTTTGGAATGGCCGCAAGGTCAACGCCGGCTGGGTCACCACCTTCAATGAATATGCGGTGGTTTCCGAGAACCGGCTGACCCCCATGCCGGAAGACTTCGATTTGAAGCTGGCTCCCTTATTCGGATGCGCGATAACCACCGCCATGGGGACAATCAATAACGATGCCAAAGTGAAAATCGGCCAATCCGTAGTGGTCTTCGGCACAGGGGGCACGGGCCTTAATATTCTGCAAGCAGCGGATATGGTGGCGGCCCACCCCATCATCGGCATTGACCGGTTTGATAGTAAAGGGGAGATGGCCCGGCGTTTTGGGGCCACCCATTATTTTAATTCCGCCAAAACCGAGGACCTGGAAGGGGAAATCCGCCGGGTAGTGGGCGGCGCCGGGGCCGACGTGGTTCTCGATACTACGGGCAACGCCAGGGTAATTGAGCAGGCTTATAAACTGACCCATCCGGACGGCAGAACTGTCCTGGTGGGGGTGCCCCTGGAGCCTGTTTCCATATACACCTTGCCCCTCCACTTTAAAAAGGTTCTGACCGGATCCTCAGGTGGTCATACTGAACCTCATATCGATATTCCCCGGTATCTGCGTCTGGTCCAGGCCGGTAAATTGAAGTTGGATGGCTTGATTACCCATGAATTTCCTCTGGATAAGATCAATGAAGCCCTCCAGGTGATGAAAAGCGGTGAAGCCGGGCGGGTATTGCTGGCTATGGATTGATTTGAGAAGGCATGACCGAAGCGGTAACCCTGATTGTGGGGGCCGACAGCATGATCGGCCAAGGCTTGTGGTCCTTGCTCCACTGCGCCGGGGTCAGGGTGGCCGGCACCACCAGACGGCCGCGGCCTAAAGAGGTTCCCCTGGTCCACCTGGATTTGGCCAAAGACCTACGCAACTGGCGATGTCCCTGGCCGGTGGCCGTAGCGGTGATTTGCGCCGGAGCGACCCGCATCGATGCCTGCCAGCAGGATCCAGAGGCCACCGCCCTGATCAATGTCCAAGGGGTTATCACTCTGATCAAATGCCTTGTAGAAGAAGGAGTCTTCGTCATCTACCTCTCCAGCAATCAGGTGTTTGACGGCTCCCTCCCCCAGCGTCGGCCCGACGAGGCCACCTGTCCCATCACCGAGTACGGCCGGCAAAAGGCGGAAGTGGAAAGGCGATTGCAGGATTTCGGTGATCAAGTGGCCGTTATGAGACTCACCAAAGTTCTAGGCCCCAGACCTTCACTTTTAACGGATTGGGCCCAGACCTTGAAAGAGGGCCGCCCCATTAAAGCCTTTGCGGATATGGGGTTGGCGCCCATTCCCCTTTTCTGTGTAGTTTCAGCTTTAAGACTGGTGGCCGACCAGCGCCTTCCGGGTATCCTTCAGATATCCAGCCAGCAGGACATATCCTATGCTGAGGCTGCTTATTACGGCGCTCAAGTTCTGGGTGCAGACCGCCGACTGGTGCAACCGGTTATGGCCTCCAAATCGGCAAACTACCCTTACCCGGTGCCCACCTATTCCAGCCTGAACAGCGATCGCCTCAGATTAGCTTTAGGGATAACCGCGCCGGATGTCCGGCAAACCTTGGAGCTGGCGTTTACCAATCCGGGCCTGCTGGCTGGCGGAGAAGATTGAAGGGAAAGTTCTTTAATATCCCACCGCAGTTTTCAAGGCCTTGATCAACCTCCCCAAAAGACTGCATTGAGATGGTTTAATGGCCAAAAATATTAATTCTATCAGCGGCTGGCCGTATGGCATGGTTTTGAAGAGATGGGCCGCCAAGTTTTCCTGGCTGGGACAAAGGCTGGAGATGGACCAGGCGACTATCTTGTTGCTCAGCACCCGCGCCCTGCAGATCCTGGTTTATCCGGTGACCATGATCTTGATTGCCCGGTGCCTGACTGCGGAAATGCAAGGGTTTTATTTTACCTTTAGCAGCCTTTTGGCCCTGCAAATCTTTGTGGAACTAGGGTTCATCATTGCAATCACCAATGTTGCCAGTCATGAATGGGCCCATTTGAGCCTGGACTCGGTGGGTCGCATCACCGGCCACCCCGAGGCCCTCTCCCGTATAGTCAGTTTAGGACGGTTGATATTCAAATGGTATGCTGCGGCCAGCTTCATTTTTGCCGTCGTGGCAGTTCAGGTGGGATGGTCTTTTTTCTCCCAAAAAACCTATCAGGGCCTGGGTTGGCAAGGGCCCTGGATACTCCTGGTCGCCTTGAGCGGTCTGTTGTTGTTGATGCTCCCTTTCAACGCCCTCTTGGAAGGGTGCAACCAGGTGGCCGTGATTAACAAATTTCGTCTGATGCAGGTGTTCCTGGAAAACGGGGCTTTGTGGGCCTTTTTCTGGCTGGGTGGCGGCCTATGGGCGCCTGTTGCCGCGGTGGCAGCTAGAGTGGGCCAAAATCTCTTTCTGCTTCTGATCAGATACCGGCGGTTTTTTCAGCCATTTTTTCAATCCCCTTCAGGTTCCCGAATTCACTGGGGGAGGGAAATCTGGCCCTTGCAGTGGCGCCTGGCGGCCCAGAGTCTGGTTGCCTATCTTGCCTATCATCTGTTCAACCCGGTAATGTTCTATTATCACGGGGCAGTTGTGGCCGGTCAGATGGGCATGACTCTGCAGGCGGTCCAGGGCCTGCAGCTGGTGGCCATGGCCTGGGTGTCTACCAAGGTGCCCAGGTTCGGGATGTTCATCGCCCATAAAGAATACCCGGCGCTGGACCGCTTATGGCTGCGCACCTCTGTGATTTCCATAGCCGCCATTAGCCTGGGGGCCCTGGCATTGTGGTTCCTGCTCTTCAGAACCAGCATTGTCCCGCCGGTCTTGACCCAGCGTTTTTTAGGAGCCGGTCCCACGGCGATATTCTTATTTGCGGCTATCTTCTTTCAGATTTCCCAGTGTCTGGTGGTTTATCTCCGGGCTCATAAGCAGGAGCCCATTCTGGTGCCCGGCATCACCCTGAGCGTGGCTGCGGGCTTGCTTGTCTGGGGTTTAGGAAGCCGCTATGGTCCCCTGGGGGCCGCGGCTGGCAACTTGGCTCAGATCATCGTGGGCTCCTTGTGGTTCGCTGCCATCTGGCAACGTTGCCGCACTGCCTGGCATAAACCCTGCGAGGTCATATCCCCTTGAAAAACCGTGGCTTCTACGTTTTTATGGCAAATTATAATCATGGGCATTACCTTAACGGCGCCCTGGAAGCGATATTAGCCCAAAGTCTTCAGCCTGACCGCATTATCGTGGTGGATGACGCCTCCACCGACAACAGTCTTGAAGTTCTCGGGAACTTGGCCCGGCGCTATAAGCATATCCGAATAGTGCAGAATCAGGCCAATACCCGCTGTTTTGCATACTGCCAGACAATCGCCCAATATCTGGAACGCACCGAGTTGGAATATGTGTATTTAAGCGCGGCGGATGAACGAGTGTTACCCGGTTTTTTCGAAAAATCCATAGGTCTTTTGGAAAAATTTCCTAAAGCGGGGATGTGTGTCTCCTGGTTGGCCTTTATCGATGAAATCGGTCATCGTCTGGCAAAGGATCGGTTGACCAACTACCACAGTCATGACCTTCATGTGGAGTTGCGCCAGCCGATCTTTCTCTCTCCCGCGGAAGTCTTAAAGCGGCTCAAACGACAACCCTGGTTTATCGGCGGCATGGCCCCGGCTCTTTTGCGACGCTCTGCTTTGGCCGATGCCGGCGGCCATCCTCTGCCGGAAATGAAATTGCTAGCGGATTGGTACGTTGTCCATTTTATCGCTTTGAAATACGGCATGTGCTATCTCCCCCAGACTTTGGTGGAGTTCCGCCTGGTGGCCGACAGCATGGGCAGGCAAGTAGCCTTGCACCCGGAAAAAGTAATGCAAGATTTTTTATCCGCCTTGCGCCTACTGGAAGATCCCAAGAATCGCCAGGTTTTTCCTCCACCATTTATCGAAGCCAACCGCCGGAACTTTTCTTATACCGCCTTTAGAGGGAGCTTTATCGAATGGCATTTTAAGTTCCACGAGGATTTGCGAAGGTTGGCGCCGCCGAAAACCTTGGTAGATAAATGTTTGAAAAGAATTATGCATGGATTTATGCGGGTGGAGCAGTTATTGTTAAAGTTCTATTGCTTTCGTAATGTGCCTGCGGCCTTTTATGAAAAGGCGTCCCCCCTGATGGGAAGTCTTCCCAAAAACTTGGCGATGTCTGCTCAGTATCAATCCCGTAATAACGGAAGGTAAGGGCTAAAAGTTGATTTATGCTGATCTTCCCCCCGGGTTGATAGCATTAGGAGGATTGATCTTTTTGCTGGCCACCATAATAAGGCCAATTATTGGGTTATATGCTTTACTACTGGCGGCAGGACTGCTCAATTTTCAAACAATTTTGGAGCAAAGAATATCATTATCTGGCATTCCTATTAATCTGATAGAGATTATTTGTGTAGCCATATTGCCAAGTTTCATAATAATTAATTATCAAAAGCCAATAATAATTAATCATTCTGAAAGCCATTATTTCAGATTAATTCTTATAATTCTTTGCACTTATTTTGCAATAGAATTCATTCGAGCTATTTTCAACAATGACGATATGTATGCATCCACTCGCTTTATTCGCAATATCTTACTTGTTATATTTGCTTTTATGATTACAATTAAATGCTTAACTTCACAAAAGACCATCAAAATAATCTCTTATATAATTCTTCTCACTGGAATTTTGGGAAGTATTATTTTTATAAGTGGAAGATTGCCACTTGTTTCTTCTATCTTCCACTATCATGAATTCACTGGAATCGGTTTCAACACTCCTGGCTTTGATATTGTTTTTATCTTATTATGGGCCTTTTTTCTGGAGAAATATTATCCTTTCTCTAGTAAGCCATTGTTATTCCTGCTCTTTGGCATATCTTTGGCCAGCCATGTCATGGCTTTCAGACTCTCACAGTATTTTCAACCGATCATCGTCATCTGCTTGGGGGTTTTGTTTGCAGAAATCCCGGTGTTCAAGAAGATGATCATCGTGACGGGGGCATCGGTTTTCTCCTTACTGATTCTGAGACCGCTTTTTGGGGGTGATCTAGGGGGAATACAATTCTTTCCCAATGTTTCTTATATTAGCGATCAAGTTGTTCAGGAAATGTTTGATCTCAACTCCAGCATTCATTTAAAAACGCGGATTCTTTCCTGGGAAGAAACTCTTGCTCAATTCCATGGGCTCAATATTATTTATGGCCTGGGAATTGGCACTGCCGACCAAATTATGGAGACCGGCCTGCCGGAAGCCACAAAGATTGTGATCGGAGAGCCAACTTATTCCTACTATCTGCTTAAAACCGGGGTTTTGGGGTTACTCCTATTAATAGCCCTGCAAGTAAAGTTTGTTATCGTCTCCTATCAAAATATGGCTTCCGCCTTAGACTACTTCTCCAGGGCATTTATGTTAACCTGTTTCATATATGGCATTACGGTGATCATTAATGGCTTTTTGCATAATCTTTTTATCACGCCTCAGATTTCCATATTATACGGGGTCTTGATGGGGGTATTGGAAAGTTTTAGAAATTTTCAACCTAAAACTATTTCTTCAGGACAACTTCCATGGATAGAAAGAAAATATTAATTATCGTTCCGAAATTTGAAATGCATACGGGCAAGAAACACCGGGTTGTTAATGTAATACCAATCGGCCTGGCGTCAATCTCGGCCGTCCTCAAAGAACAGGGGTATCAGGTGGATTTTTTGAATCTTTACCTTTACGACGATATGTCGGAGGAAGGAATATGCAAATGTCTGATTAAGAATGAATACGATTTTATTCTCACAGGTGGGCTTTCAGCTCATTACCGGTGCGTCAAATATTGCGTGAAGTTGGCGCGTCAGTATGCCCCCCGGGCCCGAATTGTCTTGGGCGGAGGCATTATCACCAGCCAGCCACAACTTATGTTTCAATCTTTGGGCCCCGATTTTATCGTGGTGGGAGAGGGAGATGTCACGATAGTGGAACTCTTGCGATACCTAGAGAGCCACGAAGACCTTGCCGCGGTGGATGGCATCGGTTTCCGGGATAACCATGGAGACCTGGTGCTGACCAAGCCGAGAAAACCGATAAAAGATCTAGATACTCTCCCCTGGCCGGATTATGAAGGTCTGGGCATCGATTATATTTTGGAAAACACTTACCCCAGCCATTCTTATGCCTATGATTGGGTGGAACACCCTCGCCCCTATTCTCTTCTCGCCAGCCGGTCATGCCCGTTTCTCTGCACTTTTTGTTTCCATCCCATAGGCAATAAATACCGCCAAAGATCCATCCCCAATATCATGGCGGAACTGGAGGTCGCCGTAAATCGCTACCGGATCAATAACATAGATATGTATGATGAGTTATTTTCCTTTGATCGCCAAAGAGTTTATGATTTGTGTCGGGAAATGAAGCGGTTATCTGAATCGGTGAATTGGGAAATAAGGTGGAATTGTCAGATGCGGGTGGACACCACCGATGAGGATCTCATAAAGACCATGAAAGATGCGGGGTGCAATCTTTTATTGCTGGGTCTGGAAAGCTATAGTCAAGTTGTTCTCGACAGCATGAGAAAAAAAACCACTCCCCAACAAATTGACAATACTTTGAATTTGGCCCGCAAAGCGAATTTATCTGTTCAAGGCAATTTCATTTTTGGCGATGTGGCTGAAACCAAGGAAACGGCTAATGAAACATTGACTTATTGGAAAAATAATCATGATATCTTCGGCGCCGGTGTATCTCTGGACTTCATTCAGCTTTATCCAGGCACTAAATTATATAAGCACGCTGTGGAAAAGAAAATAATCAAAGACGAAATTGATTTTGTAGAGAACCATATCTTCGATCGTATTAATGTAACCGAAAAGATAATTGACAAAGATTTTGATCATCTTTTTACTGAGTTAATTGAAGCTCGTTTTAAATATTCTAAATACCTCTTGCCCTTTAAAAAGAAGAAGAGAAACGGAGTTTGGGAAGTATCAGTTAAATGCCCTTATTGTAAAAATGTCTCAATTTACCGTAATTATATTCCCCCCGGCTTTAGATCATACCATAGAAATGATATCTGTTGTCAGGTTTGCAGATTGCGGTTCTATCTTGTTTCACTCCCGTTTATGTTATTTGTTTATCTATTCAGGATAATACCGAGCAGATTTAAGCCCACCTTATATACCTTAATGCAATTTATGAAAGCCCTAAATTGATAAAGAAACTGTTTTTCCACCGGATTATAGAGAAATGGAGCAGTTTTCAGAAATGAAAACCGTAAAATTATTATGAAGGCAAAAGTGTTTATCAGTCCTTTCGACAAGGCCAATCTGGGGGCTATCCTTTACCAAGCCCTGGCCTGGGTGGAATGGGAGAAGGCCATCCCCCGGGACGCGCCGGTGTTCATCAAACCGAACCTGACATATCCCAAGTATAAACCTGGGGTCACCACTTCACCGGAGTTCCTGGAAGAGGTCATCGTCGCGGTGAAGAGCCGCACCGCCAATGTCTATGTTGGGGAATCCGACGGCGGCTACCGCGGCTGGCCTGCGGAACTGGCCTTTGCCGCCCACAACCTCCCGGAAATTTGCCGGCGCCAGGGGGTGAAATTGATCAACCTCTCCAAGATGCCCACCGAAACCGTTAAGTTGGCCGCGGGCAACCGGGAGGTGCCCCTGGAGTTGCCGGCGCTTCTTACCCGGGAAATTCAAGCCTTAATTACGGTACCGGTGCCCAAGGTCCATGCCATCACCCGCTTCAGCGGCGCTATCAAGAACCAGTGGGGCTGCATCCCCAACAACATGCGGCTCCGTTACCATCCCTTGTTCAATGATTGTATCTTGGGTCTCAATCGCCTGATCAAGACCCGGCTGGCGATCATGGACGGGACTTACATGTTGGATGAATGCGGGCCCATGGTGGGAAAGCCAGTCAGGATGAATCTGGCCGTGGTCTCCAGGGATATCCGGGCCGCGGACCTGACCTGCTGTGACATTATGCGACTTGATGCCAATAAGGTGTGGCACCTGCATAGCGAAGATGCCACAACGAGAGATAGCCTAGAAACCAATTGTGTCGCGGAGACGTTTGCCCGCCACACCTTCAAACTCCATCGTCCCTTGAGAAGCTGGGTGGTGGTGTTTGCATTCAACAGGCCTTGGGCGATTCGGTTGATATGGGATTCCAAGATCGGGGATCTATTGCATCGTATCATGTATGCCATTACCGGGAACCCCACCCGGGATGATATCCAGGCCATGAAGTCCAAATACCAGGCCCATCTGGATCCTGAGTCCCCGCACCGCTTGAAATAAATCCTATGCGGATTGCCATTTCCACCTTGATTGCGCGTCCCGGAGGCGCCAATTCCCATGAGAGCTACCTGCTTAACCTTTTGCGGGCTATGGCGGGGAACTCCCCGGAGCATGATTTTATTCTCTTTGTCTCTCCCCACAACCGTGAGCTCTTTTCGGGCTTTCCCGGCAACTGGCGATTATGTGCCTTGCCTAAGATATCGAGCCAAGGGGCGGCATCCAGGATTATCTGGGAACAGATGGTCCTGCCCTTCCTGGCCGCGCAAAAGCAGGCGGATATTCTGCACTTTCCCGGAACAATCGGCGCGCTCTGGTCTCCGGTGAAAACCGTGGTAACGGTGCACTGGGACCTGGACCCCATGCACAAAAAATCATTGTCCTTGACCAAGCAGTGGTATTTTCGCCTATTTTTCAAGGCTTCCGCCTTAAGAGCCGGGAGACTTCTTGTGCCTTCGGCTGCTTTTGCCGAGGAATTGGCGCAACGTTGGGGGTTGCCGCGGGAGCGTCTGGCAGTGGTGCCCCATGGGGTGAGCGGGGCTTTTGAAAAGGCCTCCTTGGGAGAGTTCCCTGATAGGCCAGATTTGCCCTCCCATTTTATTCTGTCGGTGACCAATTCTTTGCCCCATAAGAACCTGCCCCAACAAATCCGGGCCTTTGCATTATTGAAAAAACAGATCCAAAGCGAGGTAAAACTGGTGCTGGTGGGAAGGATTTCCCCCTCAGGGCTGAGTCAGTTGCTGACGGAGCAGGGAATCCCCGGGGATGCGGTGATACTGTTGGGCCCGCTCTCCCACGAGGAGCTTCCGGCCATCTACCGGCAGGCCCGTCTTTATCTGACGCTATCGACAACGGAATCGGCGGGGATGACCCTGGTGGAGGCCATGAGCAGCGGCCTGCCGGTGGTGGCCTCGGATATCCCCGCCCACCGGGAGGCGGGGGGGAAAGCGCCGGTTTTCGTCTCCGTCCAAAATGAGGAACAAACCGCCCAGGCCATGCGGCAATTGCTAGACGATCCCAAAGAGCACCGGCGGCGGGCGGAAGCCGGCCGCCTCAGGTCCCAGGCTTATTCCTGGGAAATGGCAGCCAGAAAAACCTTACAGGCTTATCAGGAAGCAGTCGCTGAACGCGAAAGGAAGTAACCTTGACTTACGTACTCGGCATCAACGCGTTTCATGGAGAGACCTCAGCTGCCTTGCTGGCCGACGGCGAGCTTGTGGCCGCGGTGGAAGAAGAACGGTTCAACCGAATCAAATATACCTCGGCGTTTCCAGTTCAGGCCATCCGCTACTGCCTGGAAACCGCGGGGATTGATTTCTCCGCAGTGGACCATGTGGCCGTCGGCCGCAATCCCTTGCCCAGCCTGGGAAGGAAAATCCTTCACGTTCTCAAAAAACGTCCAAGCGCGAGCGCCATCGGCAGCGGCCTGACCAGGAATGTCAAGACCATGAACCTAAAGACTCACTTGGCCGAAGAAATGGGAATAGCGCCCCGACAGATACGAGCCCGGTTTCACCGGGTGGAGCATCATTTGGCCCATTGCGCCAGTGCCTTTCTGGTTTCGGGTTATCCCCAGGCCGCGGTCATGTCCGTTGACGGTTTCGGGGATTTTGTCAGTCTGATGCTCGCCGCGGGCCAGGATAAAACCGTCAAGCCCCTGGTCAGGGTCTGGTTCCCCCATTCCCTGGGGCTGTTCTATACCGCCATCACCCAGTATTGCGGGTTTGTCAAGTATGGAGATGAAGGCAAATTCATGGGACTGGCGCCTCTGGGGGAACCCAGGTACGTCGAAGATATGCGGGAGATGGTGCGGCTGAAAGATCAAGGGCGGTTTGAGCTTAACCTGGATTACTTTGTACACCACTATCAAAATGTCTATTTGAACTGGCAGGGAGCAGTGCCTGAGCAGGGGATCGTTTATTCACCCAAGCTCATTCAACGATTCGGCCCGCCACGCACCCCTGGAGGAGAGATTACTAAGCATTACGCTGACATGGCGGCCTCGGCCCAAATGGTCCTGGAAGAGGTGTATTTTCACGCCTTGGGATACTTGCAGCAGCAGACCGGGCTGAAAAGGCTCTGTCTGGCGGGGGGAGTCGCTCTCAACAGTGTGGCCAACGGCAAGATCCTGTTGCGGACGCAGTTTAAGGATGTGTTTATCCAGCCCGCGGCCGGGGATGCCGGGCTGTCCCTGGGAGCGGCATATTACGTCTATCATGCCGTTCTCGGGCGGCCTCGCAACTTCCATATGACCAACGCCTATACCGGTCCGGATTTCTCCCCGGCTGAAATTCGGGAGGTGCTGGCCCATTACCGGCTGCCTTATGAGGAATTCAGCGACGGAGAAATCTGTCGCAGAGCCGCACAATTGATGAGCGAAAAGAAGGTGGTGGGCTGGTTTCAAGGCCGCATGGAGTTCGGCCCCCGGGCCCTGGGGAACCGCAGCATCGTGGTGGACCCCCGTTTCGAGGACATGAAGGACATCTTGAATTCCCGAGTGAAGAACCGGGAACGGTTTCGTCCTTTCGCACCCTCGGTTTTGGAGGAGCAAACATGGGAATGGTTTGAACAGGAATATCCCGACCCCTTCATGCTCAAGGTCTACCAGATTCGGAGAGATAAACAGGGGTTGATCCCGGCGGTGACCCATGTGGATGGCAGCGGCAGACTGCAAACCGTAAGCTCGGATGCCAACCCCAGGTATTGGCGGTTGATTACCGAGTATCAGAAAATATCCGGTATCCCGGTGATTCTGAACACCTCCTTCAATGAAAATGAACCCATTGTATGCACCCCCGCAGAGGCAGTGGAGTGCTTCCTGCGTACCAAGATGGATTGCCTGATCCTCGACAATTATCTGGTGAGCAAAAAGAACCTCGGGAGGGAAAATGGCGGCAGATAAGAAAACGACTGTCCTGGTTACCGGCGCTGGCGGATTCATCGGCCATCACTTGGTTACGTACCTGAAGAACAAGGGATACTGGGTTCGGGGGGTGGATTTGAAGTTCCCGGAATTCAGCGATTCGGAGGCCCATGAATTCGAGATTCTGGACCTCAGGCGTTGGGATAATTGTCTCCGGGCCACCCGGGGGATGGACCAGGTCTATGCCCTGGCCGCGGACATGGGGGGCATGGGCTTCATTTCCGCGCACCATGCGAAGATTCTCCACAACAATACCCTGATTAACTTTCACACCCTGGAAGCGGCCCGGATAAACGGGGTGACACGCTATCTCTACACCTCCTCGGCCTGTGTTTATCCCGAATACCGGCAAAAAGACGCCGATGTGGTTCCTCTGAAGGAAGAAGATGTCTATCCGGCCCAACCTCAGGACGCCTATGGCTGGGAGAAACTGATTTCCGAGCATCTCTGCCGCCATTACCGGGAGGAGTACGGCCTGGAAACCCGGATCGTGCGCTTTCATAACATTTTCGGCCCTCGGGGGAGCTGGGAAGGGGGGCGGGAAAAAGCCCCGGCCGCCTTGTGCCGCAAGATTGCCGAAGCAAAATTGACGGGGGATCCCACGGTGGAGATCTGGGGCGATGGCCAACAGACCCGCTCTTTCTGCCATATCAATGACTGCCTCACCGGTCTGTATAAGCTGATGCAGTCCGACCACCATGACCCCATCAACCTAGGACAGGACTGTATGGTGAGCATTGATGAACTGGCGGACATCATCGCCCGCATCGCCGGCATCACCATCATTAAGAAACACATCCCCGGACCCGAGGGGGTGCGCGGCAGAAATTCCGACAACACCCGGCTGCGCCAGGTGCTGGGCTGGGAGCCGGAAATTTCCCTGGAGGAAGGCTTGACCTACACCTACCGCTGGATTGAACAGCAGGTGCTCCAAAAGCGAACGGGGCGGAAAACAGAACTGCCCGGATTAGCCTGCCTTGCAAGATGAGCAGTCAAAATTCTGACCTTGTTTGATCTGCCGCCAGGGATTTTAACAAAAATTTTATTGTCGAGGCGACGACTTTGCGATTTCTGATTCTGGGCCTGAATTATCTGCCGGAGTCCACCTCCATCGGCCCTTATACCGCGGACCTGGCCGAGTATCTGGCCCAAAGAGGGCATCAGGTCCAAGTCGTCACCGGGTTTCCCACCGCCCCCCAATGGCAGGTCTGGGAGGGGTACCGGGGTCATTATTTCTTGCGGGAGGAGATGGGCGGGGTGCCGGTGCTGCGCACCTACCTTTACGTACCCAACGACCCGAAAAGAGTCCGCAACCGAATCATGTTCGACATGTCTTTCACTCTTTCCTCCCTGCTGGCGGGACTGATGACTGCATCGTGGGACCTAACGGTGGTAATCTCACCCCCACTGCAGTTGGGTCTAACCGCCTGGTTGTGGAGCCGGGTCAAAGGCGCGCCCTATTTCTTCCATATTAAGGACCTGGTGCCTGATGCGGCGGTGACCACGGGCATGTTGGCGGAGAACAGCCTCCCGGTGCGGCTGGCTTACGCTCTGGAACGCTTTATCTACAGGCGGGCCCGGGGCATCGGGGTTATCTCTCCAGGTTTCGCCGCCAACCTGGAGAAGAAGGGGGTCCCCCGGGAAAAGATCTCCCTGCTGCCCGACTATATTGATCTGGATTTTATGCACCCCGTGGTCCGGGGTAATGATTTTCGCCGGGAACACGGAATCCGGCCCGACGATTTTCTGGTGATGTATTCCGGCAGCATCGCACTTAAGCAAGGATTGCACACCTATGTGGAAGCCGCGGCCGCGTGCCGGGATCACCACGGCATAAAGTTCTTGCTGGTGGGTGACGGCCCCTACCTGCCGGACTTGAAAGATAAGGCCCGCGACCTGGGATTGGACAATCTCCTATTTTTGCCTCTGCAACCTCGGGAAGGATTGCCGCAACAATTAGGGGCAGCCGATGTCTTGGCCCTAACCCAGATGCGGGCCGTCACCGATATCGTCTTCCCGGGTAAGCTCCTTTATTACATGGCCGCGGGCCGGCCCATCCTGGCCGCGGTGAGCGCGGATAGCGAAAGCGGCAGGTTTATCCAGGAAAAACAGGTGGGAATGGTGGTGCCTCCAGAAGACCCCGAGGCCCTGGCCGCGGCCGTCCGGTTTCTCAAGGAGAACCGGGAGGAAGCCGTCCGCCTGGGAGATAATGGCCGTCGCATGGCAGCCGCCAGATTTGACCGCCAGGTGGTGCTCCTGGAATTCGCCCGGCACTTGGAAACCTTGGCTGGCAGGTGATCGGAGAATGCCAGCGATAGGCCCATTCCGGCAGACCGAATAGAAATAAGAGATTCGAGGCACATATGCCCTGGCGTCCGGTGTATCACAGGATTATTGTCCAGTTGGCCGATGCGGCGACCACGCTGGTCAGCTTCATCGCGGCGTATTATCTGTGGCTGCTGCTGCCGCTGGCGTCAGGGGCGACGGCGGGGCCTAAGATCGATCTTGATCCGTCCCATTTCATCCTCATGGCTATGTCGGCGGTAGCATGGGTAATGATCTTCAATTTCCTGGGGGCTTATTCTTACCAGCGGTTTACCTCTTTCACCACGGAAATCAAAATTATTCTGAAGACCGTCTTTTGGGGGTTGCTGTCTGTTATGGGCCTGGTCTTTTTACTGCGATCCACCTATGTTCCCAGGACCTTTGTGGCTCTATTCAGCTTGGCAAACCTGGTGCTGCTAATATTGGAAAAATTTCTGCTGTTTTACACCGCCAGGATTATCCGGAGCCGGGGCCGGAATCGCAAAACGGTCTTGGTGGTGGGGACCGGCAATCAAGCCAGGCGATTTGTCGAAGCCATACAGCGACATTTCTGCTGGGGGCTGGATATCGTCGGTTTCCTTGATGTGGGTAAGGACAGGGTAGGCCGGGAATTATTCGGTAAGAAGATCCTCGGCACTACTCATGATATCCTCCCGGTATTACATCACTATCCGGTGGATGAAGTGATCGCCACCGTCTCCACCCGGCGGCTGGGGGAAGTCCGGGAGGTCCTTGAAGTTTGTGAGCGGGAAGGGGTGCCGGTCAGAATCATCTCCGACTTTTTGGGGAAGATAGCCAAAAGATTCCGGGCGGATGTGATCTATGGGCTGCCCATCATCAGTATCAGTTACATCCCTCATAATCAATTTGCCCTGGCGGTTAAACGGGCCATGGATATAGTCATTTCTTCCTTGGCCCTGATGGCGTTGACTCCCCATATACTTATCATTGCCGCAGCCATCAAGCTGACTTCTCCGGGCCCGGTATTCTATGACTGGTATGTGGTTGGATTTAATAAGAAACCTTTCAAGAGCTGGAAATTCCGGACCATGGTGGTGGGAGCCGACCAGATAAAAGACCAGTTGGCGCATCTGAATGAGATGCAGGGACCGGTCTTCAAGATCGCCAATGATCCCCGGGTCACTCCGGTCGGCAGGTTCCTAAGAAAGTACAGTTTTGACGAGCTGCCGCAGCTATGGAGTGTGTTCAAAGGGGATATGAGCCTGGTGGGGCCTCGCCCCGCGGGTCCCCACGAACTGGCGCGTTATGAAAGCTGGCAACGGCGCAAACTGAGTATCAAACCGGGCATCACCTGTTTATGGCAGGTCAGCGGACGTAATAGCATCTCAAATTTCAATGATTGGGCCAAAATGGATCTGGCATACATCGATAACTGGTCGTTATGGCTGGATTGCAAGATCCTTTTAAGGACGATCCCGGCAATCATCTCCGGCAAGGGAGCCAGCTGAGGCGGCAGTATCGTTCAAGAGTAAAGCGGGCAAGTCGCAGGGGATCGATTAGCTCTGCTTCTACTCAGAGCAAGTTGGGCGGTATAAGTCTTATCGGGAAAATAAGTCGCGGCAGAGAGCCACATTTTCAAGGAAACGGGCATGTTTAAGAGATGGGATGAACTCACCCATCGTTCCCGGAAATGGTACGAATTCCGTCAGCATTACATCATGGGGCCGTTCAAGAAGATTGCTGCCTTGACTCCGTGGTATGACCAAAATGCCTATGCCGAGTTTCTACAACGCCGGGATGAGACTTTTCGGGAATGGCTGCCCGGCTCCTCAGTCCTAGAATTGGGCTGTGGGCCCGGCTATCTGAGCGCAATCTTCTCTGCAACTTATGGGACAAAGACCTATGTGGGCGTTGATTATTCCCTGGGCATGGTACGAGACGCCAGGTCGCAATACTTTTTCGATTTTGTTAACGCTGACGCCTTTTACCTTCCCTTTCCTGATAAAAGTTTCGATGTGGTGTTCAGTGCCTATCTCTTTCACCATCTACCCCCCAAAAAGCGAAGCCTAGCCCTGCAAGAACAGGCGAGGGTGGCCAGACGGGCCCTTATAATAGAAGAGACCTTCGGGTTTGAACCCGGGTTCTGGCGTTGGCCATATTGGGCTTACTATACTCTGGCTGACGGTTCCTTTTACCGCTACACTTTGAAGGAATGGCCGGAGATATTCCGTTCAATAAATATCAGGCTGAAAAAATTATTTTTTACTCAGGAACGCACTATTCTGCACCGCTTAATCTGCATGGTTGCGGAGCCTATTGAGGGCGGCCGTGATCCGGTTGGATAATGCAGGAATTCTGCTGACTGGAGCCTCCCGGGGCATCGGGAAGGCACTGGCCCTTACCTTGGCGGGAACCGGGGCTTTTTTAAGCCTGGTGGCCAGAGACGAGGCTGGGGTTCGCCAAACCTCCCAGGAAATTATCCGACGTGGAGGCCGGGCCTTGCCGCTGACCGGAGATGTTTCCCGGCCTGAGGCAGTTTTCCGGTTAGTGCGCCAGGCACAGGAGGCCATGGGGCAGATAGACATCTTGGTGAATGTGGCTGGCATCCAAGCGCCCATCGGACCTTTCCACGAGAACGACTTGGCCACCTGGGAAAAGATTTTCAAGGTTAATTTTTTTGGCGCTCTCCACTTGATCCATACTGTTTTGCCCCAGATGATGGTTCGAAGGCGCGGGAAGATCATCAATTTTTCCGGGGGGGGAGCAACAGCCCCGCGCCCAAATTTCAGCGCTTATGCCGCCTCCAAAGCGGCTCTGGTGCGGTTCACCGAAACCCTGGCAGAGGAACTCAAGCCTTACAATATCCAGGTGAATGCCGTAGCTCCCGGTGCAGTCAATACCCAAATGCTGGATGAAGTTCTGGCGGCCGGAGAAAAAGCAGGAGCAGAATACCACCAGGCCCGGGAAAGGACCCGGACCGGCGGCACCCCGGTGGAACTGGTCTGCGAACTGGTGAAATTCTTGGCTTCCCAAGCTTCCGGCGCTCTAACCGGCAAACTCATCAGCGCACCCCACGATCCCTGGAGGGAGTGGCAGGATAAAGTGGAGGAGCTCAACGAAACGCCCATGTTCACCGTCCGCCGGCTCGATCCTTTCACCATCAAACCACTGATCAAAAACTTAAGGTAATATGAAAATCGGGATTGTAGGTTGTGGCCTGATCGGGGCGCGGCGGGCCCGGGTGGCCCGTGCCGCGGGGGACGAAATCTTGCTTGTGGCCGATATTAATGCCGGAGCCGCCCAGGTAATCGCGGCAGAAGCAGGTTCCGAGTGGACCGATGACTGGCGGGTAGTTACCGGTCATCCGCAGATTGAGATGGTGGTGGTGGCTACCGTCAATAAAGCGCTCCTGCCCATAACTGTCGCCTCCCTCCAAAACGGCAAGCATGTTCTCTGCGAGAAACCCCTAGGACGAAATGGAGTGGAGGCTTTAGTGATGGTGCAGACTGCCACCAGGCACCACAGGATTCTTAAAGCAGGTTTTAACCACCGTCATCACCCAGCCATCTGGCGGGCCCAGGAATTAGCTAAATCCGGCAAGATCGGCCCTCTGGCGAGCATTCGCGCCGCTTACGGCCACGGCGGGAGGCCGGGATACGACCAGGAATGGCGGGGCAACGCCGATTTGGCCGGAGGCGGGGAACTGCTGGACCAGGGGGTGCATTTAGTGGATCTGTGCCGCTGGTTTTTTGGTGAGTTTGTCCAGGTGACCGGCATGCTGGGTACCTGGTTCTGGCGGATTGCGCCTTTGGAAGATAACTGCTTTGCCCTCCTGCGCACCGCCGCGGGGCAGATAGCGGCCATCCATACCAGTTGGACGCAATGGAAGAATCTCTTCCGGTTCGAGATTTTTGGCCGGGATGGATATTTATCGATCAACGGCCTTGGAGGGAGCTATGGGACAGAGACACTGACCCTTGGCATCCGGCGGCCCGAATCCGGTCCTCCCCTGACGGAATCCTGGGAGTTCCCCGGCCCCGATATTTCCTGGCAGGCCGAGTGGGAGGAATTCAAGGCGGCCATTCAGGAAGGACGCCAACCCTTGGGCAACGGCGATGACGGCTACCAGGCGGCCCGGGTGATTGACGCTATCTATCAATCAGCCAAAACCGGGGGGGTGGTGGAGTTGGGCGCGGGTTTGACATGAAAGCCATGCTTCTGGCGGCAGGTCTGGGAACCAGACTGCGCCCTTTGACGGATCGGCTCCCTAAATGTCTGGTGCCGGTGGCAGGCAAGCCGGTGCTGCAATGGAATATTGAATGGCTGCGATCACAAGGTGTGACCGACTTGGTGGTCAACCTGCATCATTATCCTGAGGTGGTCACCGGTTATTTTGGCAATGGCCACACCTTTGGCGTGCATCTGGAATATTCTTACGAGCCTGAATTGCTGGGCACGGCCGGGGCTCTCTGGGGGGCGCGCCGGTTCCTGTCAACGGCCAGATTCTGGGTCCTCTATGCAGATAATCTGGTGAATTGCTCCCTGGAGCGGATGGCGAGCCTGCATCTGGCCCGAAAAGCCACTCTGACCATGGGCCTATTCTGGCGGGAAGATGTCAGTACCAGCGGAGTAGTGGGCCTGAATGGTGATGGCCGGATCTCCGGCTTCAAGGAAAAGCCGGCAGCCGACGAAGTGCTGAGCCACTGGGTCAATGCCGGTATATTGCTCTGTGAAGCCGGAATACATCAATTCATCCCTCCTGACCGGGCCAGTGATTTTGGCCATGACATCCTGCCTGCAATGTTGACCGCAGGTGAACCCATGTACGGCTATACCCTGGGCCCCGAAGAAACCCTTCTTTGGATTGACACCCCGGATGACCTCGCGCTCACCTTGTCGGTAATGCAGAAAATTTCTCCCAACAGGCAGTAAATCCGCTTATTGCCCCTCCACTTTACAAGGGGCAATAAGCGGCTGGAAATGGATAAATCGAAACCTTTCCGCCTCGCATGGGGCAGGCACCTTCGGCTAAAGGCCGGAGTGGGTTCCCATCCTGTAATAATCCCCCACGCCGTCATAGATAATCTCAATATGGGTTAATACTTCCATTCCCCTGGATGTGGGGAACTTTCTCCTGATAGATGGGCCCTACAGTAAAGCTGCATTCGATCCAGGTTACCAAACAGCCGGTTCCTTATAGAAAGGAGGTATCAGGATGATACTGGCCCGGGCACCCATGCGAATCACTTTGGGTGGGGGGGGCACGGATCTGCCCTCCTATTATTCCAGTTATGGCGGCTTTATCCTCAGCGCCGCCATTGACAAGTATGTCTTTATTTATGTTAATCGCCCGGCGGCTGATAATTTGATTCGGGTTAAGTATTCCCGCTATGAAGAGGTTCATTCTCCTGCCCAGATAAAACACGATCTGGTCCGTCCTGCCTTGGAATTATTAGGCATCCATGACAATGTCGAGATCGTTTCCATGGCTGATGTGCCAGCCGGCACCGGCCTGGGATCATCCGGCACCTACTTAGTCTGCCTGCTCACCGCCCTGTATGAACTTAAACGGAGAAAGGTGCCAACCCAGGATGTAGCGGAGTTTTCCTGCAAAGTTGAAATCGAGATGGCCCAGCACCCGGTGGGTAAACAAGATCAGTATTTGGCGGCCTTTGGTGGGATTACCTGCTTGGATATCGCCACAGACGGCAAGGTTCAGGTTGAAGCGGCCAATATCTCCAAGACCACCATAGAAGACCTTCAATCCCAGGTTATGCTCTTTTATACCGGTTTAACCCGCAGCGCCAACGCGATCCTTCAGACCCAAAAACAAGATACCCTCCGGGAGGACAAGACGGTGGTGGAGAGTCTGCATTTCACCAAGGAACTGGGCTTCCGGGTGAAGGAATATTTGGAAAAAGGAGAACTCGACAAGTTCGGCCTGCTCCTGCATAAACACTGGGAAAATAAGAAGCGGCGCTCCGGAAAAATCAGCAATCCGCAGATTGAGCGTTACTATAGCATTGCCCGGGAAAATGGCGTATTGGGCGGCAAGGTCATCGGCGCCGGGGGTGGAGGTTTCCTCATGCTGTATTGCCCCAATGGCAAGAAGGGGAAGTTGCGGAAAGCTCTGATCTCCGAAGGCTTGAAAGAGATGTCTTATAGCTTTGATTTTGACGGCGCCAAAGTGCTGGTGAATTTCTGATGAAGGTCCTGGTCACCGGAGGCGCCGGATTTATCGGCTCCCATACTGTCGATCTGCTCCTGGAAAAGGGTTACGAGGTCCGCATCCTCGACTCCTTGCAGCCCCGGGTTCACCCCCGGGGCAAGCCGGACTACGTGCCGAAAGAGGCCGAGTTTATCCAAGGAGACGTGGCAAATCGGGCCGACCTCTCGAAAGCCCTGGAAGGCATGGATTTTGTCTTCCACCTGGCTGCTTACCAGGATTATCTGCCGGATTTCAGCCAGTTCATTCACACCAACACCGAATCAACTGCACTGCTGTTTGAGCTGATCGTAGCCGATCCCCGGCGCTACCCGGTTAAGAAAATAGTATTTGCTTCTTCCCAAGCGGTTTCAGGGGAGGGGAGATACCGGTGCACCAGGGAAGGGACGATTTTTTATCCCGGCCCCAGGCCCGTGGAGCAGTTGCGGCAGGGGGAATGGGAATTCGTATGTCCCCGTTGCGGCGCCCCGGCGGAACCGCAACTCATTGATGAGGCCACCTGCAACCATCCCCACACCGCGTATGGCATTTCCAAGTACGCCATCGAGCTGTTGGCTTTCAACCTGGGACAGCGCTACGGCATCTCCACCGCGGCCATGCGCTACACCTATGTCCAGGGACCTCGCAATTCCTTTTACAATGCCTATTCTGGAATTGCCCGCCGATTTGCCTTACGAATCCGGGCCGGCCTGCCTCCCATCTGCTACGAAGACGGCCGGCAATTGCGGGATTACGTCAATGTGTATGATGTGGCCCGGGCCAACCTGCTGGTCCTGGAAAGACCTGGAGCCAATGGCATGTCTTTTAATATCGGGGGCGGTCGGGCTGTAACAGTGAGCGAGTTCGCCCGGATTATGCTTCAGGTTAGCGGCAATTCCCTGGAAGCCCGGATACCCGGCGAATTCCGGTTGGGAGATACCCGCCACACGGTGAGTGACATCAGCCGCATTTCCGCCTTGGGTTGGAAACCTACCATACCCGTGGAGGAGAATGTCCGCCAGTATCTGGAGTGGCTGGACACCCAATCCGGCACCGAAGAGTATCTGTTTGAGGCCGAACGCATCATGGCAGAGCAAGGTGTCATACTTAAAGTTGCGAGGTGATGTATGTCCTACACGAAACAGTATCTGGCCGAGGCCGGGCAAATTTTATCCCAGCTTGATATCGCAGCCATTGACCGCATGGTGGGTGAATTGGCGAAATTGAGGGAGAGAGGAGGCCGCCTCTTTATCCTCGGTTCAGGTGGGGGAGCCGGACATGCCTCCCATGCGGTAAATGACTTTCGCAAAATCGCCGGGATCGAAGCCTATACCCCTACGGACAATGTTTCCGAACTTACGGCCCGGGTCAACGATGACGGCTGGGATACCAGTTATGTCAACTGGCTGAAAGTCAGCCGGTTCAAAAGCCGGGACATGCTGTTGGTTTTCTCGGTGGGAGGCGGAAACCATAAACATCAGATCAGCATGAACCTGGTACGCTGCCTGGAATATGCCAGGGAAGTCGGAGCTACGAGCATCGGCGTGGTAGGCCGCGACGGGGGTTATACCGCGCAGGTTTCCAGCGCCTGCGTCATCGTGCCCACGGTCAATCCCGGCACGGTGACCCCACACGTGGAATCCTTTCAGGCGGTGGTTTGGCACCTCCTCGTGTCTCATCCCCAACTTCAAGCAGCGGAGATGAAATGGGAGTCCGTAAAATGAAACGACGAGCTATCTTTTTGGATAGGGACGGGGTACTGAACCGCACTTACCTCTATCGAGATGGAAAAACTCATCCTCCGGCCAACTTGGTAGAATTGGAAATATTGCCGGGGGTGGAGGAAGCCTGCAACGACTTGCGCCGCGCCGGTTTTCTTCTCATCGTGGCCAGCAATCAGCCCGATGTGGCCCGTGGCACCCAGTCCCGGGAGGTGGTCGAGGCGATCAATAGCCAGCTGCAGCGTGATCTAATATTAGATGATTTTCAGGTCTGTTATCACGACAACCAGGATAATTGCCTTTGCCGCAAACCGAAGCCTGGTTTACTCCTCAAGGCCAGCAACTCCTGGGGGATTGATTTGCCCCAGAGTTTTATGGTGGGAGACCGCTGGACCGATATCGAGGCCGGTCAAAGGGTCGGCTGCAAAACTATTCTTATCGGCACCGTTCCGCTTCTGGATGCAGACCGGAGGAAACCGGATTTCCAGGCTGCCTCCCTTCTTGACGCGGCAACCTGGATTTTGAAAGGACAAAAGCCAGGACCCGGGAAAAAGCAGAAAACCTATAAACCCAGTGTAACACAATTACTTAAGGGAGAAGAATTATGAATAACCTACCAAATTTAAGGGTAAAAATTTTTGCAGACGGCGCGGATAAAGCAGGCATGTTGGAAATGTACGCCAACCCTCTTATTCAAGGCTTCACCACCAACCCGACCTTGATGTGCAAGGCAGGCGTATGTGATTACAAAAGTTTTGCCCAGGAGATTGTGGCTGCCATTCCCGATCGTCCCATCTCTTTTGAAGTCTTCGCTGACGATTTCCCGGAAATGGAAAGGCAGGCCTTGGAGATTTCTTCCTGGGGGGAGAACATTAATATTAAGATTCCAGTTACCAACACCAAAAAACAACCGTCCTACGACCTGATTCGCAAACTGGCCCGGGCCGGGGTGAAACTCAACGTAACCGCGCTGATGACCCTGGACCAAGTGCGGGATGTGAGCGAGGCTTTAGGTAACGGCCCACCCGCCATTATCTCGGTTTTTGCCGGGCGAATCGCCGATACCGGCCGAGATCCGATACCGCTCATGGCCGCCGCGGTAGAACTTCTCAGCATATATCCCGACCAGGAGCTTCTCTGGGCCAGCCCCCGGGAACTGCTGAACATCTTCCAGGCCGACGCCATTGGTTGCCACATCATCACTGTAACCAATGATGTGCTGAAGAAGCTATCCCTGGTCGGCAAAGACCTGCACGACTATTCTCTAGATACCGTCAAAATGTTTTATAACGACGCCCAGAAGGCTGGATTTAATCTGCAATCCCCTGAAAAGAGGGTAATTTCGCTCGCCTAAAGGATAATATTGAACCCTCTCATCTTTCGTGAATATGACATCCGGGCTCGAGTCGGAATTGCGAGGCTGCCAGTGAGGAAGGGCTAGAAGAGATCAAGAGTTTGGTGTAAGAGATCGTCGGCGAAGAAATAGCTCTACAAAAAGAGGTGGGATGATGGAGACAGGTAACGGTTTACCCCTTTATGGCGTCATCCTGGCAGGGGGTTCGGGGACCCGCTTCTGGCCCCTGAGCCGCTCCCAATACCCCAAGCAAGTGCTTAAGCTGCTGGGCTCGGAGTCTTTGCTTCAGGCCACCATTGAGCGGCTCCTGCCCCGCATCCCTTTAACCCGCCTGGCGGTGGTCAGCAATGCCGCCCAAGCCGATGTCATCAATTTGGACCTGTTTCGTAAAGGGTGGACCGATATCAAGGTGTGGCTGGAACCCCAAGGACGCAATACTGCGGCTGCGGTGGGGCTGGCCGCAATAGTCCTCCCCCTGGAAACCGATACCGATATCATGGCCGTTTTCCCTGCGGACCATTATATCGGCAACCAAACCGAATTCTTTCGGGCCCTGGACCAGGGAGCGGAGCTGGCCCAGGCAGGCTATCTGGTGACCTTCGGCATTAAGCCGACCCGTCCTGACACGGGCTATGGTTATCTCAAGGCCGGCAAAGCCTTAGGGGCCAATGGGTACGGCTATCAATGCGCCGCGTTCATTGAAAAGCCGGAATTATCCCGAGCCCAGGCTTTCTTGTCGGACGGTGGATATTACTGGAACAGCGGCATGTTCCTGTTTCGCCGAGACGTAATCCTTGACGCCTTGGCCAGATATCTCCCGGACCTTCATCAGGAACTGCGCCTGTTGGGGGAGAGAGATCAATCCCTGGAAGAAACCTATCGGAAAATCCCCAGCATTTCCCTGGACCAGGGCATCATGGAAAAGGCGGCCAACGTAGCAGTGGTGCCCGCGGACCTGGAATGGAGCGACGTAGGAACTTGGGAGGCCTTTTATAGGCTACTCAAAAAGGACAGCCGGGGCAATACCAAGGTGGGCCGGGTTGAGGACTTGGATAGCCGGAATTGCCTCATCTTCGCTCAGAACCGTCTGGTTGGCACCATCGGTTTGGAAGATGTCATCGTAGTGGACACCGCAGACGCTTCCCTGGTCTGCCATCGGGATCGGGTCCAGGATGTGAAAGGCTTAGTGGAGAGGTTGACCAACCTGAATCTGGAAGAATCGGTGCAACATCCCACTGTGGAGCATCCCTGGGGGCATTATCAGATTATAGCTCAAGGCCCTTGCTATAAAGTAAAGGAAATTGTGGTGGCTCCGGGTAAAAGGCTAAGCCTGCAGCTCCACCGATACCGAACGGAACATTGGGTTGTAGTGGAAGGGACACCCATGGTCACCATCGGCAACGAGAACCTGGCTGTGCCTGTTAATGAAAGCGTTTTTGTGCCGCTTAAGACTTTTCACCGTCTGGAGAATCCTGGACAAGAACCAGTAAAAATCATTGAAGTACAAACCGGCACGTACCTTGAGGAAGATGACATTGTCCGCCTGGACGATGACTTCTGGCGACTTCCTGAAAATGCCGACCAGAGCCAGACCGTTGGCTCTCCCGGTTCCCACCGATAAATCGGTCTGGACCAACAACCAGCCCTTATTACAGATCTGATTGTCTTCCTTAAAATGAACCATGAAAAAAAATCGCAAATGAAACAAGAGGAGGCTAACCCGGAAATTTAATCGACCCATCATCCATCCGCAACGCAGCTACATTTTGTGGCTGAACCCACCAAGAAGACTACTGGGTACCAGTAGTCGATCCAAAAAGCGGATCCAAGTGGATTTCATTGATCTGCAACGGACATCTGCGTCTAACTTAATTCCAAAAACAAAAAGTTAGGTGTTCAAAGCCTCCGCGCAGTAGTCCCTGGGCCTGGGTCACCCTTGAGGTCTGCCCTGTGCGGTAAGGTGGGTTGGTATGACATACGTCTTGCCGGCGAAAGGCCAGGTCGCGGGTGCGGGCGGGAAACTCCCGCTTGGCCCGTTGCATTACCAGAAGTTTTCTTCAGCCCTTGCACAACCTACCCCTGGATCAGGTGGACCGGGTGAAGGTGAAAAAGTTGCTGGTGGATCTTATGAAGATTCGGGCTGCAAATACGGTGGAAGTGGTCCATGCGGTCATTTCCGGGATCTTCTCCGAAGCGATTGACCTCGGCTATTTGGATAAGAATCCGGCATATGGCTTGCTCAAGAAGATTCTACCGCCGAAAAACAAGCGTAGCCTCAACGAACCTGACCCTTTCAACCAGAAAGACCTGGGACGGCTGCTGGAGGCGGCATGGGACAAGTTACGGGAGCCATACCCTCTCATCTTGGAAACAATGGCCATGTCCGGGATGCGCCTGGGAGAGGCCCTGGCCATGTCTTGCGGGAACCTGGACGCCCAGAATTGCCAGTATAATAAAAGGCGTAACTCCTAAGAATTACGCCTATATTACTAATATGGTGCCGAAGGCGGGATTTGAACCCGCACGGGTATTCCCCACCACCCCCTCAAGATGGCGTGTCTACCAGGTTCCACCACTTCGGCAGGAGCATATCATTTCTGACTTTGGGGAGCAGGCTCAGGTTGGGCCGGAGCGGCAGGCGCCGGAGCGGGCGGTGCCGGGCTGGCGGGAACCGTTTGCTGCTGCGCCGGGGGGCCGCCTGCGCCACGCATCACCGAGGTATCCTTCTGACGGCCTAAAAAGGTCAGGCCCAAAGAGGTGACCATAAAGAGAATGGCCGCCGCGGCGGTGAGTTTTGCCAGGAAAGGAGCCGCGCCCGTGCTGCCGAACACCGTCTGGCTGGAGCCCCCGAAGGCCGCGCCGATACCCGCGCCCTTGCCGTGCTGCAAGAGCACGATAAAAATCAGGGCCAGACAGACCAGAACATGAATGACGACGACAATTGTGCTCATATCAACTTAATATTATAGAAAACGCCTCCCCGTGATGCAAGGTGTTTTCTCGATTATGGGGGGATCAGGTAATCAGTAATCAGTAATCAGTAATCAGTGATCAGTGATCAGTGATCAGTGATCAGTGATCATTAAAAAAAAAGATTACTGATCACTTTCTCAACCGGCGGCCGCAATAATCTTCAAGAAGGAATCGGATTTCAGCGACGCGCCCCCAACCAGGGCGCCGTCGATGTCGGGTTGGGAGAGCAGGGAGGCCGCGTTATCCGGGGTGACGCTGCCGCCATAGAGGATGCGGGAGCCTTCCGCGGCCTGGTCCAGCAACTCCCGGAGCAGGCTGCGGATGAAGGCGTGCACCTCCTGGGCCTGGTTAGGCGAGGCGGTGAGGCCGGTGCCGATGGCCCAGACGGGTTCGTAGGCAATAACCACACGCTCCCGGGACTCGGGGGCCAGTCCGGCCAGACCTTCCTTGAGTTGCCCGGCCACCACGTGCAGGGTCTTTTCGGCCTGGCGCTCTTCGATGGTTTCACCGATGCACAGAATGGGGGCCAGGCCCGCGTCCAGGACCGCCAGGAGCTTGCGGTTGACGTCCAGGTTGCTGTCCCCGAAGTGCTGGCGCCTTTCGGAGTGGCCCACGATCACGTAATGGCAGCCCGCGTCCGCCAGCATCACCGGGGAAATGGCTCCGGTGTAGGCGCCCTGCTTTTCCCAAAACGCGTCCTGGGCCCCCAGGGTAATGGTGGATCCCTTAAGTTCCGCGGCCACCGCGGCCAAGGCGGTGTAAGGCGGCGCCACCATCACTTCCGCCCTGAGGCCGTAGCTTAAGCCCCTAAGGATTTCCCGGGCCAAAATCCGGGCTTCTCCTTGAGTCTTGTGCATCTTCCAATTGCCGGCGATTAAAAGTTGGCGCTCAATCATGGCCGTTCTTCTTGGCCCAATTCTCCAGGGCCGCGATGCCCGGCAGCTTCTTGCCTTCCAGCAGTTCCAGGAAGGCGCCGCCGCCGGTGGATACATAGGAAAATCTCTGGAATTCTCCGGCTTTGTGCACGGCCACATCCGTGTCCCCGCCGCCGACGATGGTCAAGGCGTAGGATTCCGCCACCTTGTGGACCATGGCCATGGTGCCCCGGCCGAATGCGTCGTATTCAAACGCGCCCATGGGGCCGTTCCAGATAATGGTCTTGGCGTTCTGGAGGGCCTCCCCGAAGAGGGTGACCGTGGCCGGGCCGATATCCACGATCATCCAATCCTGGGGCACCTCCTGTACCGGGGTGATCTTGGTTTCCGCCTGTTTTTCCAGACGGTCGGCCACCACGCAGTCCACGGGCAGATAAAACTTGATCTCCTTGGAGATCGCCGCGGCCATCAAGTCCTTGGCCGTACCCAGGAGGGTGTCGTCCACCAGGGATTTGCCCACGTTGTAGCCCATGGCCTTCAAAAAGGTGTTGGCCATGGCCCCGCCGATGATCAACTTGTCCACGTGCTTCAGGAGATTGACCAGCGCGGTGAGCTTGCCGGAGATCTTGGCCCCGCCGATGATGGCCACCAGCGGCCGGGCCGGTTCTTCCATGCTCTTATGAAAATAGTGCACTTCGTCCCGCATCAGAAAGCCGGCGACACAGGAGGGCGCAAAATGGGTCACCGCCTCCACCGAGGCATGGGCCCGGTGGGCCACGGCAAAGGCGTCGTCCACATAAATATCCACGCCTTTCATCAATTCTTTGGCGAATTCCGGGTCATTCTTCTCTTCCCCGGGGTAGAAACGGAGATTTTCCAGAAGGAGAACGTCCCCGCCCTTCAACTTCTTTTTCAGTTTATCCACCTCCGGGCCGATGCAGTCCGGGGCGAATCTCACCTTTTTGTGGAGGCGGTAGGCCAGGCGCCGGGCCACGGGGGCCAGGGAGAATTCTTCGATGCGCTGGCCTTTGGGCCGTCCCAAATGGGAGGCCAGGATGACCTTGGCGCTTCCCTCCAGGCAATAGTTGATGGTGGGCAACACCGCGCGGATCCGGGTGTCGTCGGTGATGTTGCGGTTCCGATCCAGGGGCACGTTGAAGTCCACCCGGATGAACACGGTCTTGCCTTTGAGATCCACTTCATCGATAAATTTCAACGCCGCCTCCTTCTTGAGCCCATTAAGTAAGGCGCTGGCCGATATACGCCGCCAGGTCCAGCATCCGCTGGGAGAATCCCATCTCGTTATCATACCAGGCCAACACCTTGACCAGATTTCCTCCCAGGACATTAGTCAATTTCAGATCAACCGTCGCGGAATAAGTGCTGCCGTTAAAATCGATGGATACCAGGGGCTCGGCGCATACGGCTAAAATCCCTTGTAAAGGGCCTTCCTGGGCCGCAGCAGTCAGGGCCTGGTTGACCTCTTCCTTGGTGGCGCTCTGCTCCACCGTGGCCACAAAATCCGTCAGGGAGACGTTGGGGGTGGGCACCCGGACCGAAAGGCCGTCCAGGCGTCCCTTCAATTCGGGAATAACCTCGGTCACCGCCTTGACCGCGCCGGTGGAAGTGGGCACCATGGACAGGGCCGCGGCCCTGGCTCGGCGGAGATCCTCATGGGACCCGTCCAACAGGCGCTGGTCCATGGTATAGGAGTGCACGGTAGTCATAAAGCCGTGCTGCACGGTGAAATTATCGTGGAGGACCTTCACCACCGGGGCCAGGCAGTTGGTGGTGCAGGACGCATTGGAAATGATGTGGTGCTGTTGCGGATCATAGGTATGAAGGTTCACGCCGCAAACAAAGGTGGCGTCGATCTTCTTCCCGGGCGCCGACAGCACCACTTTCTTGGCGCCCGCGGCCAGGTGGCCCTCATTGGAGGCCCGGTCCCGGAACGCGCCGGTGGATTCCAGGACTATCTCTATACCCAACTCCCCCCAGGGCAGGTTCTGGGGTTGTAAGACCCGGGTGATGCGGACTTCTTTGCCGTTTAAGTAAAGAGTGTCGTTACGTGTTTCCGCGGTGCCGGGAAAACGGCCGTGCACCGAATCATAGCGCAGGAGATGGATGTCCCGTTCCGTGTCGGCCCGGCTGTTGATGGCCACCAACTCCAGTTCCTTCATTCCGGTAATTAATCTAGCCAGGCAGCGGCCGATGCGGCCGAAGCCGTTAATGGCTACCCTTACAGGCATGGCGCCTCCTTTAGTTTGCTCCCTGCTCCTGTCCGTGAGCGAGACATATTATACCTAAAATAAGTAAAAGGGGTAGCGGATTCAATTTTCAGCGGCAGAATTTCCCGGGAAAAGTTTTTTCCTCTCTTTGCGCCTTTGGGGGGGAATGGTGATTTTATAAAGAGACGCTGCGGACAAAAAAGGCTCCCCCACTAAGGAGGAGCCTCATCATGTTTTGGTGGTATAGTGAATTTAAGACGTGGTCTTTTTTAAAATAAAGGCCCTGTACGGATTATTGTTATACCCCAGCCCGTGCACCATGAGCATGGGCCCGGGCAGCCAGGCCAATGCCCCGCCAAAGCTGAAGAGAACTTGGGAATCAGCCGGAAAAATATCGACTTTGTAAAATTCCCGGGTATTATTGACAATAACCGCAAACGTCTCCGCGCCGATGGTCATGGTACCCGAAAATTTCTTGTTCGTAACAGAGGCCGGCAGGGCAGCCGTAACCACCAAGGTCACATTAACTTTGGTGGTACTGCCCACCTGGGTAGTCGTTCCCGTCCAGGTGCCAATGAGGTTCGGCATCTGAGTGGAAGCGGCAAAAGCCAGGTGGGTAAAAACCAATAAGAAGATAAAAGTCAGCAATACCGCGGTTTTTTTCATGAGAAAACCTCCTCTTTTTGCAGATGGGTTGCCTCTGCCGGCCTTGGGCAACATGGAAGGTTTAGCAGCGGACCGGCCGGGGAGAGTTCCCTTTATGCCGGACGGCCAATCCCTTGCTTTCTCTATCCGCTTACTGTGAATCTATTTTTTCTAGATTCAATTGCGTATAAACGTACCTTTTTTTAAAAAAATTAGCAAATCGAAAAATAATAAAATTTTGCAGGATGAGATTCGTAATTTTAGCATTCCCCGGCTGCCGGTTATTAGTTACGCGCTTATTTCCGCCTCCCTCTTTCCTCTTGCTTTTTCACCACCATTAATTTAGATAAAAAGGGATTATTCAAATAGTTAATCCAGTTAATCAGCCAAATACATGGTTGCCTTTATACAGTTACTGGGCCGCGGGGTGCTGAACTGGGTGCGGGAAACGGGGCGCATACAGCTCTTTCTCCTCCAGGGTTTGGCCCTGGCCTTCGTGCCTCCCTTCCGGCCCCGCCGGGTCCTCCAGGAGATCAATCAGATCGGGGTGAAATCCACCCTGATCATCCTGCTTACCGCCCTGTTCACCGGTATGGTCCTGGGTCTGCAGGGATACTACACCCTCAGGAAATACGGCTCCGAGGGCGCGTTGGGCGCGGCCGTGGCCCTGAGCCTCATCCGGGAAATGGGCCCGGTGCTCACGGCCCTCATGGTCTCCGCCCGGGCCGGCTCCGCGGTCACCGCGGAGGTGGGGATCATGCGCATCACCGAGCAGTTGGACGCCCTGGACACCATGGCTGTCAATCCCCTGCAATACGTGGTGATGCCCAAGCTGCTGGCGGGATTGATCGCAGTGCCGCTGCTCACCGCCATCTTCGACGTGGTGGGCATCCTGGGGGGATACCTGGTGGGCGTGGTCCTCCTGGGGGTGAGTTCCGGCTCCTATTTCTCCGGCATGGTTCAGAGCGTGGTGCCTCTGGATATCAACGGCGGCATCGTCAAATCCCTGGTCTTCGGCCTTACCATCATCCTGGTGGCCAGTTACAAGGGCTATCATACCGAACATGGAGCCGAAGGAGTGAGCCGGGCCACCAACCAGACGGTGGTCCTGTCCGCAGTCCTGGTGCTGGCCTGGGACTATCTCCTCACCTCCTTTTTCATGTAAATCATGATCCAGGTTATCGATCTTCATAAATCCTTCAACGGCCAGGCAGTGCTGGACGGCATCAATCTGGAGATTCCCACCGGCAAGATCACGGTGGTCATCGGCAAGAGCGGGGTGGGCAAAAGCGTTCTCCTGAAGCACCTCATCGGCTTGTTGAAGCCCGACCGGGGCCAGGTCCTGGTGGACGGCCTGGACATTACCAAGTTGCAGGGCCGCAAGCTCCAGGACCTGAAAAGGCGGTTTGCCGTCCTCTTTCAGGGGGGGGCTCTCTTCGACTCCCTGAACGTCTTCGAAAACATCGCCTTCCCTTTGCGGGAGAAGACCCGGCTGCCGGAGACCGAGATTCGGCGCCGGGTGCATGAGCGCCTGGAACAGATGAATCTTTCCCTGGAAGCGGGCGGCAAATTTCCCGATGAACTGAGCGGCGGCATGAAGAAAAGGGTGGCCCTGGCCCGGGCCATGATCCAGGAACCGGAGATTATTCTTTTCGACGAGCCGGTCACCGGCCTGGACCCGCCCATGAGCAACACCGTGTTTCACCTGATCAAAAAAACCCATGCAGTGAGCAATTATACCGCCTTGGTGGTGGCCCACGATATCCCGGAGGTCTTCCAGATCGCCGACGTTGTGGCCATGCTGCACCACGGGCGCATCATTGCCTGCTGCGGGCCCGAAGAAATTCAACATCATTCGGACCCGGTAGTGCAGAGCTTTATTCGGGGCGAACCCGATTTTCTGGAGGCATAGAGAATCTTATGAAACGAGGCAGCCTGGAGTTGGCGGTGGGCGTCTTCGTGCTGGCGGGCCTGGCGTGTTTGGCCTATCTGGCCATCCACCTGGGGAAACTGGAGCTTTTCGGAACCGGATACCGGGTGGTGGCGGACTTTGACAACATCTCCGGACTCAAACCCGGGGCCGCGGTGGAGGTGGCCGGTGTGGAGGTGGGCCGGGTGGAAGCCATTCAATTGATTTCCGGGGACCGGGCCAAGCTGGTGCTGCGGATGTCCCCGGGAGTCAGCCTTTATGATGACGCCATCGCCTCCATCCGCACCAAAGGCATCATCGGCGATAAATTCGTCAAGCTCTCCCCCGGCGGGTCCGGGAAGGTCATCCCCAACGGCGGCAGGATTCGGGACACCGAATCCGCGGTGGAATGGGAGGAACTGATCGGCAAATACCTCCACGGCAAGGTCTGAAAACGGACAAAAAGGAGCATATAATGCGGTTTATGACGATAAAGGTCTTAGCACTATCCTTAACCCTTTCCCTGGCCCTGGCCGTGTCCGGAGCCGGGGCGGAAAGTCCCACTGAGGCCGTTAAAAGCGTGGTGGATGAGGTCATCCGCACCCTGCAGGATCCCTCCCTTAAGGCTCCGGCCCAGAAGAAGCAGCGCCGGGACCGGGTCAAGCAGATCGTTGACCGCCGCTTCGACTACGAAGAGATGGCCAAGCGGTCCTTGAGCGCGTCCTGGAAATCCTTGAGCGCCGGCCAGCGCCAGGAATTCGTGCGCCTGTTCGGCGAACTCCTGGAGGCATCCTACTCGGACAAAATCATGAACTATGGCGACGAAAAGGTCAAATACGCCCCGGAAATCAAGGAGGGGGATGATTACGCGGAAGTGCGCACCATGGTGCTGCGGAAAAACGACAAGATCCCCATGAACTACCGGCTGATGCATAAATCCCAGGGGTGGATGGTCTACGACGTGGTCATCGAAGGAGTCAGCCTGGTGAGCAATTACCGCACCCAGTTCGGCCAGGTGATCAGGGAGTCGTCCTACAATGAACTGGTGCGGCGCCTCAAAACCAAAATCAACGAAATGCAAAAGATCAAGGGCAGTTAAGCGCTAGGGGTTTTTGTTGGCTTTCTGAACCCCAAATAGGCATTTTTGCTTATTCCATCTCCATATCTTTTTCTATACAATAAATAATACATGTGCTGCATAACCGGCCGGGTGGGGGAATTGAGTACCCCTCGGCCTCTCTTTCTGTAATGATAAAAAAGGCTTGCCAGGCTTTGGCAAGCGCCCGGCCCGGCCGGGAAGGTTGGTGTCTATGAAGACCGAGAAAAAGAAAGGAACCATGATACTCCGGGGGGTGGCCCTGGTTTTAGCTATATATTTAGGTCTGGCCGTTTCCCCGGCTTTAGCCGGCCCGCCCACCGATAATGTCAAGGCCGTCATTAATGAAGTTATGGGCATCCTGAACAATCCGGCTTACCAGGCCCCGGGCCAGAAGGCCAACCGGCTCCGCCTCATCGAGGAGTCCGCGCTTCGCCGGGTTGATTATCAGGAGATGGGCAAGCGTTGCCTGGGGGACACCTGGAAGAAACTCAGCCAGTCCCAGCAGACCGAGTTCATCCGCATGTTCACTGGACTCCTGAAGACGTCTTATGCCGATAAGCTGGATGATTTCGGCAAATCAAAGGTGGCTTACGAAGGCGAGAGTGTAAAAGGGGACACCGCGGAAGTGCGCATCCTGGTTTTGCGCCCCAATGACAAAATTCCCGTAAGGTTTCAACTGCTGAACAGTCCCAAGGGCTGGATGATTTATGACTTGGTCATCGAAGATGTGAGCCTGGTGGACAACCTCCGGGCCGAATTCGGACGGGTCATCAAAGCCTCCTCTTACGCCGGTCTGGTTAAATGCCTCCAGCTCAAACTGGCTTCGAACATCTCGGAGTCGAAATCCTCTCCCACTGCTCCGGGACCCTTGCCCAAGAACAAAAGCAAGGGGGGAAGCTGAGCACCGGGGGATCATTCCGGGCGGATTTCACGTAGGGGCGAACCTTGGGTTCGCCCTTTTGCATTCGGGGGGAACACCAGGTTCGCTGCTTCGAAAAGTTCTGATACCAAGTTGCCGTCAAAGAGGTAATTTTGATTGTCATTCTGAACGTAGCGCAGCGGAGTGAAGAATCTCGTTTTTCCCGCGCCCCTGAGATTCTTCG
>QZIZ01000083.1 GCA_003599195.1 Deltaproteobacteria bacterium | reverse complement strand
ATTTTCCCAACCTCCCGTGGCATGCCAGCGAATTTTTCAAAGCGTCATAAATAATCGCAGATACTGAATCTCTGCGCTCTCCGCGTCTCTGCGGTAAAAAGAATCACCGCAGAGACGCAGAGGACGCAGAGAATGATTATCTGCTGTTAATTATGTCGCTCTGTATAATTTTCTCGCGCAAAGGCGCAAGAAATTTATCATTAACCCTGGATCTTGGCGCTATTGAGCCGGTTTTGGGGAATTAGGGCCTTGGCTTGATAGATGAACAAGGCCCTGATTTTGTCCCAAAAGTCACCGCCCAGAACGAAAAAACTGCTCAGCCAGATGACATCCCCGGAAATATTGATGAGCAAGCGATGCCCGGCATAGCCCGGTATCAGGTGGGCCACATATGCCCCCAGCCAGCCGCAAAAGAGGGGAATAATAAACATGGCCAGCCCGAGGCGGTAGCGCGTCCGGCTCACCTCCTGGGGGAGGGCGTATTGCTTGAAAAGACTGTAGACCTTGGCCTTTAGATACAAGAATCCGGATTTGCCCAGAAAAACCACGGCCAGGAAGGCCAGGACCTCGGGGCCGCCCAGCATCAGGATTCCCGACATCGTCGCTTTCCAGGCCAGAGGGAGGTTCGTAAGCGCCACCAGGGGAACCCCCAGGGGGCAAAAAAGGCTGAGCAGGAATAAGGCCACGCCGAGGTTCAGGCGCCATCCCGGCGGGGGCGGGGCCGGGGCTGTATTCTCCGGTTTCATCATGCGGCTCCGTGAATCGAGAGGTAGATCGATGTATTGCTGCACCGGCATTTTACACCAAAATTGCAGATCAACAGTAGTTTAGTCTGTTCTCATCCGAAAAGGCGTCATTTCATGTGATAAGAAGATACATTTTGTTCATTTTGTTGGGAATTTGGTCTATACTGGCTCGCTGAGGATGATTTGCCCGAAACAGGAGAAATTTCTCGCGTCTAAACCTGGGAAGAAATGTTCCCAAAAATTTTTTAACTGAAGTGTCTGCAGTTGCGGCACAATTTCGTGAAGGTTGCAAATAACGCCAATTTTTTGCATTTGGGTCCGGCCCAAAAGGGAGAAGTTATGCGGAAGAAAGATATCCGGTGGTTCGAGAGAAGCTTCATAGTCCTCCTGGTTCTCTTCTGGACAGGTTGCGCGGGCAGCGGCGGCTCCTTGATTTCACCGGGGGCAAACCCGCCAAATACCGACGAGCTGCTAACCGCGGCGGGTTTCAAGCAGATCATCCCCATGAACTCGGACCAAAGAACCAAGCTGTTGAACTTGCCCCAGAAGAAGTTCTTCTTGATCAGTAAAGGCTCTAAGGTCTACTACATCTATGCCGATGCCAGCGGCTGCGGTTGCCTCTATGCCGGCAGCCAGGAGCAATACCGGAACTTCCAAAGCATGCTGTCACGGGCGGAGACCGCCTATGAGGAGCAGGCAGCGTACGTGGACGACTGGGACTGGAACGCCTGGGCTCCCGGCTGGTGGGGGGAGACGGGTATAATGGAGTGATCCGGCAGGGTCTCCACCGAAATTTCCTTTGATGCTGGAGACCCCCGCTTGCACCTGGGGTGAACGGTGAGGCCTTGAAGAAGTTGGTCATGATTTATAAAGGAAATTCATAGGATTAGATAAGATTTAAGCTTAATGAATATTATGGAGCCCCTATGAAGCCGGGTGAACAAAAGAATTTCAGGACGGAAGAGACCCCTTTCCCCATCGACGATCACTTCCGCTCTCTCATGAGCAGTGTCGGGCTCGACGCGGCCGATACCGGCGGGACGGTCACCTTTGTGGGCGAGGACCCCATATTCGAGAGCTCCATCCGTCTAGGCGCGGCCTATGCCATTCCTTACATGAGCACGGCCGCCGCGGCGGCCATGATCTGGCGGCTGCGCACCGGCCGGGGACAAGATTTAAAGATCGATTTACGTAAGGCGATATACTACATAGCCGACCATCCTTTTTCCACGCTGAACGGCAAACGCTACCCTGTTCCCTATGCCGATGGCTGCAATATGTATTTTAAATTATACCGCACCAAGGATGACCGTTGGTTCTCACCCGCGGGTTTCTACCCCCGCCATGAGAGGCAGTGGTATGATTTTCTCGGCTGTACGCCGGATAGGAACAGCATTGCCGCGAAGATCGCCGGGTGGAACGCCCTGGACCTGGAGACGGAATGTAATGAGCGCGGCCTGGTGGGAGGCATGGCGCGTACCGTTGATGAATGGCTCAATACTGAATGCGGCCTGCAGTTGGCGCAGACGCCGGTCATCGAGATAACCAAAATCGCGGACAGTGCTCCGGAACCTTTCACTGCGCAAACCGCGCGTCCTTTGTCCGACGTGCGAGTCTTGTGCAACACCCATGAAGTCGCGGGCTCCACCGTGGGCAAGACCTTGGCGGAGCAAGGCGCAGACGTCCTGCAGATGTCCTCACCTTCCATGTATTTCCACGATATCATTTACTTGGAGGCTGCTGCGGGCATGCGGCAAACGTATATCGACCTGAAGGACCCTGCCGACCGCCCGAAGTTCGATAATCTCGTGCGCGCAGCCGACGTGTTTGTGGAGAATTACCGCGGCGACAGTATGGCCCGGCTGGATTGTTCTCCCCAGGACTTGGCCGGGCAACGTCCCGGAATCATTTACGCTTCCCTGCGGGGATGGACCAATCACGGGGCCTGGGCCAACCGGGGGTGTTTCGACCCGGTGGCCATTCCCCTTACCGGCCTGGCCTGTCAGGAGGGTACGCCGGATGCTCCTAAATATCCGCCCTATAACCTGCTTAATGATACCATTTCCGGGATTTTCGGGGCCTTGGGCGTTTACGCGGCTTTGATCCGCCGGGCCAGGGAAGGCGGCAGCTACCATGTGAAGGTGTCGCTGTGCGGCTGCGCCATGTGGATCGGGGGCCTGGGCTTTCTCGACAAGGGCGGCCTCCGGCGGGAAGGTGAGCAGCACCGGGCGATCCAGCCGGACATGTTCGAGGCCGAAACCTCCTTGGGGTTCCTCCGGCGCCCGGCTCCTTGCGTGGGATTCACCGAGACTAACGGCTATTGGGCCGAGCCGGTGCTGCGGTATCGCGGCTCGGATAAGCCTCAATGGCGTATTCGGTCTTGACCGTTACATGGGATTAACTCCTGATTTTACTGAATCCTGAAAAGATAAGCCTCACGCAAAGACGCAAAGCAAGCCGCAAAATGAGCCAATAGCCCATGAAGACCTGCCCCGAACTTTTTGGGGAGCCAGGATCACTTGGACTTGTAAACTAAACCTGTCCAGGCAGTTCCATTATTCTATGAGGAGGCAGAAAGATTATGAGTTGCAGAACAGTTTGGCGGTTTTATTTGGCAATGGCGCTGGTAATCGGCATCCTGCTGGCGGGTTGCGCTACGGGGCCATCCGGTGGTCCTCCGGCGGCCAAATCCCAGGGCGACCTGCTCAAGGATGCCGGGTTCAGGGCGCACACGCCCAATTCCCCTCAAAAACTGTCCTATGTCAAAACCCTGCCGGCCAAGAAAGTGGTGATGAACCAGCATCAGGGCCAGGTACTTTATCTGGTATGCCCCGACCCTGATTCACCACAGTGCTATTTGGGGGACAAGGCGGCGTATCAGCGGTATCAGCAATTGGCCATCCAACATAGTCTGGCCGAAGACCAGCACAAGGTTTCGGAGGACCGCTGGGACCCCGAAGCCCTGCAAATGTGGACGGATGCGCACGGCGGCGGTTGAGCTCCTTACCCCCTGGCGCAGGGGAAGGTACCTTTCCTCTGGGCCAGGGTGTGGTGGTGGAGATCATTCACAACCAGTGCGGCCTGGGCCTGATCACCCGGGAGATGAAGGAACGGTATCCGTTTATTAAATTGAAATAGCCGGCAGCGAAAGAAGAGAACCCCCTTTCATTTCTTTAATTGGTACTGCTCTTGAAAGGGCCTTGGTGCGCTATTCTTCCAGTTCAATTTTCAGGGAGATAAAGTTTAACAGGTCCTTTAAGGTGACTATGCCCACTAAGCGGCCTTGGTCAACCACCAGCAGACGGCTGCTGCCGGTTTGATTCATGCGGGCCAGGGCTTCGATGGCGTCGGTATCCGGTGTGACGGTGTTCTCGGAGGAGCAGGGCGCCGCCAGCCGGCCAATAGTTTCCCGCCCCCACTCCTCCCGGGGAACCTCCTTTACCTGCCGGGTGGTGATGTACCCCAACAACCGGCCGTCTTCCACAACCGGGAACATTTTGAAATGGTACTTGTAAATATAATCTTCCACGAGTTCCGTCACCGTGAGGGAAGGCGCTACCGTCACCGGGTGCGGGTTCATGAAGCGGCTCACGGGCTCCCCCTCCAGGGTTTTCCGCATCAGGAGCTGTTGATAGGACATCTGCGCCGCGCCCCGGAGGAACATCCCGATCAAAGACCACCACAAGCCGCCGATGAAATTCCCCCTAAAGATTTGCAGCACCCCCAGGATGAGGAGGATGAAGCCGAAGGTGGCCCCGATTTGCGAGGAAATCCGGGTGGCCCACCTAAGATTGTTCCTGGCCCACCACAGCAAAGAACGCAGGATGCGCCCGCCGTCCAGGGGGAAAGCGGGCACTAAGTTGAAGCCCGCCAGTAAGACATTAATCCAGGCAAGATAGCCGGTCACGCCGATTACCGGCATCGGCCAACCACCCTGCTTGCCCGCTAGATGGAATAAATAGAATACTCCGGCGAGGAAGATGCTGGACAGAGGTCCCACCACCGCCATATAAAATTCGGCCCGGGCGGTGGGGGGCTCCTCCGCCATCTCCGCCACCCCGCCGAAAATGAACAAAGTGATGCCTTTTATGGGCATCGCAAACCTTCTGGCCACCAAAGAGTGGCAAAACTCATGGAAGATGATGGAAAGAAATAACCCCACCGCGCCCAGGGCGCCCATGAGCCAGTAGGTTTCATGGGAAAGGTGGGGATAAAAATAAGGGAAAAGCCCCGAGGCAAGCGACCAGACAACCAGCCCGGCGATGATGATCCAACTGCCATCGACCCGCACCTCAAAGCCCAGGAGATTAAATAACTTGATGGGCCTGCCGAACATCCCCCCTCCCATGATGGCCCCGGCCCCAACCTGTGGTTGTAAGGTTTGCGGCCAGTACCCTCGGTCTTTCTAACTTTTGGATAAGATCTCCACCCGTATCTTGCCGTCCAAGAGAGCCCGGAAGCGCATGGCGTCCTCCAGAGTGCCATAGTCCGTGCCGTAATGCATGGGGATGGCCACCTGCGGGTGCAGGGCCAGGGCGGCTTGGGCCGCTTCCTCGGCATCCATCACATTGAAACCCGAAATGGGCAGCAGGGCGATGTCCACGTCAAAATCGCGCATCTCGGGAATGAAATCCGTATCCCCTGCATGGTACAGGCGCAGCCCTTCCAGGGTGACGATGAAACCCAGGTGGGCTTTCTGCCGGGGGTGAAAGCTCATGTGCAGGTTATATGCGGGCAACGCCTCGATGAGGAAGTCTCCCACGGTTTCCCGCTGTCCCGGCGCCATGGCGATGACAGGGGGATTAATATGACGCGCCGTATGTTCATCAGCCAGAATAACGGTATGCGTTCGCCTCACCTTGTCGATATCCACCGGGGAGCAGTGGTGCGGATGGTCGTGGCTCACGAGGATGAGGTCCGCCGGCCTGAGGTGGCGCAAGGCGAAGGGGTCAAAGTAGATTAACGGCTCACCTTCATAGATGAAGGAAGAATGCCCCAGCCATAGCAGTTTATCTAAAACTCGCTCCAACATAAAGTCCTCGCCCATTGAAAGGTTTGAAAAGGCCGAAAACAATCCAGATCGATTCCCTATATTGGTAAACATGGGAAACTCGCCTGTCAAAGGCGGAAGCTTAATGGCAGCCGGATTTCAGAGCCCCCGAAAGGAAAAAGTAATTGATTTTCAAAAAAGAACGGCTCTCACCTCGCATTAATCATGGTCGCCATTGTTATAAAAAACTGAGAGCCAAAGAGAAATTAGAGACGGTTTATTTGGGATGAACCGGCCAAAATCTGGGATGAAAAAACCCTTCCTTCCCGGCTCCATAGGGCGCTCCAATTGACTTTTGCCCCCTGCGGTGACATTCTCTTCCCAGGAGAAACTTGCCTGTTGAATAACCGCATGCTGTTCTTGAGGTTCTCGTGAGTTTTCGCTCTCATCTAATCCTGGCTTTTTTAGGGATCATTCTGTTATTGGCCCTGGGAATCTTGTTGGCCGCGGGACGGCTGGCAGAGAGAGACAAGGCCGAGACCATCAGGTTTGCTGAAGAGACGGTCAAGAAAACTGAAGAGGCCAATAACCGGCTGGCCGCGCAGGTCCTGACCGGGTATGGCGAGTTCATGGTCAAGGAAAAAGCCGAAAGCGTGGCCAAAGAACTCGCGGCCTTACTGGGAGGCAGGAAACGCTATGATTACGCCAAACTTCGCCGGGATAACCGGCTCCGGGAGATCGCCGTACAAAATATTTATACGTTAGAAGGAAAAGCGGGCTACACGATTCTCTACGACAAAAACGGGGAGAACATTTTTCATCCCGACCGGAAAGTGGAGGGCCAAAATTATAAAATATGGCAGGAGCAATATCCGGAAGCTTGGCAGGCGGTGGAAGCAGCCATCACGCATAAAAGGACTTACAAATACTTAACCTTTTTTGACCAGGAAAACCGACCCAGAAGGAGGTTTGCCGCCACCGTCCGCGTTACCGGAACTCCCTTCATCGTCGCCGCCGTGGTCAACATCGATGAATTCTTTTTGCCTACCCAGGAGAGAGTCAAGCAAGCCGGCCTGGAAATCATGGCCCAGGCCAAGCAGACCATTGTCGCCCAGGCCGAAGTTTTGCAGCGGCAATTCGAAGCCGTCGGTCTTCTCAGTCTCATCGGTCTGTCCGTCCTGGGGATATTATCGGGAATCCTTCTGGCCGGACGCCTCGCTCGGCCTTTGCATGACCTGGCGGCCTATGCCAAAAATTTGCCCAGCCGGGACTTCACCTCTCTGGCCGACGGGTCCGGTGTTCCCCGGCGGTATTTGAATTATAAAAATGAGGTAGGCAATCTGGCGGCATCCCTGGATTTTATGGAGGTCGCCCTGCGGCGGAAAATCCAGGAGTTGGTGGACACCACCGCGGCCAAAACGCAGATCGAAAGCGAGTTGCTCATCGCCCGGGAGATCCAGTTGAGTATCCTGCCCAAGATCTTCCCACCCTTCCCGCACCGCCGGGAATTCGAGATCTATGCCGTGATCGAGCCGGCCAAGGAGGTGGGAGGCGATTTTTACGACTTCTTCCTGCTGGACGACCGGCATTTCTGCTTCGTCATCGGCGACGTCGCCGACAAAGGGGTACCGGCCTCTCTTTACATGGCCGTGACCAAGACCCTGATCAAGGCCGTGGCGGAGCAAGGCCATCGGCCGGGGGAGATCCTCGCCCGGGTGAACCGCGAACTGGTCTCAGGAAATACCAGTTCCATGTTCGTCACCGTATTTCTAGGGATCTTGGATACTGGCAGCGGCCGGGTGCTCTACGCCAATGGCGGCCACAATCCCCCTCTGCTGATCCGGCCCGGGAGCGGCGTGGACTACCTGCCCCCGTCCGGGGATGCCTTGGTGGGGGCCCTGGAAGACCGGTCTTACCGGACCACGGAACTGGTCCTGGCTCCCGGCGAGTCCTTGTTCCTTTATACCGATGGGGTGACGGAAGCCAGCAATCGGGAGGGGGAGCTCTATTCCGAGAACCGGCTGCAAGAAAGCCTGGAAGGCCGGCAAACCGGCTCCCCCCAGGAAACGATCGAGGCGGTCAAGGCCCGGGTCAAGGCCTTTGTCGCGGGCGCGCCCGAGGCGGACGATATCACCATGCTGATGCTCAGATTTTGGGGGAATTTATCGGACCGGACCTGATGGAAGGAGGATGAATGGCCAAGAAACCGGCAAATCTGGTCTATGGCGTGGACGATAATCCGCCTTGGGGGATCACCCTGCTCCAGAGTCTCCAGCAAATCTTCATCATGATGACCCTCTATTTCGTCTATCCGGTCATCATCATTCACGCCATCGGCGGCACCGACGCCCAGGCCGCCACCATGATCCAGATGTCCATGATCGGCATGGGGGTTGCCACCATCCTCCAGGGCCTGCGCCGGGGGCCCGTCGGCTCCGGCTACCTCGCTCCCTCCGGGAACGGCCCCGCCTACCTGTCCGCGTCCATACTGGCCGCCAAGACCGGAGGCATATCTTTGGTCTGCGGCATGACCATCATCGGCGGCGTCTTTGAGGCCCTCATCTCCCGCGTGGTCGAGCGACTGAGGGCCTTGTTCCCCCCAGAAGTCGCCGGCCTGGTGGTCACCATGGTGGGCGTCGAACTCATTCCCCTGGGGATTGAGCGCTGTTTCGGCTTGGAGGAGGCGGGGGCCGGGATCAATCGGAACATTTTTTTGGTGGCCTTGATCACCTATGTCAGCATGGTGAGCCTCAACACCTGGGGTAAAGGCAAGCTGCGTCTTTATCCCATCCTCTTCGGCCTGGGCGTCGGCTACCTGTGTTCCTACCTGTTCGGCATTCTCACCCCTGCCGAACTGGGACACCTTTCCGCGGCGTCCTGGCTCTCCTTCCCCCGGTTCGCCAGCTTCGGCTGGTCCATCGATATGACGCTGCTGCTGCCGTTTTTGATTGCCACCCTCTGTTCCAGCCTCAAGGATATCGGCGACCTGACCACCTGCCAGAAGATCAACGACAGTGACTGGAAGCGCCCCGATATGAAGTCCATCAGCAAGGGCATCCTGGCCGATTCCCTGGGTGACATCCTGTCCGGAGTGATCGGCGGCATGGGCCAGAGCACTTCGTCCAGCAATATCGGCCTTTCCCTGGCTTCCGGAGCCACCAGCCGCCGCATCGGTTACGCCGCCGGGGGCCTGCTCTGCCTGCTGGCCTTCTTTCCCAAGCTGGCGGAGGTCTTTGTCATCATGCCCCGGCCGGTCATCGGGGCCATTCTTATCTTTGTGGTCAACTTCATGGTCCTCGCGGGTATCCAGATCATCACCACCCGAATGCTGGACGCCCGCAAGACCTTCGTCATCGGCACCTCCTTCACCCTGGGGGTGTCGGTGTTCCTTTATCCTCAGGCTTACAGTCAGGTTCATCCATTGTTAAAACCCATTTTTAGCTCCGGCCTTTCCCTGGCTACCATAAGCGCGGTGTTTCTGAATCTCATCTTTCGCCTGGGAATTGCCAAACGCCAGGCGCTCACCATTGACCCCGGGGACCGGGAGGCCCAGGAGAAAATCTCCACCTTTATCCTGAGGCAGGGGGCGGCCTGGGGGGCCCGGCGGGAGGTGATCAAGCTGGCGGAGTCGGCCATGGAAGAGTTTACGGAGGCCGTGGCGGGCTTGAAGCTGGCCGACGGCCCCATCGAGGTGGAGGCGAGGTTTGACGAGATGAACCTGGACGTGAGCTTCGACTATGAGGGCCGCTTGCTGGATTTCCAGCGCCAGTTGCCCACTGCGGTTGATCTATTGGAGGATGAGGAAGCAGTTTTCCGGCTCTCGGGCTTCATCATCAAGAACTATGCGGACCGCATCAAGACCGAAGAAAAGAACGGCCGCTGCCGGGTGATCTTTCACTTCGAACATTAGAAGATCAAGAAACGGCCGCGGGCTGAGCCAGGTCGAAGCAGAGAGTTACCTGATTAGCCCCGGCTTCATATTGATATTTTATTTTATCGGCCAGTTGCCCGGCCAGGTAGAGGCCCAGGCCGCCCAGGGGCCGTTGTTCCAGGTTCAGGGCCAGGTCCGGAGAGGCGGACTCCAGGGGATTGAACCCCCGGCCCCAATCCCGCAAGGCCAGGCAGAATCTCAGGCGACCCTCCAGGAAGTAACTCACCTCCACTTCGCCCCGGCCTCCGGCGTAAGCGTAGCGAATGATGTTGGTCAGGAGTTCCTCCAGGACCAGCTCGATTTCCAGTCTCCGGGCCGGGTCCAGGCCAAGCCGCTCCAACTCCTGCTCCAGGAAAGAACGAAACAGGTCCAGTGACTCCATGACAGCCGGCAAGCGCAGGCGGTTCATGGTTTGAGCTGCGCGGCGGCCTCATCCAGGGAGGCGCACATGGGGAACAGGGAGTAGATGCCGGCAATGTTGAAGACCTTTTCCACCATGCCGGAGATCCGGGAAAAAGCCAAGCCGCCATCCTGAGCTTTCAACCTCTTGGCAATGAGGAGAATCGACCTGATGCCTGCGCTACTGATGTATTCCAGTTCCCCCAGGTCCACCGCGAACCGTGATTCCCCGGTCTCCAGCCATTTCAGGCATTTCTGCTCGAATTCCGGGGCAGTCAGGGCGTCCAGCCGCCCCTTGAGTTTGAACACCACCACTTCACTCTGCTTTTCCGTGATCAATTCCATGAGGTCCTCCTGAACCGGGTGGCGGAGGAAGGGCTGGGAGCCGGCAATTTCCAGCCCCTACCTCCTAAAGACTGGTTAGCGATAGAGAATGAAGCGCTGTTTCACCAAATTGAGGAAGCGCTGGTGCCGGGGACCAGTCATGTCCAAATGGCGATAAACCATCAGCTTGGCGGCATCCTCAACAAATACCCAAATCAGGCAGTAGCCCCAGATTAAGCCTACCTGGAACCAGGTGATGGGGGCCATGATCCCGAAGGGATAAACCACGAACAGGGTGGCCAGGACCTTGGTGACAATGGCGGACCACAGCAGCACCGGCGCCGGGAAGGGCCGGCTCAGGAAAAAACGGGGGGTGCGGGCCACAAACAGGGTAAGATGGCCGGCCACCGCCAGCTTCAAGAAGATAAAGGTCTGAACCTGGGAGATATCCAGGCGGAGCCAGTTTTTGGCAATGATCATCAAACCGAAGGTCTCGCCTACCCCGATGAGTCCCAAGAGGGTAGCCACGGTCAGCACCCGGTGCATGTCCCAACTCACCGGCTTGGGGTCTATCCGAGTGTTGTCAAAGGCGATGGCCATGATGGGCACATCATTGAAAAAAGCCAGCAGGATGATCATGATGGCGGTGATGGGGTAGAAATTATAGCAGATCATGGCCAAGACCACGAAAAACATGATGCGGATGGTTTCGGCAATGCGGTAGATGGCGTAACTGTTCATGCGCTCGAAAATCTTCCGGGCCTCTTCCACCGCGGTGACAATCACCGACAGGCCGGGGGCGGTGAGGATCAGCGAGGCCGCGGCCCGGGCCGCGTCGGTGGCGCCGCTCACAGCGATGCCCACATCCGCCTGTTTGATGGCAGGGGCGTCGTTGACCCCGTCCCCGGTCATGCCCACGATATGCCCTTTGGCCTGGAGGGCCTTGACGATGCCGTATTTGTGCTCCGGGAACACCTGGGCATAGCCGTCGGCCGCCTCGATCTGGGCCGCAGCCTCACCGCTGAGGCGTTCTAGGTCCACGCCCTCGTGGAACAGGCGGTCCGCGGGCTGAATGTTGCCTCCCATTCCCAACTGCGTGGAAATCTCCCGGCCGATGGCGACGTTGTCACCGGTGACCATCTTGATCTTAATGCCGTGGGTTCCGGCGTTGACGATGGTGGCGGCGGAATCCTCCCGGGGCGGGTCGTAAAGGGAAAGGATCCCTAAAAACTCCCAGGGACCGGTATCCTGGGCGCGGGCCACTCCCAGAGTACGGTAACCCCGGGCCGCCAGGCCGTTCACGGCTTGGTCGGCCCGGCCCATCGCCTCGGGAGCCAGCCGGCACAGGCCCATGACCACCTGGGGGGCGCCTTTGGTCACCGAGACGGTCCGGTTTTCGGGGTCCGTCACCGTGCTTTCAGTGCGCTTGCTTACGGGATCAAAGGGGACAAACCGGCTCTGCCGGTAGCGGCTGAGTTCCGCCTTATCAGGCAACCCGCCGATCACCGCCAGATCGATGGGATCCCGGTCTTCCTCCTTTGAGGCCAGGGCGCCCCAGAAAATCAGTTCCTGGGCATCCCTGGCGGCAAAAGTCACCGCCTCCCCCAGGGTGAGTTTATTTTGGGTCAGGGTACCGGTTTTGTCGGAACAGAGAATGTCGATGCCGGCCATTTCCTCGATGGATTCCAGACGGGAGACGATGGCCCGCATCTTGGACAACGCCAAGGCCCCCATGGCCATAGTGACGGAAAGCACCGCGGGCATGGCCACCGGAATGGAGGCCACGGTGAGAATCAGGGCGAATTGCACCAGTTCCAGGAGCGACGCGCCCCGGTGCAACTGCACGAGCACCAGCACCGCCACCAGCCCCAGGCTGATATAAATAAGGAAATCGCCGATGCGCAGGACCGCCTTCTGGAAATGGGAGACCGCACCCGCGGTCTGCACCAATTTGGCGGTGCGGCCAAAAAAGGTGGCGCCTCCGGTGCTCACCACCAGGGCCACCATCTCCCCCTGCTTGGCTACGGACCCGGAAAAGGCCACATCTCCCGGCTTTTTGCTCACCGGCAGGGATTCCCCGGTTAAGGCCGCCTGATCCACGCTGAGAAAATCCCCTTCCACCAGTTTGACGTCAGCGGGAATAACGTCACCTAAGCGGAGCCGGATGAGGTCACCTGGCACCAGCTCCGCGGCGGCGATCTCTCCCCATTGGCCGTCCCGGCGGACCCGGGCCTGGAGAGCCAGTTGGGCCTTCAAGGCCTCCAGGGCATTGGCGGCCTTGTATTCCTGCCAGAAGCCGATGGCGGCATTGAACACCAGGAGCACCATGATGATAATGAAGTCATCCCAATGCCGGACCAGGGCGGAGAGAAGGGCGGCGATCTCGATCATCCAGGGGATGGGACCCCAGAAGTAGTTCAGGAATTTGAGGACCGGGTTGACCTTCTTTTCTTCCAGGGAGTTGGGGCCGAACTGAGTCAAGCGGCTTTGGGCCTCCTCACTGGCCAGGCCCTCAGGGGAAGCGTTCAAGGTCTGCAACAGCTCCTGAAAACCTGTCTTTTGGGCTTCTTCGGCGCTTATTTGCTGAACCGCCATAGTCCTCTTCCTTGGTGGTGAGCATCTATTTTCAAGATCTTAGCCTGCCGCATTCTATCACCCGAGCCGGTCTCTTGACAATAAAACGGAGATAGCCTTTCCTGATGAAAACCAGTTAAGCCATCGAATATTTGCGCTCTCTGCTTCGAAAGTTTTAAGCGGCAGTACAGGCTTTCAAGCCTGTACGGATTACCAGGGCCGGCGAGACGCCGGCCCTACGCACTTTTCATAATTTATGGGTGAGCCAATGGCTCATGAGGAACTGCTTTGAAAAGTTCAAAGTTCAAAGTTCAAAGTTCAAAGTTAAGATTACGACTTACTTGATTTTTTCATGCCTTGTGGGTGGGCCAACGGCCCATGAGCAACTATCCTGAAAAGTGGTCAGTGGCCAGTAAAAACCAAGGGACGCCTATGACTTACCCCCCTCTCCCCTCGCCCATGGGGTACCCTTCCCCCTTGCCATTGACCGGCGGGGGAAAGGGCAAAGGGGGCTGGTGGGGCGGGCCTCCGTGCCGTGGGGTGGGGGTCCCCGCCCGCCGACCTCTCGGGCGGCCAGAGACGGCCGCCCCACCGATTCACTGCTTTATAGTATGTTCTTGCGTCTTGCGTTGCGCCTTTGCGTCTTTGCGTGAGGCTTCTTTGCAAGACAGAACGCAAGAAAGTAATTCCGAAGGGTTATGGAAACAAGGATAGAATTTTGTCAGGATTTGGTGGTGATGGGCAATAGTAGGGCAGGGATAAAAATAGGGAACCCGGGAAACCGGACAGATACTCCCGCGATTCAGGTGAGCCATCCGGACTTCCCGGGATTTCCTGTTCCACGGAACCCCGTTCCCGCCTGAATCAGGAGGGAACGCCGGACCCCCGTCCCTTATCTTTGGTTCCGTGGCCACCGCCGCTGCTTCGGCAGCCAAGCGGGCATCCATTGCCGCTTCCGGCAATCGGCGCCCGGCCGTCTCCATTAAAATATCTTGGCCGGAGACGTCTGCTGCTCAGGGCCGAGGCAGATGCCAAGAGGTTCAATCCGGCGGGCGACCTTTAAATTCTGGCGGCACGGCCCGAGGGTCCGTCTACCCTAACCTTTACTGGTATTCAGACTGAACGTCCTGGCATTTATATGAGTAAACATTCTTTGCAGAAAAACAAGGGGCCGGGAAAGCTTTTATCTCCCCCGGATTAATCCGCCTTTGGTCTTTTGGCGGTCAGCCCGAATTCTTGATTTTACTTCTCTAGGAGCAAAGGGAGCGGCTGCTCCTGAACGGGCTTTTTGCGGCGAAACCCGTTTTTCTGGTTGACGCTTCCCACCACCGAGACCAGGTCGCCCACCAGGCCCTTCATCATTTCGGCCTGGGAATTGAGCTCCTGGGAAGCGCCGGCGCTTTGTTCGGAATTGGCCGCGTTCCGCTGCACCACCCGGTCCATTTCGATAATGGCCTTGTTGATCTGACCCACGCCCAGGGCCTGTTCGTGGGAAGCCGCGGCGATTTCGGCCACCAGATCTTTGGCCTTGCCGGCGCTGGCCGCGGCCTGGGAAAAGGCCTGGGAAGTCTGGTCCACCAACTCCGAGCCGCCCTTGACCTTGGTTACCGTGCCTTCAATCAGCTCAGCGGTATTTTTGGCGGCCTCCGCAGCCCGCATGGCCAGGTTCCGGACTTCGTCGGCCACCACCGCGAACCCGGCTCCCGCCTCTCCGGCCCGGGCCGCTTCCACCGCGGCGTTCAGCGCCAACAGATTGGTTTGGAAGGCTATCTCGTCGATGGTCTTGACGATCTTGGCGGTTTCGCCGCTGGCCTGGGAAATTTCCCTCATGGATTCCGTCAGCGCGGCCATGGAGGTATTGGCCCGGTCCACAATCCGGCCGGTGTCGGTCATCAGGATGTTGGCCTGACTGGCGTTGTCGGAATTGCCCTGGGCCATGGAGGACAGTTCCTCCAAAGACGCGGATGTTTCTTCCAGGGACGCGGCCTGTTGGGAAGAGCCCACGGCCAACTGCTGGCTGGCCGCAGCCACCTGGGTGGAGGCCGAGCCCACCTGTTCCGCGCATTCCAGGAGACTGTCGACCGCGCGGCCGATGGGTTTGGTGGTGGACCGGGCCAGGAGAAAGATCACCAGCCCGACAATCAGCACCATGGAGGCGGATAAGGCCAGGTTGATCCATTTGATCCGCTGGGCCGCAGCCAGCAGTTCATCCACCGCGGCATTGACGATGAGGATGCATTTAATCTCTTTCAGAGAGGCAAACGCGGCAATTTTATTTTCGCCGTTAAAAGTGTAATTGATGTTGCCCGCCTTCTCCGCCAAAATCCGCCGGCCGAAGTCATGCTCGTTCAGCTTCAGCTTAAAGATCATGGACTTGTCCGGATGGGTCAACGCCACTCCCTCTTTGGCGTCAACCATAAACAGATACCCGCCTTTCCCCATTTTTACGGGGTCCAGATAGGCCTTTTCAAAATTTCCCAGATTGATGGCGCCGGACAGAACTCCCACAACTTTGCCGTCTTCTTTGAGAGGGGCGGATACCATGGCTACCGGTTTATTGGTGGCTTTGCTGACGATCACATCCGAGATATTCACTTTGCCCTGCATCCCCTCTTTAAAATATACGCGATCGTTAATATTCACCGTAATAAGCTTGGGATTAGTGGAGGTGACAATCACTCCCTCTTTATTGGCGATATTGAGTCTTTCGAAATAGGGGTATTTTTTTACGAGATCGGCCATTTGCAGCGAGGCGGAGGCCGCGGATTGCGAGTCGGGCGGAGCTTGGGCGGCCGCCTGAAACAGCGTTTCATCGGTCCATCCCGAAATCAGCGTCTTAAATACATTGAGGGTCGCATCGATATTGTTCCTGGTGGCACCCAAAACCAGCGCCATCTGCTCCTTGGCGGCCTGTTCAATGGCCTGCTTTGATCTATCGTAGGAGACGAAAGTTAAGATAACCGTTCCCAGGATAACCAGGCCGAGGGTGGGCAACAGAAACCTGTTCTGGAGATTGAGACGCATGAAGATAACCTCCTAACGCTACTGTGGAGAAAATTTATTGTTTATCACCGGGGATGAGAAATTAAGGCCAAAGAGCAGCTGGCCGCAATCCGGTTGGATACTCCGGCCGGGCTTTAGGAAAAAGTCAGCTCCGGTGTTCCCGGACGCAACTATAATCGGCAAAAAGAAACAATCTGATAAATATTTTGTGGAGACAAAATTTTAAAGAAAAACTTGAGCTGTTTGAAAGTGAGGATGAAAAGGGGAGGCAAAAACGGCAAAGGAAAGCCGGGAACCCGGCTAGATGCTCCCCACGTCAAAGAGAAGTCATCCCGAATTCCCGGCCCTCCCCGATCCACGAAACCCCGTTCCCTTTTTTAAGAACGCGGACCCCTGTCCTTTAGGTTCCATGGCTGCCGCCGCTGCTCCAGCATACGGAGCCGGCATCCATTGCCGCTGCCGGCAATCAGCGCCCAACCGGCTCAGGGGTTATTTGGGTCGAGCCGGCTGCTGCTCGGGGCCGAAGCAGGTCGCCTGGAGGTTCAGTCCTGAGGGCGACCCAACCCTGAAGGGGGAGGCCCGCAGGCCGCCAACCCTCACCTTTGCGGTTCTCGGACTGCTTCTCCTGACAAGCATATATTATAGCATCCCAGGGGAGAAAGCAAGGGGCTGGAAAGATTTTTTTGAAAAAATATCGGGGAGGGGAAAAAATTTACCGAACCCGGCTCCCGGCTGGAGGCCGCACCGCAATCTTCTTGCCCCGGTCTGCCCCCGTCTGCTATGATCGATAATATGTTTAACTCTGCGCCCTCTGCGTCTCTGCGGTGCATTTTCTTACCGCAGAGGCGCAGAGGACGCAGAGTTGATAATTAAATCGATTCCACTCAAGAAAATGGCAAAGAAAAAGAAAATTACCCCGGAAGGCAAGCCCCCGGAAAAGGGGCGGCCGGAAAGCACAACTCAGCTAAAAGGCCCCCAAGTCCGGCTGCGGCAGTATGAAGCCCTGATCTTTATCACCGGCGCGGTGACCCTGTCTCTGGAGGTCCTGGCCTCCAGGATCATGACCCCTTATTTCGGGGTGAGCCTCTATATCTGGGCCGGCATCCTCTCCATCACCTTGATCTTTCTGGCTCTGGGCTACCAATTGGGCGGGCGGTTTTCCCGGCGCCGGGGCAAAGAAGCGCTGCAATTATCCCTGCTGGCCGCGCCGCTGTGGGCCGGGCTTTCCATCGTCCTGGCCGCGGCGGTCTACCCCGTGGTCTTTCCTTTCCTGGCCACCATCAACCTGATTGTCGCCAGCTTCCTGGGGGGCATAATTCTTTTGGCCCTGCCCCTGGTGGTGCTCTCCGCCATGAACCCGCTGCTCATCGCCCTGGCCCGGGACTTGAACCCCGAAGGCGATGCGGGCGCGGGCCGGGTCTTTTTCATCAGCACCGTGGGCTCGGTGGCGGGGGTGGTGATCACTGCGTTCCTGATCATTCCCCACCTCACCAATTTTCGGGCCTTATTGTGGATGAGCCTGGGATTGGGGCTGGTGGTGGCCGGGATGTCCCTGGCCCAGGAGATTCCGGGAAGCCGGAAGAAGCGGCTGCTGGGCGGCTGCGCCTTGATTGTGATTCTGAGTTTGGTTCTGCTCGCGGGCCAGCGCGCTTACTTCAGGATGCTGGCGGGCATGAGTGAGATCGGCAAAAACTTCGAGGTCCTGGCGGAATACACCTCGGTTTTCGGCAATATCAAGATTCTGGAGGTGCGGCCGGAAGGAGAGGGCAGGAAACCGGCCCGGGCCTACCTCCAGGACGGCATTATCCAGAACATGGTCACTGCGGACGGCGTGATCCTGGACCACACCGGCTTTATGATGCGCCTGGTGGAGGCCTATACGCCGGACGCCAAGAATTCCCTGGTGCTCGGGGTGGCCGCGGGCATGATCCCCCGGGCCTTGCACCGCCGGGGCGGGAAGGTCACCGCGGTGGAGATCAATCCCAACTCTTTAACTGCGGCCACGGAGTATTTCGAGTTCGACCCCAAGGGGATTGAAGTACACGTGGAGGATGCCCGGACCTTTGTGCGCCGCCAGCAAAGCCCCGCGTATGACCTGGTGATCACCGATCTTTTTCACGGCGACTGCACCCCGGACTATCTGCTCACCGTGGAGTTTTTCCGGGAGGTCAAGGCCTGTCTGGCACCCGGCGGGGTGGTGGTCATCAACACCTATTTCGATCCGGCCAACGAGACGGCCAACGAAACCATCCTGGCCACCGTGGGCGCGGTCTTTCCGTATCTGCTGGAACTGCGCTCGCCGTCCTCCGGCGGCCTGGTCTCCAGCGCCTGCATGGTCGCGGCCAACGGCCCCCTTGACCCCCAGAAGGCCGTAACTCTGGCGGATAAAGGCCCTATGCCCGCCAAGGATCACCAGACCCTGAAGGCCGCCCGCCTGGTCACCCCGGCCATGCTGCCGCCGGAAAGCCGGGTGGTGAGCGACGACCACAACATCTTCTCCATCCTCTTCGCCTCCAGCCAACTGCGCTACCGCAGCCAATTCAATAAATTGCCGGCGAATTTGTTAGTGAATTAGAGTTGAGGGTTCCGGGAAAAATGAAAAGGGAAGCCGGGAATCCCTCTACTCCCTCTCCAGGGTGAGTATTCAGGAAATTCCCGGGCTTCCCCGGCCCACGAAACCTTTTTCAATCTTCCCTGGGGGAAGTCGCCGGACAGATCATCCGGAACGTTCCGTGGCAACACCCGCTGCTTCAGCAAGCGGAGCGGGCATCCATTGCCGCTTCCGGCAATCAGCGCCCAGCCGGCCCCGGTTGAATTTGGGTCGGGCCGGTTGTTGCCCGGGTCCGAAGCAGGTTGCCTTGAGGTCCAGTCCGGCGGGTGACCCAACCCTGTGAGGTGCGGCCCGCAGGCCGTCTCCCCTGCACCGTTCCGGTGCTCAGACTGAACGTCTTGGCAATCATATTAGTAAGCATTCTGGAGAGGAAAGCAAGGGGAAGGGGGAGCTTGGGAAAAAAAATTTATGGGTGGCCGGTTGGCCGGGCGATGCTGAAAAACTCCGGCCGGTTAGCGACGGCCACCACAACTTTTCCATCCTCTACGCCTCCAGCCAACTGCGCTACCGCAGCCGGTTCAATAAGTTGCCGGCGAATTTGTTGGTGAATTAGCGTTCCAAGTTCCAGGTTTTTTAGTGTGGGTATGGCCTACTGTTATTTACTATCGGCATCCATTTTTTTTACTCGCTCACATGACTCCATAGGATTAAGTTCCAAATATTCTTTTTGAGCTTCTAACTCCAAACCTCTTAGATATGTTTTAACTAATTGGTTTCCTTGTTCATCGAAGCTTATGCTGCCTATGAGACATGATTTTGCTACGTCAGGTTGGGTACTTTTTAAGCGTAAATAATTATTCGAAGCCCATGCAAGAACTGCCTTATGAAGCGGATAGTAATTGATATTGTATGATTGCTTTTCTCTAATTTTCAGGCCCATGACATTAAGACAGAATCCCAAGATTGCTGACGATTTATAGTTTGGCAATTCCTCTAGTTGACGTATTTCGTCGTACAAGATGCGGCGTAGTTTAAAGTGGACAATTTTCCAAACCTTTCCTTTTCTTAACAAACTGAAAAATTCCCTCCACACAGCATTGTAATGAATAGTCCAGCATTTATCTGGCGGTGCTGTCACTGAGGCAGCAGAGAGTATGATTTCAAAAATGAAATTTGCAATGTTATCATAAAAATCTTCATAAGTTCGTTCTCCACGTACCCTCAATTTAGTTACAGGTATAGTTTCTTGTTTATCTATAAGCTTTATGATCTCTTTGATAAAATCAACGACAGTTTTTAACCGTTTAAATATGTCGGTGGAATAATAATCGATGAGGATATCATTTAGTTTATAAATATCACTCAAGGAATTTTTGATATTCTCAAAAGCGCGATATAAAACAAAAGAGTGCTGATACCAATTTTCGCCTTCAAGATAGCCTTTAAAGGTAATTTTTACAGCCCTACAATAAACTTTGAGCTGTTCCGCATCCCAGGAAAATACCATTCCGTAGGGTATATCAAGCGGCGATCCAAAATTAGAACCAAGCGTTTCAACCAGCAGATAGTTACCATATATAGCTTTACTAAAAGGTTTCAGGTAGCCAATCAATCCTGAACTGAAGCCTTCATCCTCATGATATAAAATTGAATCTTTGTTGATAATCGCCTCCGCAGATATATTTTTGGCAAACTGCCCGATGGGAAGCTCGTATTTCTCATTGATTGTCATGGCTTCGAAAAATTCAATCGCCGAAACAGGTGAAGATGCAATTATATGTCTGCAAAGCTTTCGGTTGCCCATCAACAATAGTATATCATGAGCAAAATCGCCGACGTTGGGCTTTCGTTTTGTTTCTACCTCGGGCTTTTTAACAGTATTTCTCCTTCTTAGTATAATTTGTTTAGAGAGTTTGACAAGAGGTTTAGCTGACCTTGCCAACTCATTGGCAATAATAGGTAATTCGCTGTCTAACCCTCTCAATATTGCTCCGTACAAAGCATTGCCAAAGCTTCTACAGTTCTTCTCGCTAAATATTGGAGGGTTGATGAATGCATAGTATATCCATATCATGGCAAGAAGTAGAAAAATGAATCCGAATAGTCCCTGTAACATTGATTGATCGGCAAGAAAATTTGGCATTGGCCAACCATTTGCAAACCATATATCTGTCAGTAGTGTTCCAATACCGATAACCCCTATGAGGATGAAGGTTAGATTCAAAAGAGGAATAGGCGCAACTTTAAGGCGGAATCGGTAGCGTATATCTGTGATCATGTAAATAATTACTAAAAGCGCCAGCGCTTGAACAAATGTAGCAAAACCGAATATCGGCGATTCCAATCCGATTGGCGGCGTTACAAAACGAATACCCAGAAAGTATTTTTCACAGTCCATCATACAACTCCTAAGGTGATTCGTCTCTTTCCGATTATTAATACAGTACCTTGCGGTTCGCTGTGACGGATTATTTATTCCCCAAAATCTCCAGTCTCTTCCGGGCGTAGTCTATTTCGCGGCTGAGATTGGGCGGGGCATCCTGCAAAAATCTTTTATACGCCTCTCTTGCTTCCTTTTCTTTGCCCAGTTCTTCCAGGGTCACGGCCCGGTTCATGTGGGCTTCGGCGAGGCGGGGGTTGATTTCCAGGGCCCGGTTGAAGTCCGCCAGGGCCCAGAGGAACTCGCCCTGGTGGAAATGGGCGATGCCCCGGTTGTAAAAGGCGCTGGCGAATTTGGGGGTAATTTTTAAGGCTTGGTCGAAATCACAGATGGCCCGGGCGTATTCTTCGGTGCGGATATAGACGCAGCCCCGGTTATAAAAAGCCCCGGCGTATTCGGGGTCGATCTTTAAAGCCCGGTTGAAATCGGCCAGGGCCTCCTCGTTTTTCCCCAGCCCGAAATAGGCCCCGCCCCGGGCGTTGTAACAGCGTTTGTATTTGGGGTCGAACTTAAAGGCCAGGTTGGCTTCGGCCAGGGTGTCGGTAAACTTGTCCTGATAAAAGTAAGAGAGGCTCTTGAAGAGGTGGACCGCGGTCTGTTTCTTGATCTTTTGCTTTTCCAGGTCTTCCAGGATGTTGAGGCAGTGCAGGGACCGCTCATGGGCCGGGTCCCCGGCCAGGATGTCCTGGAAAATCTTTTTGGCTTCGGGAAATTTGCCTTGGCTGGCCAGGTCCACCGCGTGGAGGTGGCTGGCCCCCGGGAATTGCTGGGCGCAAATTGCCAGGGGCAATACCGCCAGCGCCAGGATAAGGACGGGAATGAGGAGCTTGCCGATTTTCATGAAAATCATTTTTTTCTCTGCGCCGCAGAGACGCAGAGGACGCGGAGAGAAGGTTTCACAACACGCCCTTGGTGGAAGGCACTCCCTTCGCCCGCGGCTCCGGCTGGGTGGCGGCGTCCAAGGCCCGGCCTGCGGCTTTAAATATAGCTTCGATGATGTGGTGGGTGTTTTCGCCGTAAGGCACGGCGATGTGCAGGGTGATGCCGCCGTGGACGCTCAGAGCGCGCCAGAACTCCTTCACCAGTTGGGGGTCCAGGGCCGCGGTCCCGTTGGGGAAGGCGACCTGGAAGTGGAGGAAGGGCCGGTTACTCAGATCCAGGGTCACCTGGGCCAGGGCTTCGTCCATGGGCACCCGAGCTTCTCCGTAGCGGCGCACTCCGGGGCGCTGCTGCAGGGCTTCCCGGAAGGCGTGGCCCAGGCAGATGCCGATGTCTTCCACGGTGTGGTGCTGGTCCACCTCCAGGTCGCCCTGGGCCTTGATTTTCAAATCAAAATAGCCATGGGCCGCGAAGAGGTGCAGCATGTGATCGAGGAAGGGGATGCCGGTGTCGACGGCGGCGTCTCCCCGGCCGTCGAGCTCCAGCTCCAGGTCCACTTCGGTTTCTTTGGTCTTCCGGGTGATGCGGCTGAGGGGGGTCATTTGTCCGGTTTCTCCCTTAAGCGGCCATGCCGCGTTTTTAAGGCTTGTCGAGTATTGGGCGCAGGGCTGTCAGCTAGCAGCGGTCAGCTTTCAGCTAAAAATTATCTATTGTTGCCTTAGCTCCCTTCAGTAAAGGGAAAATGCCAAGGCGGCGGCATCAGGGGACGAAGGAGGCAAAAGCCGCCACCCCCACCCCGGCCCCCCCTGGAAGGGAGAGGGGGGTTCTTGCTCCAGGATCACTGAAATAAAAAAACTTCTTTTTATTCCGGAGTTAAGGCAATAAACGTAAGAAATTTAAGGCTTGACGGCTTCTTAAAGCTGATAGCTGAAAGCTGACGGCTGACCGCTTCATTATATTAAAACTTTTGCCCAACACAGGCAAATCTTTATGGTAAGATAGATTTAAAGGTCCCGGTGACAGCGGAATCGGGAGAGGTACGGGTAAATTAATTTTAGCCGCAAAGATACAAAGATACAAAGGCACAAAGATGTGCTAAAATTTTGCGTATTGGCGTCTTTGCGTGAGGTTGGCCTGAATTTATGTGGATAACGCGTTTTTTGAGGCTTCCGGCGCAGGTCCGGAGCCTGAGTACGGCAATGGCTGGAGTTATCTGCGCGGCAGGTCTGCTCCTTATTTTGGGGACGGGCTGGGCGGCCGCGCCCCGGGCAATAGTGTCCGAAACTTCCAAGGATTTCGGCAAGGTCTTTGAAGACAAGGCCCTGGCCCATACCTTCGTGATCAAAAACGAAGGGAACGCGCCCCTGAAGGTGGAGGAGGTGGACCCGGATTGCGCCTGCACCGTGGCCAATTATGACGGGACCATCCCCCCGGGGGGCCGGGGAGAAATCACCCTGACCATCAAACCTTTTTCGGTGCTCCGGGATTTTCTCAAAAAAACCACGGTGAAGTTCAATGACCCGGCCCGGCCGGAGGTGGTGCTGAGCATGAAGGGGTATGTGCAGCCCATCATCGAGATTCAGCCCAGCCACATCGTGCGTCTCCGGGGCAGGGTGGATGACGATCTTAAGGGCGAGGTGCGCTTTATCTCCCACCAATCCGGGCCGTGGGAGATTAAACAGGTGGTAAACGGCATCCCCGGGATGATTGAGGCCAACTTGAAGGCCGAACAACCGGGCAAGATTTACGTCCTGGAAGTCAAGAACCTCCGCCGGGACCCGGGGCACTATGCCGGCGCGGTGGAGCTTCTCACTTCCTCCAAGGAAAGGCCCCGGCTCATCGTCCGGGTGTTTGCCAACCTCTATCCCTCCTCCTCCGGGCCCGAGGGCCGGTAAAGGAGGAGTTCGGTGAGGAGGTGGTTCACGAAGGTCCGGACCGCCTGCTTGAGCAGGAGTTCCCGTTCCTTGGGGGCCGGCGGGCCGGGGTTGATCGGGGAGGAAAGGCGCACCCGGTCGCTGAAGGCAAAGACGGTGCGGCCTTCCTGGGTAAAGGCGCCGGCAACGTCCAGGTCGACCGCAATCCTGCCCGTGAAGAAACGGAAATGGGTGCCTTTGAGCCGCACCTCCTTGACGGCGCCTGAGACGCGGCAGGCTCCCTGGGGACCTTTAACCTTCAGGCCGTTGGCCTCCCAGGCCCGGGCCAATTCCTCATTAAGGAGGGTTGCGAATTCGTCCGGGGCCACCTCCCGGGCCTGGTCCACGGTGAACGGCTCCAGATCATAGGAGGCCTTACCCGGGGCAAAATCCGGGGCGATGTAAAACCCTTCCAGAAACCGCCCCGGCTGCAAGGCGGCCCCGGAAACCGGCGGCAGGGGCCGGGCGAGGCAACTGCCGCCGCCAACCATTAACAGGGCCAGGCAAAGTCCCAATTTGACGTGCTTGGTAAACCACATGGTCCTCTCATTACCATAATCATCCAACCTCTGCCAAAGGAAATTGACCTACGGGGGAAAAAGGAGGATTTTCATGGGCACTGCGGAGAAGATCACCCTGTCGGTAATCAAAGCGGACGTAGGCGGATGGGTGGGGCACAGCACTTCCCACCCGGAGATGTTGGCCCTGGCTGCCGAATGCCTCAAGGAAGAGGTGGCCAAGGGCTTCCTGGTGGACGGCCAGGTCCTGCACGTGGGCGACGATGTGGAGCTGATCATGACCCATCGCCACGGCGAGGAAGATGAAAAGGTCCACAAGTTCGCCTGGGACACCTTCCTCAAGCTCACCGATCTGGCCAAGCGCCTGAAGCTTTACGGCGCGGGCCAGGACCTGCTGGCGGACAGTTTTTCCGGGAACGTCAAGGGCATGGGACCCGGGGTGGCGGAAATCACCTTTATGGAGCGCCCCAGCGACCCGGTGATCATCTTCATGGCGGACAAGACCTCCCCGGGCGCCTTCAACCTGCCGCTCTTCCGCATGTTCGCGGACCCCTTCTGCACCGCGGGCCTGGTCATCGATCCGGCCATGCACCGGGGTTTCCGCTTCCGGGTGCTGGACGTCGTGGAACACAAGGAATGGATGCTCTCCTGCCCGGAGGACATGTACGACCTGTTGGTGCTCATCGGCGCCACCGGCCGGTACGTGATCGCCAATATCTACCGCAAGAAGGACAACGAGGTGGCTATGTCGGCTTCGGTCCAAAGATTGGGGCTGATTGCCGGCCGCTACGTGGGCAAGGACGATCCCGTAATGATCGTCCGCTCCCAGTCCGGCTTTCCGGCAGTGGGGGAAGTGGTGGAGCCTTTTGCCTTCCCGCACCTGGTGGAAGGCTGGATGCGGGGGTCCCATAACGGGCCGCTGATGCCCGTGAGTTTCAAGGACGCCCGGCCCACCCGCTTTGACGGGCCGCCCCGGATCATCGCCGCGGGCTACCAGGTGGCCCACGGCAAACTCATCGGCCCGGTGGACCTCTTTGAGGATATATCTTTCGACGAGGCCCGAAAGCAGGCCAATTGCATCGCCAACTACATGCGGCGCCACGGCCCCTTCGAGCCCCACCGCCTGGGGCTGCACGAAATGGAATACACCACCCTGCCCCAGGTCATGGCCTTCATCTTCGAGAAGTCGGCCATTCCCCGGCGCTCGGATTTAGAGGACCAACTCAAGGAGCGCTATCCCCATCTCCGGGAACTGCGGGTAGTGGATCCCGGGATGAAAGACCTGGACTCCATCCAGAAGACCGTGGCCCGGGAGGCCGCGTACTACCTGGAGGAGGTCACGCCCAAGGGCGCCAGGATCGGGCTTTCCGGCGGCAAGACCATCTATCACCTGATCAACTATCTGGAGGCGGAGCGCCTTACCGGCCTCAATCTTTATCCCCTGACCATGACTCCCATCCTCACCATGCCGGGGCTGACCGCCAATGCACTGGTGGGGATGATGAGCACCAAGTATCCGGACGCCAAGGCCTTCATCCTCCCCTCCATGCCGGTGAGTTCCAAGGAGGAATATGAGAAGAGGCTGGCGGCCAACCCCGAGCTCCAAAAGATCTACCAGGATATCTGGAACGTGGATATCATGGTGTTGGGGATCGGCTACCTCACCGGCCCCCTGCCGGGCTTCCGGGCATTGGCCTCCCAGGAGCTGGGGCTGACCGCGGAAGACCTGGCGCGCAAAGGGGTGGTGGGAGAAATCAACCATACCCCCATCAACGCCCAGGGCGAACCCCTTATCGATTACACGGACCCGGAACTGGCGGCCCTGACCCGGCGGGTCATCGGCGTGGGCGCGCCGGACTTGCGGGAACGCGCCGGGATGGCTGACCGCTACGTGATCGCGGTGGCCGGTGGCCTGGAGAAGACCGAGGCCATCCGGGCCTGCCTCAAAGGTAAGTATTTCAACGTGCTGGTTACGGATGCGTACGTGGCGGAGGCCATTCTGCAAGATTGAGGTTAGTAGTTTAAGGTTCAAGGTTCGAAGTTCAAGGTTTGGCCCCGGTGTTGTGGAAGTTGTTCATAACCAGGCGGTGAGCTGCGGCCTCATGAATGATTTTATGGCATTGACTGTTTTTTTTAACCGAAGACCAAAGACCGAAGACCGAAGACCGGCCACCCGTCGCATATGCTGACTCTCCGCAAAATCGCCCAACTGACCGGCAGCCTGGCGGCCATCCTGGTTTTGGGCAGCCTGGGCTATGTCTGGCTGGAAGGGTGGTCCTTCTTTGACTCCCTGTACATGACGGTGACCACCCTGGCCACCGTGGGCTACCGGGAAGTGCATCCCCTGTCCCGGGCCGGCCAGGTCTACAACATGATCCTGATCCTTTCGGGGATGGGGGTGTTGTTCTACATCGTCACCTCTCTGGCCCGGGTGGTGGTGGAAGGGGAAATCGCCGAGGCCTTGGGGAAGCGAAAATTGCTACAAAAAATCAAAAAACTGAGCGGCCACTACATCATCTGCGGGTTCGGGCGCATCGGCGAAATCATCGCCCGGCAATTGAAAGAACGGGGAATTCCCCTGGTAATTATTGACAATAACCCGCAAAGCCTTTCCAAGTTGGGGGAGTCCGCTTATTTTTACCTGGCGGGCGACGCCACTAAAGAAGAGATACTGCTGGAAGCGGGCATCGAGCGGGCCCGGGGGCTGGTGTCGGTGGTCCATTCCGACGCCTCCAACGTCTATATCGTCCTCACCGCCCGGAGCCTCAACCCGGCGCTGTTCATCGTCGCCCGGGGGGAGGAGCCGGGCGCGGAGCGGAAGCTCATCCGGGCCGGGGCCGACAAGGTGGAGTCTCCCTACGAGATGGGGGGGCGGAAGATGGCCCACACCATCCTCAGGCCCACGGTGACCACCTTCATGGAACTGGCCATGCATGAAGGAGTGGAGTGGAGCATGGAGGAGATCAGGGTGGGGGAGGCCTCCGCCATGATCGGCCAGCCCCTCAAAGATTCCGGCATCCGCCGGCAATACGAATTGATTGTGGTGGCCATCAAACGGGCCGACGGGGAGATGCTCTTCAATCCCACACCGGAAACCCTGGTGCTGGCGGGGGATACCTTGATACTGATGGGCATGCGGAAGAATTTGGAGGCGTTGGAGGAGATACTGCATTAGGACAGTGGTCAGTGGTCAGTGATCAGTAAAGACAGTGATCAGTGATCAGTGATCAGTAAAAGATAAAGTTCCGGTTGGGGCGGTTTGGGGGCTAAACGGCCGTCGATTTTCGAGGCGTGATTAATGGTGCGTAAGACGCACCCTACTTTTTCCATTCTCGTTCCCAAGCTGCGCTTGGGAACGGGAATTGGCCCCAAGCTTTGCTTGGGGTGCATTCGGAAATCCAAGAGAATTTTATTATTGTTAAAGATAATCGCAAGCATAGCTTTTCCGAAGTTAAATGGTGCGTAAGACGCACCCTACGAAAATTGGAACTTTTAATTTGAGGGAGGGAATCATGTCTCCAGCAAAAATCGGCCGCGGGGTGAGCGTCACTTTTTACGGTCACTCGGCCTTCAAATTGACGGATGGCAAGGTGAGCGTAGTGATCGACCCCTGGCTCAGCAATCCTTTGCTCAATACGCCATTGGATAAGGTGGGCAAGGTGGACCTCATCCTGCTGACCCACGGCCACGGCGACCACGTGGGGGAGACGGTGCCCCTGGCGAAAAAGACCGGGGCTCCGGTGGTGGCCATCCACGAGCTGTCCATAATCCTGGCCAGCCAGGGCGCCCCCCAGGTCATCGGCATGAACAAGGGGGGCACGGTGCCCTTCCACGGCCTGGAGGTTACCATGACCAACGCCATCCACTCTTCGGCGGTGGAGGAAGGGGGGAAGCTCGTGGCCGCGGGTGACCCCGGCGGGTTCGTGATCAAGTTTCCCAACGACTTCACCGCCTACCACGCGGGGGACACCGCGGTCTTCAAGGATATGGAGCTCATCCGGGAACTCTATCACCCGGAACTGGCCATGCTGCCCATCGGCAGCCACTACGTCATGAACCCGGCGGAGGCGGCCCTGGCCTGCAAGCTCTTAAAACCCAAATGGGTCATCCCCATGCACTACGGCACCTTCCCGGTGCTGACGGGCACGCCGGGGGAGTTACGGGAGCTTATTAAGGGGCTGGGTATCGAGGTTATTGCCTTGAAACCAGGTGAGACAGTGGAATGAAATGAAATCTCACGCAAAGACGCAAAGGCGCAAAGACGCAAGTATTATAATATCTTGCGCCTTGGCGTCTTTGCGTCTTTGCGTGAGAATCAAATAAAATGCGTAGAAAAAAAATCTGGCGGACTTATCCGGAACAACTGGAATTGATTAACGAGTTGAGCGCCCGGCACGGGGTGCCGCGGCTGGTGGCCCGGATTCTGCTCAACCGGGGCCTGATCGATTCCCAAGATGTCCTGGCCTTTCTGGAGCCCAGCCTGGAAAAGCTGCATCCTCCCTTTGCCTTGCCCGGCCTGGAGAAGGCCGCGGCCCGGCTGGCCGAGGCGGTGCGCCGCCGGGAGAGGGTGGTGGTCTATGGGGACTATGACGTGGACGGCCTTACCTCCACCTGCCTGCTGCACGATTTTTTCCGGGAACTGGGCCTGGACTGCCTCACCTATATCCCCGACCGCCTCCGGGAGGGCTATGGCCTGAAGCTGCCGGCGCTTCAGGAACTGGCGCGGCGGGCCAAGCTGCTGGTCACCGTGGACTGCGGCATCAGCGACGCCGGGGAGGTGGCCTGGGCGATGGATAACGGGCTGGAGGTGATCGTCACCGACCACCACGAACTGCCTCCGGAGCTGCCCCCGGCCCTGGCGGTGGTCAATCCCAAGCGGGGCGGGGAGGATTATCCCTTTGGGGACCTGGCCGGGGTGGGGGTGGCACTGCTCCTGGCCTTGGGGGTGCGGGCGAACTTAAGGGAGAGCGGCTGGTTTAAGAAGCGCCCGGAGCCCAACCTGCGCTCGTACCTGGATTTGGTGGCCCTGGGCACCGCCGCGGACGTGGCCCCCATGCAGGGGGAAAACCGCATCCTGGTGCGGGAAGGACTCAAGGTCCTGGAAGAGAGCCGCCGCCCCGGGTTAGTGGCCTTGAAGGAGGCCGCGGGCCTGGAGGGCAAACCCGTCTCTTACCGGGACGCGGTCTTCCGCCTGGCGCCCCGGCTGAACGCCGCCGGACGTCTGGGACAGGCAAAGAGCGCCCTGGAGCTGCTGCTCAGCCGGGACCTGGCCCAGGCCCGCACTCAGGCCCGGTATCTCAGCGATTTGAACCGGCAGCGCCAGGGGCTGGAGGAACAAGTCAGGCGCCAGGCCCTGGAGCTGGCGGACCGGCAAAACCTGGGGGATAGGCGGGTCTGGGTCCTGGCCGGGGAGGGCTGGCATCCCGGGGTCTTAGGCATTGTTGCCGCCCGGCTGGCCGAAGCATATCACCGGCCGGTGGCCCTGGTGAGCCTGGAAAACGGCCGGGGCCGGGGGTCGGCCCGGAGCGTCGAAGGGTTCCACCTCTTCCAGGGACTGACGGCCTGTAAAAACATTCTGGCCAGATTCGGGGGCCACCAGGCCGCGGCCGGTTTCGAAGTGGCGGCCGGTGACGTAGAGGCATTACAAGATGCCTTGGAGGAGGCCTTTATCCAGCAGGTGGGGCCGGAGCATCTTAAGCCCACCCTAAAGGTGGACGCCCTGGTGCAGTTGGAGGAGCTGGATGCTCAGTTTTATCATCAACTGGAACGGCTGCGTCCCTTCGGCCCCGGGAACCCGGAGCCGGTGCTGGCCTGCGCCGGGGTGGAGTGCCTCAGCTCCCGGATCGTGGGGGAGCGTCATTTGAAGGTGCAACTGGCCCAGAACGGATGTCTCATGGAGGCCATCGCCTTCGACAGGGCCGGGGCCCATCCCCTGGCCGGGCCGCTGGAGGTGGCTTTCAGCCCCCGCTTCTCTTTCTTCCAGGGGCGGCTGCACCCGGAACTGCGGCTGTTGGATTGGGGGAGATAAAAGCTGTCAGCAAAGAAGCTGTCAGCTTTCAGCAGAAAACAGACTACCCGCAAAAATTGAAGATCGGTTTCTCGCCAAGGCGCAAAGGACGCTAAGTAAAGAATTATAAACTTGGCGTACTTTGCGTCTTTGCGAGAAACTTGTATTTTCAGGAACAGAAAACAGAAAACAGCAAACAGAAAACCGCATTAATCCTTGCCCAGGATATTAGTTCTGTGATAGAGGATGATAACGCCCAAAGGACCAGCAAGGAGGGGCCATGGCCGGGGTCAATAAGGTTATTCTGGTGGGAAATCTGGGGGCTGACCCGGAGATGCGTTACACCGCAGGCGGCACTGCGGTCTGCAAGTTCAGGATAGCCACCACCGAGAAATTTAAAGACCGCCAGGGCAACGTGCAGGAGCGCACCGACTGGCATCGGATCACGGCTTGGGGCAAGCTGGCGGAGATTTGCGGTCAATATCTCGCTAAAGGCAAGCAGGTTTATATCGAGGGCCGGCTGGAATACGGGTCCTATGAAAAAGACGGGGTGAAGCACTACACCACCGACATCATCGCCAATACCATGCAGATGCTGGGACTTGCCGGGGCCGGCAACCGGGTGCAGGAGCCGGAACCGCCTTTCGGCCCGCCGCCCGGCGGCGTCCCGGAAGACGATATCCCTTTTTAATCTTGCAGGTAAGGAGTATTCAGGGGAAAGACAGGGACTACGGGCCCTTCGCCATGATAATCAGCCAGAACCTTTAAGCGGCGGGAATCCGGCCTTGGGGCCGGTCCTTAACCGCCGCGTCAAAATGGATCTGTTTTTCCCGGCACTCCCTCATTATGAAGGCCCTAGCCAGTCGCCGCGCTCTCCGGGAGCAAATCGTGGCCCTGCTGCAGGCCGGGGATTTTCCGGCACTGGCGGCTCTCGCCGGACAGGAAGCAGGGGTTGCCGGCCAACTCATGAACTACCTGTTTGACCCCACGAGGTTGCTGCATTGGCGGGCGGTGGAGGGCATGGGCTATGTGGCCGCAGCGCAGCCGGAGCAGGTGCGGAAGCACATCAACCGGCTGCTTTGGCAGTTGAATGAGGACTCCGGCAGTTTCGGCTGGCTGGCCGCGGCTGCCCTGGGAGAGATCGCCCGCCGCCACCTTCCCCTGGTGGAAGATATTCTCCCCATGTTTTACGGCTTTTTGGGAAATCCGTTTGCCCGGATGACTATGCTTTGGGGCTTGGGGCGTTTGTGGGAGGTCCATCCCGAAGTCCTGGATGAAGCCATACCCCTGGTGTTCGACTTCCTGAAGGACCCGGACCCCCAGATGCGGGGCCTGGCGGCCTGGTGCCTGGGCCGGGTGAAGCCGCCGGGCCTGGCTGAGGCCCTTTCCGGCCTGGTAGGGGACGACGCTCCGGTGGAGCTATACGACCGGGAGCAACTGGGGTGCACCACCGTGGGCAACCTGGCCCGGGAGGCCCTGGGAGGCCAGGATTGACGCAAATTTTAACAATAACATCATGCAGAGAGGATAAGAGATATGTTTCTGGTGATTTTGGGATTCGCGGCGGGCGTGTTTGTGGGCTATAAATATCCCCGCCAGGTGGAGCAGGCAGTGGAAAGCGCCAAAAAGCTGTACAACGACGTAAAGGACAAGTTTTTTAAGGGATCATCCCCGCAGGGTCCCGCGCAGGGATAAAAAGGGTTAGGGATTAGGGGTTAGGGATTAGAGAGCTTTTGGATAATGATATTTTTAATCCCTAATCCCGATCACCGCGCCCTGGCGGCCGGTGATGCGGTCCCGCCGGTAGGAAAAGAACTCATCCTCCCGGCAACGGGTGCAGATGCCGGCAATATCGATGCAGTGGGATTTCAGCCCTGCGGCCAGGAGTTGGTCCCGGCTTAAGCTCCAGAGATCGAAATAGTCGGGCCGCACCTGGTAAGGCCATAGTTCTGCGGGAAATTCCCGGCGGTAATGGCGGAATTCCGCGCAGCAGGGCCCCAGGCTGGGGCCCAGGGCCGCCACCAGATCTTCCGGCCGGCAGCCGAACCTTTCCCGCAACCGGGTTACCGCCTCCCCGAGAATGTTGGCAACCTGGCCCCGCCAGCCGCAATGGACATTGGCCGCCACCCGGCGCACCGGGTCGTAAAGCATCACCGCCTGGCAATCCGCCTGTTTGATGAGGAGGCCCAGACCCGGTTGCCGGGTGATCAGGATATCCGCGTCCGGAATCTCTCCGTCCGGAGCGGCGTTGGCCGCGGTGACCAGGGATTCCCGGCAGCCGTGGACCTGGGTGGCGCTGGCCAGGCCCGTAAGCCCTAGCGCCTGCCGCACCAGTTCGCGGTTGCGGACTACCAGGGGGCCTTGGTCTCCCACCCCGAAGCTCAGGTTGAGGCTCCGGTAAGGCCCGGGACTCACTCCTCCCAGGCGGGTGAAAAAGCCGTGGACCACTTCCGGAAACGCGGCCAGGAGGGAGGATCGGTAGCTGGGGAGACCGCCAGGTTGCTCCAAATCAAAGGGCATCAGCGTTCCTTTCTTTAACCCCGTAATTTAGCATACCCATCCAGAAAAGATAGACCTCACGCAAAGACGCAAAGTCGCAAAGCAAGACGCAATATTGGGAGGTGGCAATGGCGAAAGGGCAGAATTTTCTCATGGTCCAGCACATGGACTGGGAGGGGCCGGGCGCGCATCTGCGGGCGGCCCTGGCCGAGTGTGAGGTGAGTTACCGGGTCCTGGAGGCCTGGCATGAACCCGTGCCTTCCCTGGACCCTTTTACCGGCATGATCGTTCTCGGGGGCTCCCCCAATGTGGATGAAGAGGTACAATTTCCTTACTTGCGCCCCTTGAAAAAAGCCATCCGGGAGGTAATCGCCGGGGGCAAGGCCTATCTCGGGTTCTGTCTGGGCCACCAACTGCTGGGGCACGTATTGGGCTGCAACGTGGGTCCTCTGCCCAAGAAATCCGTAGGGTTCATCACCGGGGAGCTGACCCCCGCGGGCGTGGCCCACCCAGCATTTAAGGGCTTGCCCGCAGCCCTGGATCTGTTCAAATGGCACGGCCAGGGGGTGTTGCCGCCCCTGCCGCCGGGGGTGGAAATTTTGGCGCAATCCCCCGCAGCGCCGGTGGAGGCCCTGGGCCTGGCGGATAATCCCAGGGTAGTTGGGCTTCAATATGACAATCACGCCGGATCAGGGGATGTCCGGAAGTGGCTGGAGCGTGACGGCGCTTGGGCCCTGGATGGCAGCGGAGCCGACCCCCAGACCATGCTCAAAGCCGCGCTGGCCGCCGAAGAGACCATGGGCCGGCTCTTTCGCCAATTCATTCGGAATTTCCTGCAATTGGCCTGATCGCTGGTTTGAAGAGTTCAAGGTTCAAGGTTTCAGCGAGGCGCAAACTACAAGAACTTTGAACTTTGAACCTCGAACTTTGAACTTTCCCGAACAGGAATTCATCTTCATTCTCCCCCCTTGGATAAATATTCGAAGACTTGGCATTAATCTTGAAGGATATTCCAGGAAAATTCATTTGGAGGGGACCGGAATGAAGCGGAATAAACGCACCATGGTAATGGCTCATGAGGAATTAACCCCTCTGACGGAACACATCCTGTCCCAGATGGGCAATGAGGGAAGCAGTATCCGCAAGCGCCTTAAACACTTTTACCGGGAGCGGGCCACCAACGATCCGATTCCTTACGAAGAACCTCTGGAACAGGCTATGTAAGGAAAAGACCGGCAGGTTACCGGCAGATTTTTCCTGTTAGCGGGCAAAAATTGCCGCGGGCGGCAGATGTTGCCGTAGAGGTTCGCCAAAGAATCGAGGAGGGTGGGTGTCAGCCCACCCTCCTTGATTATTTCCTGCATCGCGTTTTCCAATTCCGGCCATCCCGGAAAAACCCGTCAATATTTCCGCACCCATGTCTTTTTATTGACTGATTCTTAGCGGGTGACTATATTGGGGGCATTCAAGTGGGGGGTCTTCATGGTTTGGCTGCGGTTGGTTTTAGTGCTGGGGCTGTTGGTGGTCGGCTGCAATCAGGTGCTCTTTCCCCGATTCGAGAAACCGATGTGGTCTTCTTACATGAGACTGCAGGAATTGCAGTTGGGCATGTCCATCTCCGAAGTGGAAGGCATCATGGGCCCGCCCGGTATTAAGGAATCGGGGGATTACCGGGGCGGGCGCTATGTTTTTTATTTCTACCTGACCCATTCCATGGATTACGAAGGTGGGAATACCGTGCGCAACGGTTACACCCCCCTGGTCTTTAAACAGGGGCGCCTGGAGGGCATCGGCAAACTGTCTTACCGGATGGCGGTGGAGCGCCCGGAGGGCGCCGGGGCCCCGGATGACCCGTGGAAGAGGGTGCATTGAGTTAGAACTGTTCAAAGTTCAAGGTTCAAAGTTCAAGGTTGGGACCGGTTTCCTGCAATTCCAGGATGTATGATTGGGCCAAGGCTCGTAAGAACTTGTTAAGATGAGATAAAAAAGGCAGGGCTCACAACCCTGCCTTTTTTATATTTGCTGCAAAAAGATTTTTTCAACCCCCCCTCGCCCTAGCCCTCTCCCCCCCTTGGGGGAGAGGGAATAAAAGGAAGAGACTTTCGGCACTCTATAAAGAATCTTTACACAAATCAGCTTGGATGAAATGTCAAGGCTTGCCTAATCCTTAACCTTGAACCTTGAACTTTGAACTTTTAACTGGCTCCTGACCCCTGACCACTGGCCACTGCCTCCCCGTCCTCCCCCACCAAATGGCCGCAGGCTGCCGCGATTTCCTGGCCCCGGGACTCCCGGATAAAGACCGCGTAATTTTTTTCCCGCAGGATCTCCTGAAATTCCAGGATGCGGCTTTCCGGAGGCGGCGCGAAGGGCAGGCGGGCGTGGGGGTTGAAAGGGATGAGGTTGATCTTCACCCGCAGGCCCTGAAGCAGCCGGGCCAATTGCCGGGCCTGGGCCGGCTGGTCGTTGAGGTCTTTCAGGAGCACGTAGGCAAAGGTGATGCGGCGGTGCCGGGGCAGGGGAAAATCCCGGCAGGCCTGCAGCAGCGCCTCCAGGGGATAGCGGCGGTTGACCGGCATGAGGCGGCTCCGGAGGGCGTCATCCGGGGCGTTCAGGGAGATGGTGAGGTTGCACCGCACTTCCTGCCCCAGGCGGGGGATCAAGGGGGCCAGGCCCACGGTGGAGACGGTAATGCGCCGGGGGGAAAAATTGAGGCCCCAGGCCGCGGTGATGATGGTCAAGGCCTTGGTGACCGCGGCAAAATTGGCCAGGGGCTCCCCCATGCCCATGAAGACCAGGTTGGTGAGCGGCAGGTTTGGCGGCAGCAAGGCCCGGGCGGCCAGCACCTGGTTGACCATCTCCCCGGCCGTCAGGTTGCGGACGAAGCCCCGTTGGGCGGTGAGGCAGAAAGCGCACCCCTGGGCGCACCCCACCTGGCTGGAGAGGCACAAGGTGGCATGATCCCGTTCGGGGATGAGCACCGCTTCGATGCGATTGCCGTCTTCCAGGGCCAGGAGCAGCTTGCGGGTGCCGTCCGCGGCCTCCTGCCGCTTGACTACCGGCAAGCGGCCGATCCGGGCCTGCCGGGTCAATTCCTCCCGGAAGCCCCGGGCGATATCCGTCATCTCCTGGAAGTCGGCCACGCCCTTATAGAGCCATTTAGCCACCTGGCGGGCCCGGTACCGGGATTGGCCCCAGGAGGCCATAAGCTGCTCCAGTTCTTCCAGGGTGAATTCTTTCAGGTCCGGGGGATGGGTCATAAAAAGGACGGTTTTCGGTTTTCAGTTTTCGGTAAAGAAAATCGGCCAGTCGATCTGTTACAGGTTAAGCATGGTTTAAGAGAGGAAGATAGGGATACCTGAAGCTGATTCAAATGAGAAAATTATCTGTTTACTTTGGGAGAAGTTATGAATCTTTTAACCGCAAACCGAAAACCGGTTTTTAATGGCCCCGGGACCGCTCCAGGGCCTCCTGCCGGGATTTGCAGGCGATGCACATGGTGGTCACCGGCCGGGCTATGAGACGCTTTTCGCTGATCTCGCCGCCGCAGATCTCGCAATAGCCGTAAGTGCCGGCCTCCAGGCGCTCGATGGCTTCCCGGATTTTGGTGATCAGTTTGCGCTCCCGGTCCCGGATGCGCAGGGTGAAATTGCGGTCGGTTTCCAGGGCGGCCCGGTCCGTGGGATCGGGGAAAGGGGAAGCCGCGCCGGTCATGTCCGTCCGGGTCTTATCGGCCTCACCCAACAGGTCGGCCAGCCGCTGATGCAAAAGCAGGCGGAAGAATTCAATACGATCAGGTTCCATTACCAACTCCAACCTTTTCCGATTCTACCAAATTTTTCGCAGGATTGCTCGCGCGGATATATTCCCCGCTAGCGCCGCCGCTTTTTTCTTCCAGTTGCAATGTCTCAATAATCACCCCCCGGTCCACGGCCTTGCACATGTCATAGACGGTGAGGGCCGCGACCGCGGCGGCCGTAAGGGCCTCCATCTCCACGCCGGTGCTGGCAAAAGTGCGCACCCGGGCGCAGATGACCACGGCGTTGTCTTCCGGATTGGGGGTGAATTCGATGTCGACGCCGCTTAAGGGCAGGGTATGGCACAAGGGGATAAGCTGGGCCGTGTTCTTGGCCGCCATGATGCCCGCCAGGCGGGCGGCGGCCCAGACATCCCCCTTGGGCAGGCGTCCGGACATCAGAAGAGGGAAGATCTTGGGGCCCACCCGCACCCGGCAACTGGCCGCGGCCCGGCGCTCGGTGGGGGGTTTGTCCCCGACGTCCACCATGCGCAGTTGGCCTTGCTCGTCTAAGTGCGTGAAATTACACATATCAAGCCCCTGTCAATTGCTCCCGCTCCAAATCGGCAAATTCCTCTAAAATCGCCCTCTGACCCGGGCTCAGGGCCGCGGGCGTGGTGACCACCACTTCCACTATCTGGTCTCCAGCCGGCTGCTGAAGACCACCCGGAACCCCGCCCCCGGGGAGCCGGAAGACCTTGCCGCTTTGGGTGCCCCGAGGAAGGTTCAGGGTCCGGTAGCCGTCCAGGGACGGGACGCTCACCTTGCCTCCCAACGCGGCCTGGGCAAAGGATACGGGCAATCGGCAATGGATATCATTGCCCTTCCGGGAAAAGAAGAAATGGGGCTCCACATGAATGATCACTTCCAGATTACCCGGCGGTCCATTCTGAAAGCCCTGGCCGCCTCCCCCGGCGAGTTGCAGCCTGGACCCGTCCACGATTCCCGGGGGAATGCGCAGATGATAGCGGGTGTTTAGCCACAGGTAGCCCTCCCCCTGGCAATGAGGGCAGGCCTGGGTGGCGGTTTTGCCCCGCCCCTGGCAGCGTCCGCAAAGAGGGCCGAACCGCAGCAGCCCCGGACCTCCCTTGCGGCCCCGGCCCTGGCAGTCGGGACATTCTTGATGGCCGCTGCCCGGGACCGTCCCGGTACTGCGGCAGTGGCGGCAGCCCATGTCCCGGGGCACCTGGATCTCGGTTTCCAGACCCCGGATGGCGGCCAGGAAGGAAATCTGCAGATCATAACGGAAATCGGCTCCGGAGGATTGCTGCAAAGGGGAGCCGGGGCGTTCGATCCCGAAAAATTCTTCGAAAATCTGTTGCTTGTTGCGGAACCGGGGCCGCACATATTTCTGGGCTGCAGCCCGGGGTTTGCTCTTAATCCGGTGCAGGGCCTCATAGGCCTCCGCCAGGCGGCGGAATTGGGCCGCAGCATCCGGATTTTCGGGATGGTGATCCGGATGGTACTGCCAGGCCAGGGTCCGGAAACGGCGCTGGATTTCCTCCCAGGTGGCCCGGGGGGAAACCCCTAAAATGCGGTAATCTTCCAAGGTTGCCATGACAATAAGTTAATGGAGAGTCTCCTCTCCTGCCGGCGGGAAATCCAAGGCCGCGGCCTTTTCTTTCTCACCGGCCGTCTCCAGGGCCCGGCGGGCGAATCGCAGCTTGCCCAGTTCCAGGGCCTTATCGGCCACTCGGCGCCAGAGTTCCGGGTCGCCTTGTTTGACGATCCGGCCCAGCAGGTAGGCATCGCCGCTTTCCAGACAATGGGCCTTGATTTTATCTACGCCCTCCTGATAATTGCCTTTGAGAAAGAACTCCAGGGCGTCTTCCAGCCAGCCCAGGGCCAGGAATTTTTCTCCATACTCCCGGCAAAGATCGGGGCTTAATTCTTTTTCGTTCAGAAGACGCCTTTTCTTTAAGCAGTTGGGCATCCCCTTGGGTAAAGGCTTCTCGATTCCGGTGCTCATAACCGCCATTCATCCAACTGTTATCAATTTTTTATAAATTATCTGGAGGGCGTTGTAAACTGGAATTTGTAGGAACTGTGGGGGCGGAAGGGGGGAAGGGGGGGTAAAAAAGATTTCACCACAAAGACACAAAGGCACAAAGATCCACCAAGGAAACCAAAATAGTTATGCCTTGGCTTTGCCAAGGCATAACTATTTATTATCCTTTGTGGTTCTTTGTGTCTTCGTGCCTTGGTGGTGTATCTTTTATCTTTCCTCAGCGGCCGAAGTAGCCGGTGATGGTGGCCGAGGCCAGGACTTTGCCTTCCAGGGCCTTCTGGAACGAAGCCAGGGAGGGGTGTCCGCCCAGCTCCAGGCGGGGAGTATTGAGGGCATAGATGGTGATCACGTAGGGGTGGTCGCCGGTGCCAGGGGGAGGCTGGGGGCCGCCGTAGCCCGGGGCGCCGAAGGAGTTTTGGAATTCCTGGGCCCCCTTTGGCATATTTTTTCCGGATGCGCCTGCGGCCAGGGAGTTAATCTCCGGGGGGATGCCTGCCGCCAGCCAGTGGACCCAGTTGCGGGCCACCGGGTGGTGGTCCACCATGGAGAGGGCAAAAGACTTGACGCCCGCCGGAGCGTCCGGCCAGTTCAAGGGCAGGGAGACGTTCTTCCCCCCCGCGCCGGGCATGACATGGGTGAGAGGGATTTTCCCGCCGTCGGTGAAAGCGGGGGAGGTAAGTTTCATCGCCGGATCTCCATAACTTAAATTATTGCCGTTGGTAAGCAGCAGGACGCAGGTGATCAGGAACACAACAATATTGGGCATAAGCGTTACCCTGTAAAGGAAAAGCCACCTTCTGCAAAGATAGGTCTGCCGGAGAGGTGACGCAAGGGGCCAAAGACGCCCCCCCACCCTAACCATGCCCGCGCGCAGGACTCATCATTACCCACAAATGGGTAGGTAACTGGATAATTACGGATATGGAGTATTTGCAGGCCTCGCGCCCCCCTCACCCTGCCCTCTCCCCCCTCCGGGGGGAGAGGGAATTTCCTGGCATATCCATTAGATACAACCTTATGGTTAATGGTCGGCCCACGAGTGGAGAGGGCAATGCCGGCACACCTATAACCTAATAACTCATGGATATTCCAGTATTAATCTGTGGTTTCGCTTGATGTATTTCATCCTCGTCCGAACTTGTGGGTAGTGATTAGCCCCCCCTCGAAGGGGCTAAGCATCACTCAAAGTCAGGAAGTAGTAGATTATCAGGCTTTTCAGCACAGCCTGGAAAGGCTGTGCTACCGCTTCCCAAAAAGGAAAAAGGCAACCTTCAAGGTTGCCTTTTAGTGCAAGGGAAAAGGGAGAGGCCGGGGTCGGAGGCCGCTCCCGGGATGCTATTCCCCGGCCGTCGCCGGCACCACCAGCACCGGCACGGGCAGACCGCGGACGGTCACCTCCCGGATCACCCGCTCGGTGACGGAGCCCAGGATGTGCCGGCCGATGAAGCCGTGGCCGTGGCTGGCCAGAACCAGAAATTTGACGGGCTCGGACTCTTCCAAATAGGTAATAATGGCCTCGGAGATATCCTTTTCGCTTTCCAAGAGGTGGGTGCGCACTTCCACCCCGGCTTTCCGGCCCCGGCCCTCGGCTTCGGCCAAAAGCTGTTTGGCATAAGCTTCGGACTCCTCCTGGAGGTGCCGGTCGATAAAGGCAAAGTAGCCGGCTTTGCGCAGTTGAATGACGGTGAGGACATCCACCGGCCGCTGGATCAAGCCGGCCAGATACAGAGCGGTCTCCATGGCTTCCCAGCCCGGAGCCGAGCCGTCGATGGCCACCGCGATGGGTTTACCGTTTGCTTCGGCCATTAATGGTGCCCTCCTTTACCGAAGATGACTCCCACCAGCAAACCCGCGGCCACGGCGATGACCACCGCCAGGATGCCGAAGAATACCGGCTGGTTCTGAGAGGTTTGAGTCAGCCAGTTCTCCAGGCCGACTTTCTTGATTTCGATGATGTCCTTGCCGTAGCCCACCAGTTCTCCCTTGGAGAAGCAGAAGGATTCCACCTGGTAGCGGCCCTCGGTGGCCGCGGGAGGAAATCGGAAATAGTGTTTGAAGAGCTTGCCTTCCGCCACCTGGAGGCGGGCCGGGTCTTCCACGATGTTATAAAGGTTGGCCTCTGTCTTGATCTTGAGCATGCCTTTAAAGACCTTATCTGCGTCATCCGGCGCGGCGCTGCCGCTGCTGAGATGCATCTTCATCTTGTGGCGGATGGCCGGGTAGCCCAGTTCCAGTTCCTGGGCCGTTGCTTCGGAGATGATATCCTTAATGGGCTTGCTGGAGTGAATCTTATAGGTAAACGGCGCGCCGGTGACTTCGTACTGCTTCACCGTCATCCAGAAGGGCCCGACTTTCCCCTTGACGGAGAACTTGATTTCCTCATCTTTTTCGGCGGTGAGCCTGATGATCAAATCGGACCCCGGCACGGGATTAACCCCGAAGAAGTGGACCTGATCACCGCTGTAAGAAATCCCGATCTCAATGAGGTTCTTGGAAGCCGCGGTCACCACCTTTTGTTTGGCTTCCGGAGTAATGGCCGCGGCCGGCGCGACCCAGAGACACCCCAAACCCAGAACCAATAAGAGCGGCAGGAAACGCTTCATCTTAGTGTCCTCCGCCTTTGGCCGGGGCCAGGCTCACCAGGTCGCTGGGGGTGAGGACCAGGTCCAGGAATAATTTCACGGTCAAGGCCAAGACGATGATGGCCAGGAGGATGCGGATCTGTTCCCCTTTTAAGCGCTTGCCGGCGATGGCGCCGAACTGGGCGCCGATGGTGGAGCCGAACAGGAGGATCAGGGCCAGGAGCAGGTCCACGGTTTTGTTGACCATGGCCTGCTGCAGGGTGACGTTGGCGGAGGTGAGCACGATCTGGAAGAGGTCCGTGCCGATGGCGGCGATGGTGGGCATGCCGATGATATAAATCATGGCCGGAACCATGATGAAGCCGCCGCCCACACCTAGAAGGGCGGCCATAATGCCCACGATGGTGCCGATGGCAAAGGGAAAGATGGCTGAAGTCTGGAGCCCGGAGCGATGAAAATTCATTTTTAACGGCATCTTGGCGAAAAGTCTGGCGAGCTTGGGCTCGGAGACCTCCGCCGCGGCCGCCGCGGCTCCCGGGGTCCTGCTGCGCAGGATGGTGCGCAGGCTCTCCATGAACATGGCCCCGCCCACCAGACCCAGCATGAGCACGTAGACCACTTTCATGACAAACTCGAAGTTGCCCGCGGCCCGGAGGATCTTGACGAATTGCACGCCGATGGTGCCGCCGGTGATGCCTCCGGCCAGGATGATCAGGCCCATCTTAAAATCCACGTTGCCCAGCCGCCAGTGGGCAAAGGCCCCGGAACTGGCGGCGGCCACGATCTGGTTGGAATCCGAGGCCGCGGCCACTGCGGGGGGAATACCGATCATCATCATCAGGGGGGTGAGCAGAAATCCCCCTCCGACTCCGAACAATCCGGAGAGAAAGCCCACCATGCCGCCGATGCCGAGGATCACAAAAAAATTGATGCTCATGCCGGCAATGGGAAGATAAATTTCCATCCCCTGTTTGCCCTCCCTAAAATTTGTTAAGAAAATTTACCTGAATTATGGAACAGAGTATGTTAAAATTCTCACAAGCTGTCAAGGCAAATTATCTTGGAGAATTCATATGTTGCTAATTGCATCGGTAGGGTGGATTATGATTTAAATTTAGGCATCAAGGGGAGACTAGGTAAATGTCTTTCCCGGAAAATTGTGGAGAAAATTTCTAAAAAAAGATGTATGCTGAAAAAGATGTTAAATTATTAGGTACTTAAAATATTCCTAAAAAAATCTGGACTTAGCTTCAGGCTCATAAGAACCGTTGCAAAAAGTTACTATTTTCCCGAACTCCAGAGGTGCCTTTCTTTCCCCACTTGGGAAAAAAATATTGATTTTGGCTGATTAACCGATGTAAGGGTGTTGCAAACAGGACCGGGAGTTTCTGATCCTCTACTCGCTCTCCCCGAAAGGGCGCTGCCGATGACCGCCGGGAAGATCTTACCGCATATGAATATCCGCCAAAAGGTGGGGGTGGGCCTGACCGCCTGCATCCTGGCCATCGGCTTCATCGGCGGGCTGTCTTATAACTACCTCCGGCAGATCGAGGCCAAACAGCACTTTGTGGAGATCGCCGACGATTTGAGCAACACCATCCTGGAAATCCGGCGCTATGAGAAGAATTATCTGCTATATGGTTCCGCCGAGGATCTCCGGGAAAACCGGCGCTACATTCAATTGGGCCTGGAAACCCTTGATAAAATCGCCCCGGAAGTGAAGCAACTGAAGATAGCCCCCCGGTTTCCCTTGTTCCGGGAAGAATTATTGGCTTACAGCCGGCTGATGGACGAGTTGCCCAAAAACGCGGAAACCCGGGCCCCGGTGGAAGAACAGTTGCGGGAGCGGGGCAAAACCCTGGTGGATCTCTCCCTGCACCTGGTTAAATTCGAGCGCCAACGCATTCTGGAGATCATCCAGACCCTAAAAACCCAGTTGCTTTCCTCCATGTTGGCCTTCCTGGGCTTCATGACCTTTTTCGTCTTCATTGTCAGCCGTAAAATCATCAGCCCTTTAAGGGTGATCGAAGGCACTACCCTGCGCATTGCCCAGGGGAATTTCCGGCCCCTGCCGGTTTTGGATACCCGGGATGAAACCCAGCGGGTGGTGGAAGCCTTCAACCGCATGGTGGCGGAGCTGGAAAAGCGCCAGGACCAATTGGTGCAGGCCAAGAAGATGTCCTCTCTCGGAGTGCTCACTGCCGGCATCGCCCACCAGTTGAACAATCCCCTGAACAACATCTCCACTTCCTGCCAGATAGTGCAGGAAGAATTGAATCAGGGCGATACGGAATTCTTGAGTAAAATGCTGAACAACGTGGAGCAGGAGGTCAACCGGGCCCGGGATATCGTCAAGGGGCTTCTGGAATTCTCCCGGGTGCGGGATTTTGAACTGAAACCCATTCCTCTGGAAGACGTGGTGAACCGCTCCATCAGGCTGATTTCCAGCCAGGTGCCTCCGGGTATCGACATTGTGCAAGAGGTGCCCCGGAATCTGGTCGTGAAGATAGATAGCCAACGGTTGCAAGAAGTTTTTTTGAACCTCCTGATGAACGCCATTCAGGCCATTAAAGAGCCGCCGGGGGAGATCAGGATCACCGCCCGGGTGAACGACGGGAGCCGCCAGGCGGTAATCACCGTGGAAGACACCGGCGTCGGCATTCCCAGGGAAGAGATGGACCGGGTGTTCGACCCCTTTTTTACCACCAAGGAGGTGGGCGCCGGCACCGGCCTGGGGCTGTCCATTGTCTACGGTATTATTGAAAAGCATCAGGGTTCCATTGACGTAGAGAGCCGGGAAGGGGAAGGGACCAGATTCGTCATCCGCCTGCCTTATGAATCCCCGGATCAAAACAAGAGGCCGTCCTCATGAAGCGCGCCCGGATTTTGATCGTGGAAGATGAGCTTATCGCCCGGGAAAACCTGGACCACGTGCTGCGTAAGGAGGGTTACGAGACCGTGGCGGTGGAGGCCGGGCAACTGGCTTTCGAGGAACTGGAAAAAGGCGAGTTCGACCTGGTGATGACCGATTTGCGCATGCAGCAGGTGGACGGCCTCCAGGTCCTGGAACGCACCAAGGAACTATTCCCGGATACCGAAGTGATCATGATCACCGGCTACGCCACCGTCACCTCAGCGGTGGAGGCTATGCAAAAGGGCGCGTACCATTACCTGCCCAAGCCCTACAAGATCGAAGAAGTGCGCATCCTGGTGCGCAAGGCCCTGGAAAAGAGATGGCTGCGCCAGGAAGTGGTGGACCTGAAACGCCAGGTGCAGAGCCAGAAAGGCATCCCCCAGATCATTGGCAAAAGCCCCCGGATCGAGGCCCTGAAGGCCACCATCCAACAGATCGCCCCCACGGACGCCACCGTGCTCATCCTGGGGGAGACCGGCACCGGCAAGGAACTGGTGGCCAAGGCCATCCACCAACTCGGCCCCCGGGCCGACAAGCGGTTTCTGGCCGTCAATTGCGGCGCTTTCAGCGAAGAACTGCTGGCCAACGAACTCTTCGGCCACGAACGGGAGGCCTTCACCGGCGCCCGGGGGGTGAAGAAAGGACTCCTGGAATCGGCCCCGGGGGGGAGCGTCTTTTTGGATGAAATCGGGGATATGCCGCTGACCATGCAGGTGAAGCTCCTCAGGGTCCTTCAGGAAAAGACCCTGATCCGGGTGGGCGGCACCACGGAAATCCCGGTGGATATCCGCATCCTGGCGGCCACCAACAAGGACCTGAAAGCCGAGGTGGAACGGGGGGCCTTCCGCCAGGACCTGTTCTACCGCATCAATGTGGTGACCCTGCACGTCCCCGCCCTGGCCGAGCGCCGGGACGACATTCCGTTGCTCTGCCGGCATTTCCTCCAGAAGTATGCCGCTGCCCAAGGCAAACAGATCGAGCGGATCGCCGACGAGGTCATGGAGGTCCTGATGGAATACGAGTTTCCCGGCAACATCCGGGAACTGGAAAACATCATGGAGCGGGCCGTGACCCTGGCCTCCGGCCCGGCCATCGAGCTCGCCCACCTGCCCGGGGACTTCCAGCAGCCCGGCTTCCAGGTGCAGCGCCGCCAGCGCAAAGAATTCCTCACCCTGGAGGAAAACGAACAGGAATACATCGCCTGGGTCTTAAAACAGATGCACGGCAACAAGACCAAAGCCGCGGAGGTTTTGGGGATCGATAGAGTGTCGTTGTGGCGGAAGTTGAAGCGGCTGGATTTGGGGTGAGGAGGATGGGAGAAAGAAAATTAAGTATTTCCTTATTTTTTCTCTCTTAGCTTTTTGGGAATAAAAATATAATATTCTTAAATAACCGATCCCAAGACGAACGGGACGTCAAAGCTGCGGTCATGCCATGCGCTTTGAGATTATCGGCGAGATAGATTTAATAGAAACGTTCGCGACGGGGCATGGCATTCGAGAACTACCACGGCTAAACAAAGTTTATGGCAAAGGACGCTGGCGCAAACGCAAAGGTATTGCCACGGTTAGATTAACTGATGGTTCCCAATGGCGTGTTGAACTTCATTGGTATGAAGCAACAGGGCTCGGCAGAAAGGAATTCAAAATCAAGAGATTTATAGGGTAATCGCATGGAACAATCATTCGTTATCTGCATTCGTAATGATGATTATCCTGCCTCCTTAGAAAAGCGCAAACTTTACGTCAAGCTGCACGATCCGGAGGCGGAAAAGAAAAATTTTATTAGGGTGATCGACGAGTCAGGAGAGGATTATCTTTATCCTGAAGAATATTTCGCGGGAGTTGAGCTTTCGGATGAGACCAGACGAGCGATTATGACGGACCTCGCAGCCCAGGAATTGAGAAAATAGAAAATGTTTTAGAATATTAATTTTAGTTATTGAACTCCCAAGATTCTTCGCATTTCCGTTGTTCTAATTAGATTTGGCAATTGCTGTGGGGTTGTATTAATAATTCTATCCAAAGCGGTTATGGTTCTCTGATTCACAGCTCTTTGTCTCAGTTGTTGGCAAATAGTGTTGTAGTTTGTTGCGCATTCTGAAAATTGCAGACGCGAAGAAACATCGGAATCCAACACTAAGTTAGTAACAGCCAGAATCTCTGACTCCTGAAATCTCTCTATTAATTCATCATAATAAGCCCTTGCTGCCCAACAAACGCCGTGACCATTACCGATACGGCACATAATCAGTGTCTTTACATAGATAGCTCTAACGGCATCTGGGATAACACCAGTTCCGGGAATATATGCTGCGAGGAATTTTGCATGCGCAGGTTCATTATAAAAATTATTAAAACCGACGTGTGCTTCAAATAAGTTATTAATTTTTTCACTTAATTCTAGAGTGAGTGTATCAGGAGGTAAATGAGTAAGTCCTCTGACAATTGTAAGGAATTCATGTGCCGCATTTTTCCGAATTAAATCTGCATTAGCTGCAAAGGTGGCGTACTTCAAACCTATTTCATACTTAGCAGGGTGTTGAAAAACTAGCAATCGCGATTGGTTATCAATGGTGCTATACTGCCGGACATCAAGCCGGAGGTCGATGTCCATGCGCGGAACCGAT
>QZIZ01000107.1 GCA_003599195.1 Deltaproteobacteria bacterium | reverse complement strand
TATCTAACCGCCGATAACCGCAGATGGACGCCGGTTGATTATGCTGTCTGTTGCGCGTAAATGCGAATTTGGTATTAATTCAGGCGGATTACTCTTTGATCAGGAAGGCGATAAAATTCTTCAAGGTTTGCGGGTCGTAAATCGGCCCCCGGGGCCCCCGGGCCTCTTGCAAGATCTTGACGGCCTCGAAAGGTTTGTAAGCCGCGCGGTAAGGCCGGGTTACGGTGAGGGCCTCGTAGGTGTCCAGGAGGCGCATGATGCGGGTCCAGGGATGCTGCCGGTTCAGGGGCAGACCCAGGGGATAACCCGAACCGTCGGCGTTTTCGTGATGCTCCAGGGAAAGACGCAGCACCTCGTTGGGTAAATAAGCCAGAGAAGTGCCTTTACTCAACAGACGGTGCCCCATGGCCGGGTGATGATTTACCTCCTCCCTTTCACCGGGAGTCAACGGCCCGTCCTTCAAAATGATTTGCTGGGGGATGCGGGTCATGCCGATGTCGTGATAGAGGCCGGCCAATCCCAGGTCCCGGCTCTCCTTGCCGGATTTCTTCAAAAAGAGCATAAAGGCCGTGCCCATGAGACAGAGGTTGATGGAGTGGTTGTAGATATTAAAATTATGATAAAGAACTTTCCACACCAGTTTCACGGCCGCAGGATCCTGTTGCAGACTTTCGATTAAACCTTCCACTAAACCTTGGGACTTTTGCACGCCGGGTCCGAAGCGGGGAGATTGGTAGGCCCGGCGGATGCTGTAGTTCAACTGTTCGGAGAAAACGGCCAGCAACTCCGGGGTGACCTTAACACTCCGATATTTCAACATCTGCAGATAATTATTGAGATAGCCGATGACCCGTTCCAAATTTTCAGAAAGAAAATAGAGGCGATCTATCCCTTTTTGGGTTAAAAGGTCCAGCCACTGGCGTTCCCATGCCTCTCCCTCCTTGAGGAAAAGGGGGTAAGAAACGTTCTGGCTCCCCTTTTGCGCCACCTTCACATACAGATTAAAGGTGATCCGCTCCTTGGGAATCAACACGGAGAGGTTAATGGGGGTGTAAGGAGACGACTGCGCGTCGCTCCAAGGCCTGGTTAAGGTTTTGACCTCGGACGTCAGAAGCTGTTCTCGAATCGAGTTCTCATCCATTGCGGGTGCCCGGGATTATGCGGCTGCCTGGTTAAACTTCTCGCTTCCCCTGGTGGTTAACGCCAAAGAACCTATCTCCATAAGAATGCCTTTTTACCAACACATCATAGTATCTCAACATTTTGTGAAACACCTAATGGATTTTTCCTTCCCTCGGAATTTATAAACTGACAGAGGAAAGGCTATCCGGGAAAGGAGATTAGGGAAGCGCCAGGAACCGGATAAAATTTCTTAAAGTGCGGGGATCGAAGGCCGGGCCTGTAAGCCCCTTTTGGTTTTGCAGCGACTTCAAGGCGGCAAAGGGAGAGAGCGGCTGCCGCCCCGGACGGTGGCCGGTGAGGCCGTCATAGGCGTCCACCAGGCGGATAATCCGGGTCCAGGGGTGCTGGCGGCTCAAGGGCAATCCCTGGGGGTAACCCGAACCGTCGGCGGTCTCATGGTGTTCCAGGACCAGTTCCAGAATCTCCGGGGCCAAGGCGCTGCATTCCCTTAACATCTCGAAACCGGCCTGGGGGTGATTTTTTAATGTCTCCAATTCTGCGGCGCTCATAAGATCCCGCCGGTTAAGAAGATCTTCCGAGATCCGGCTCATTCCCAAGTCATGAAAGAGGCAGGCCAAACCAAAATTGAGGCTCTCAAACCGGGATTTATGTATAAATAACATCAACGCGATTCCCAGCAGGCAAACGTTGACGGAATGGTTGTACAGGCTGTAGTTGCGGTAGAGCAGTTCCCACACCAGCTTCAAGGAAGCAGCGTTTTGTTGCAGCACCTGGATCAGGCGCTCCACCTGGCCTTGGGCCAACTGGATGTGGCGGCCGAGATTCTGCGAACTAAAGGCCCGGTAGAGGCTGAAATTCAAATGCTCCACTAAGACCAGGATTTTTTCCTTGGGCAGATTCGGCCGTTGGAGGTCATACAACAATAAGTGGTTGTTCAAATAGGCGATGACCCGATCCAGGTCCTGGCGCTGAAAGTAGAAACGGTCAATTCCCAACCGTTCCAGGAGTTCCACCCAGGAGGGGTCCAGAACTTCTTCGCCTTCCAGAAACGGCAGGAAAGTAACCTCTTGTTGATCAGCGGCGCTGACTTTAACATAGAGGTTAAAAGAGAGTTTTTCACCCTGCATCAGGGTTTGCAGATAGATGGGGAGAAAGGAGGTGGTGCCGGTGGTGCTGAAATTCCGCCGCAGGACTTTCAGCTTATTGGCGAATATTTGCTGCCGGGTATCATGCACATTCATTGGCGCCGATGTCCTTATGCCGATGCCTTAACCCAAAGATATTCTCCTCTACTATCGGCATTTGCCGCCGTAAAATTAAGATTAATGCCGATTAGGCCTCAAAAAAAGATACACCACCAAGACACAAAGACACAAAGAGGCACGGAGAACTATTTTTTAGTTTTGGCGGCGAGCCGCCAAAACTAAAAAAATATCTTTGTGCCGCTCTGTGTCTTTGTGTCTTGGTGGTAAATTCTTTTAAAATTAGACGTAGGTCAGCCATTTTTGATAACGGCTGTCTTCGCCTTTAACCACCGCGAAATATGCGGCCTGAAGCTTCCGGGTGATGGGGCCGGGGGCGCCGGCGCCGATGACCCGGCCGTCCACTTCCCTTAGAGGCGTGACTTCCGCGGCCGTGCCGGTGAGAAAGGCCTCGTCGGCCAGATAGAGCTCGTCCCGGGAAAAGATATCTTCTTTCGCCGGAATTCCCAGGTCTTGGGCCAGCTCCAGGATGGAGTCCCGGGTGATTCCCGGCAGCACCGCGGTCAGCGGCGGGGTCTTGAGGAGGCCGTCCCGGACCACAAAGATGTTCTCCCCCGAGGCCTCGGCCACGTAGCCGTCGGTGTCCAGCATGATGGCTTCGTCAAAACCCAACTGGGTGGCCTCCCGCTTGGCCATGATGGAATTGACGTAGTTCCCCGTGGTTTTGGCCTTGGTCATCATCACGTTCACGTGATGGCGGGCGAAAGAGGAGATCTTCCCCCGGATGCCCTTCTTTATTCCTTCATCCCCGAGGTAGGCGCCCCAGACCCAACTGATAATGGTCAACTGCACGGGGTTGTTCTGGGGATGCAGTCCCATGACTCCTTCCCCCACGAAGGCCAAGGGCCGAAGATAGGCCTCTTTCTGCTGGTTGACCCTTAAGATCTCGCAGCAAGCCGCCTCCACCTCAGCTTGGGGGAAGGGAATATCCATTTCCATGACATGGGCGGAATCAAACAGGCGGCGCACGTGCTCCGGCAGGCGGAAGACCGCGGTGCGACCGTCCGTGCAATGGTAAGCCCTGATCCCTTCAAAGACTCCCAATCCGTAGTGCAGGGAATGGGTTAACAGATGAACCCGGGCTTCATCCCAAGGAATGAATTTGCCGTCCAGCCAGATGCTCTTCGCCTTTTCCACCATCTCTGATCCCCCCAGGAGTTTAAAAGCAATTTCTAACCCATCGGCCCCGGGATGTCAAACGAATTTCCCCCCCGGTTTTCATTGCCTTAAGAGCGGATTTTCCGGTATGATGAACAGAATGAAACCGGATATTACGTGGCCGGAAGCACTATCTTTGCCGATGTTGATATTTCCTTGTTGGTCCAAACCTAATAACGAAATCTTTGTATATTTTTTAATTATTTAACCGAAAAGCTAAAAGCGAAAAGGCGAAAAGCGAAAAAGCTATCCATGACTACCAAAATCAAAGCCGGAGTCATCGGCGTGGGCTACCTGGGCCGCTTCCATGCCGAGAAATATGCGGCCCTGCCGGACGTGGAACTGGTGGGAGTGGCCGATCTGAATCTTGAGAGGGCCAAAGAAGTGGCCGGGCATCTCGACACCCTGGCCTTCACCGATTACCGGGAGATGTTGTCCCGGGTGGAGGCGGTGAGCGTGGCCGTGCCCACCACTTCCCACTTCCCCGTGGTTCGGGACTGCTTGGAAGGGGATGTCCAGGTGCTGGTCGAAAAACCCCTGGCCGTCACCGCCGGGGAAGCCGACGCCCTGGTGGACCTGGCCCGGAGCCGGGGCCGCCTCCTGATGGTGGGCCATCTGGAGCGCTATAACTCCGCCATGGAGGAACTCAGGGCCAAGGTCACCCGGCCGGCCTTCATTGAAAGCCACCGTCTCTCCTTTTACAAGGAGCGGGGTATTGACGTGGACGTGGTCCTGGACCTGATGATCCATGACCTGGATCACGTCCTCAGCCTGGTGCCTTCCCCGGTCCAGGAAATCCGGGCTGCCGGCGTTTCCGTGCTGACGGAAAAGATTGATCTGGCCAACGTCCGGCTGGAGTTCGCGGACGGCTGCATCGCCAACCTCACGGCGTCCCGCATGTCCTTTAAAAGCATGCGCAAATTCCGCCTCTTCCAGCCTGAAGCTTACTTGTCCGTGGATTTTGAGTCCCGGGAACTGACCGTGGCTTCCAGGAAGGAAGGGGCCCTGGGGCCGATCCCCGGGGTGGCTTTGGAAACCAGGAGATTCCCCCAGGAAGACGTCTTGTTCAAAGAAATCTCCAACTTTGTGGCTGCGGTGCAACAAAAAGAAGATCCCAAGGTGCGCGGGGAGGACGGCCGGGCCGCCCTTTCTTTGGCCTTAAACATCATCGCCGCCATGCGCACGGCCAAGGTTTAATACAAAAAGTTCCTAGTTCCTGGTTCCAAGTTCCAAGTTAACGGAATGCCATTGAAATTTTTATAAATTATGGGATAAGCCATGGGGCGCCTGAGTGACTGCCGCGATAATGGCGTTCAGTTATAGCAAGAAAGGATGAGGCTTTGAACTTTGATCCTTGAACCTTGAACTTCGAACCTTCAACTTTTTTTGAACCGACATGATCCTCATCGTTGCCCTCATTTTTGCAGTGGCTTACTGGTTCATCGAATCAGCCATTGACGCCTACCTGTTTCATCGCGGCACCCTGCTGGGCATGGTCTTGACCCAAGACCCCTATGAATACTTCGTGCGCATTTCCGGTGCGGGGTTCATCCTGACCATTGGCATCCTGGCCCAACATATGGTCAAACGCATCCAGAGAACCGAAGAACAGGTAAAGCGTTTCCAGCGTCACAACGAATTGATTTTAAACTCTGCGGGCGAGGGGATCTTGGGCATCGATCAGGAGGGGAAAATTGCCTTTATCAATCCCGCCGCCACCGCTGTGAGCGGGTATGGACCCGATGAGCTGGCCGGCCGGAGCTTCCATGACCTGCTCCATTACGCCCATGCCGACGGCTCGCCGCTCAGCCGGGAGGACTGTCCGGTTTATCACTCTCTTCGGGATGGGACCATTCAGCGGATGCCCGATGATGTCTTCTGGAATAAAGAGGGGAAGAGCATTCCGGTGGAATACGTCGCCACTCCCATTATCGAAGGAGCGAAGATTACCGGCGCGGTCATTGTCTTCATGGACATCTCGGACCGTAAGCAGGCGGAGGAAGAAATCCGGCGCTACCGGGAGCACCTGGAAAAATTGGTGGCGGAACGCACCGGGGAACTCACCAGGGCCAACGTGCAGTTGCGCGAAGAAATTGAAGACCGGAAGCGGGCGGAGCAGGCCTTGATGGAATCGGGAGAAAAGTTGAGATCCTTGACGAGCCAACTCATGAGCGTCCAGGAACGGGAAAGGAGCCGCATCTCCGCGGAACTGCACGATGAATTGGGGCAGGCGCTGATGGTTTTGAAGATGGATATTTCCGTCCTGCAAGATAAGCTGCGCAAGGATCAGGTGAAACTAAGGAAGGATTGCTCCCGCCTCCTTTCTTATATAGACGATACCGTGGAAAATGTCCGGCGGCTCTGCTGGGATCTGGGGCCTTATTTAGCGGAAGGCCTGAGCCTTCCAGCTTCCCTGGAATATTTGATCAACGAAATGTGTAAAAAGCATAATTTTTCCTGTTCCCTAAACCTGCAAGAGATTGACGCCTGGCTCTCCGTGGAGACCCAAACCAAGATTTACCGCATCCTCCAGGAGTCTTTGACCAATATCGCCAAACATGCCGGGGCCGGGCAGATCTCCGTAACCTTGAAACGAGACGGCGGGAGCCTGATTCTGGAAGTGGCGGATCAGGGGCAGGGCTTCAACCTGGAGGAAGTTTCCACCCGCCCCGGCCCGGCCCGGGGTTTGGGTCTCACCGCCATGATGGAGCGGGCCCGGCAGGCCGGCGGCTCTTTGGATGTATCCAGTGAAATCGGCCAGGGCACCAAGATTGTCCTGACCCTGCCGTTGGCCGCAGCCGGCGGCGACGAATCGCCGGTTGCTAGTAACCTCGAACCTTAAATTTGAGACCGATCTCTCTGATAGCCACTATTCTGTCATTCTGAACGGAGCGAAGCGGAGTGAAGAATCTGTCTTTCTGGCGAAAGGATACCCGATCTGCTTTTAATCATCGGCACCCCCGGGAAGAGCCTTGCAGCCAAAAACGAGATCCTTCGGTCGCTCCGCTCCCTCAGGATGACAAGTGGGGAGACTTTCGCCGAGGTATGGACTTGGATTTTACTAAATTTTCCACTTTCATATGTCTACTGTAACTAAAATCCTCATTGTCGCGGGCGAAGCCTCCGGCGACCAGCACGCGGCCCGTCTGGTGGCGGCCATCAAGGAAGAGCTGCCCCGCGCCGAGTTTTTGGGGGTGGGGGGAGAGGCCCTTGCCGCCCAGGGGGTGCGGATCCTTTGGCCCGCGTCCGAGCTGGCGGTGGTGGGGCTCCTGGAAGTGGCGGGCAGGCTCCCCGCGGTCTTCCGGGCCTTAAAGGATATCGGCCGGGCCTTGAAACAAGAACGTCCCCAACTGGTCATCCTGGTGGATTTTCCGGATTTCAATTTCTGGGTGGCCAGGCTGGCCAAATATTGGCGGGCGCCGGTGATGTATTACGTCAGCCCCCAGGTCTGGGCCTGGCGCACCTACCGGGTGCGCACCATTGCCCGCCTGGTGGACCGGATGGTGGTGATCTTTCCCTTTGAAGCCGAATTCTACCGGCAAAGGGGCGTGCCCGCGGAGTACGTGGGCCATCCCCTGGTGGAGACACTGCCTCCGCTGCCACCCCGGGCCGCGCTTCTTCAAGCATGGGGCCTGGACCCCCGGCGCTTCACCATCGCCCTGCTCCCGGGCAGCCGGGCCAGTGAAATCGAGCGGCACCTGCCGGCAATGCTGGAAGCAGCCATGCTTATCAAGGGAGCCATTCCCGAAACCCAGTTCGTCCTGCCCCTGGCTTCCACCGCGCCCCGGGAAATGGTGGAGGAGATGGTGGAGAAATTTGGGGTAGGGGAGGGCGCTTCCCCCGGCCTTTCCCTCAAAATCATCGACGGCCAATCCTACGCGGCCCTGTCCGCGGCCCACCTGGCCGTCGTGGCCTCCGGCACGGCCACGGTGGAGGCGGCGCTGGCCGCCACGCCCACCATCATCATCTACCGCCTCTCGCCGGTGACCTTTGCGGTGGGACGCCTGCTGGTCCAGGTGGAGCACGTGGGCATGGCCAACCTCCTGGCCGGGGAACGGCTCTTTCCGGAGCTGCTGCAACATCTGTTCACCCCGGAGAGCCTGGCCCGGGAGGTCTTATCCCTGGTCAGGGCCCCGGAGCGCCTGGAGGCCATGCGCTTAGGATTGGCCCGGATCGTCAATCGCCTGGGGGGGCCGGGCGCGTCCCGCCGCGCGGCCATGATTGCCAAGGAGATCATAACCGGGAGCAGTATGGCGATTGGAAAGAATTAGGTCTTCAATCTTCTTGCCCTGGAGCAAAAAGGTTTTATAATGCTAGATGCATTTCATACAGCTTAATAAACTTATCTATAAACTTATTGCCAATCTTTCTTTTTGACCGAAGACCAAAAACCGAAAACCATCCCCAAGGAGGTGGCAATGATAAAAAAGATTCAAAGCCTGTTGGGACCCGATGCCGAAGACCTGTTGACCTATAAATGCACGGGCTTTCAAAAGGAAGCCCTGCACCTGCCGGGGCCGGATTTCATCGACCGGGTCTGGACCTTGAGCGACCGGCCGGTTAAGGTCCTCCGGGCCCTGGCCACGCTGTTCAACAGCGGCCGCCTGAGCGGCACCGGTTACCTCTCGATTCTGCCGGTGGACCAGGGCATCGAGCATTCCGGGGCCGCGTCTTTTGCGCCCAACACCATCTATTTCGATCCCGAAAACATCGTCAAGCTGGCCCTGGAGGGCGGCTGCAACGCGGTGGCCTCCACCCTGGGGGTCCTGGGCGCGGTGGCCCGGAAATACGCGCATAAGATTCCCTTTATCCTTAAATTCAACCATAACGAACTCCTCACCTATCCCGCCATCCACGACCAGACGCTTTTTGCCAGCATCGAACAGGCCTACGACCTGGGCGCGGTGGCGGTGGGGGCCACCATCTATTTCGGCTCCGCGGACTGCCGCCGCCAGATCTGGGAAGTGAGCGAGGCCTTCCGCACCGCCCACGAATTGGGGATGGCCACCATTCTCTGGTGCTACCTGCGCAACCCCGCGTTCAAGACCGCGGCCACGGATTTCCACACCGCCGCGGACCTCACCGGCCAGGCCAACCACCTGGGGGTGACCATCGAGGCGGACATCGTCAAACAGAAGCAGGCCACGGTGAACGGGGGCTACACGGTCCTGAACTTCGGCAAGACCAACCCCCTGGTCTACAAGGAATTGGCCGGCACCCATCCCATCGAAATGACCCGCTACCAGGTGGCCAACTGCTACATGGGCCGCTGCGGCCTCATCAACTCCGGGGGCGCGGCCGGGGACGACGACCTGGGCCAGGCGGTGCGCACCGCGGTGATCAACAAGCGGGCCGGGGGCGCGGGTATGATCTCCGGGCGCAAGGCCTTCCAGCGCCCCATGTCCGAGGGCGTGGAGTTGCTGAACGGCATTCAGGATGTTTATCTCTGCCAGGAGGTAACCGTAGCTTAAGGCAGGGGTCAGGGGCCAGGGGTCAGTTGTAGGGCGCGTCTTACGCGCCAATTTAGTTGCGCGGCGTCCTAAGGGGCGCCGCTTTTTTATGGGGTAATATCCTTTTCAGCCGCGGCAAGATATAGTAAAATCATAAAATAAATTCGCCACTTCAGGATAAGAATCAATGTTTACCGGCTTAGTCGAAGGCGTAGGGGAGATCACCGCCAGCAGCCGCCAGGCTGAGGGCCTCAAACTGACCGTGGCCCTGCCTTTCCCGGCCGCGGAATTGGTTTTGGGGGATTCGGTGGCTGTAGCCGGAGCCTGCCTGACGGTGGTGGAGATTACCTCCCGCACCGCGGCCTTCGAGGTCTCCCCGGAGACCCTGGCCCGCACGACTTTGGCCTTGAAAAAGGCGGGGGACCGGGTAAACTTAGAAAGGGCGCTCAAGCTGGGGGACCGCCTGGGCGGCCACCTGGTCACCGGCCACGTGGATGGGAAGGGCCTTCTTAAGGAGCGCCGGGAAGGCGCGGATTATTTCCAACTGAAAATCGAGACGCCTGCGGCCTTAAGCCGTTACGTCATCGAAAAGGGCTCCATCGCCATCGACGGGGTGTCGCTGACGGTGAACACCTGCCAGGGCAACGCCTTTACGGTGAACATCATCCCCCACACCGCCCGGAAGACCACCCTCGCTAATTTGCGGACGGGAGACCAGATCAACCTGGAGTCGGACATCATCGGCAAGTACGTGGAGAAGCTCCTGGGCGCAAAGTCGGAAAGTTCCGGGGTGACCGCGGAACTCCTGGCCCGGCACGGATTTTTGTAAGGCAGGGTTCAGGGGCCAGGGATCAGGGGTCAGGAATAGACAGCACAGGCGAGACGCCTGGGCCACCATGATAAAGGCAAACAGGCTAATTCGGCTAAAAACCGAAAACCGAAAACAGAAAACCGAAAACAGGTATTTAAAATGGCATTAGCAAGCATCGAAGCAGCAATCGAAGACATCCGCAACGGGAAGATGATCATCCTGGTGGACGACGAGGACCGGGAAAACGAAGGCGACCTCACCATGGCCGCGGAGCTGGTGACTCCCGAGGCCGTTAATTTCATGGCCCGCTTCGGCCGGGGCCTCATCTGCCTGGCCCTGGAGCCGGCGCTGGTGGATAAGCTGCAACTCCCTCAGATGGTTCGGGACAACCAGTCGGGTTTCAAAACCGCGTTTTGCGTCTCCGTCGAGGCCCGGCGGGGCGTGACCACCGGGATTTCCGCGGCGGACCGGGCCACCACCATCCGCACCGCGGTGGCCGAAAACGCCGAGCCGGACGACCTGGTGAGCCCCGGCCACGTCTTTCCCCTGCGAGCCAAGAAAGGCGGGGTGCTGGTGCGCACCGGCCAGACCGAGGGTTCCGTGGACCTGGCCCGGCTGGCGGGGCTCAAATCCGCCGCGGTCATCTGCGAGGTCATGAAAGACGACGGCACCATGGCCCGTCTGCCGGACCTGGAGGAATTCGCCGCCCGCCATGACCTGAAAATCGCCACTATCGCCGACCTGGTGGAATACCGCCTCAGGCACGAGTCTTTTATCCATCGCCGGGCCACCGTCAATCTCCCCACCTATTTCGGGGAATTCACCGCGTATGCCTATGACAACGACATCGACGACAACCAGCACGTGGCCCTGGTCAAAGGGGATGTCCGCGGCGATGAGCCCGTCCTGGTGCGGGTCCACTCCGAATGCGTCACCGGCGATGTCTTCCACTCCCTGCGGTGCGACTGCGGGGATCAGTTGGAAGCGGCCATGGCCAAGGTGGATGAGGAAGGCAAAGGCGTGATCCTCTACATGCACCAGGAGGGTAGGGGCATCGGCCTGGTGAACAAGCTGAGGGCCTATGAGCTCCAGGACCAGGGCAAGGATACGGTTGAAGCCAACGAAGCCCTGGGATTCAAGGCGGATCTCAGGGACTACGGCATCGGCGCCCAGATTCTCCGGGACCTGGGGGTGCGGAAGATGCGCCTGATGACCAACAACCCCAAAAAGATCATCGGCCTGGAGGGCTACGGCCTGAAAATGGTGGAAAGGGTCTCTCTGGAGATCCCTCCCAACCGGGTGAACCGCAACTACCTGAAGACCAAGTGCCTGAAAATGGGGCACATGCTCAAACTGGTGGAATAACCAAAGGGAAAAAGGGGAAGAGGGGAAAAGGAAAAGACGTTTTCAAAGGAGCCTTTTGCAAAATTCATTTTGAATGAATTTAGGCGTCTGCAAAAGTCAGGTAAAGTCCCCCCTCCCCCCTCAAGGGGGAGGGGATTCTTCGGTCGCTTCGCTCCCTCAGAAACGCAATCCTAGTAAATGAAGAATTTTGCAAAAGGCTCAAAGGGTACCCAATAGTTTTCTCCTTTTCCCTTTTCCCCCAAATCGTATAAGTTAAAGCAGCCTGCTATTAATCATGTAAGTCGCCCACAAGAGGGGGGAGATAATGCGCACCGTAGAAGGCAAGCTCATTGGCGAAGGCCTGAAGTTCGCCATCGTGGTAAGTCGATTCAATTCCTTCATTACCGAACGGCTCCTGGAGGGCGCCCTGGATTGCCTCCGCCGCAAGGGCGCAGCCGAGGAGTCCCTGACCCTGGTCCGGGTGCCCGGGGCCTGGGAGATCCCCCTGGTGGCCAAGCGTCTCGCCCAGGCTGGGAAACATGACGCGGTGGTCTGCCTGGGCGCGGTCATCCGGGGCTCCACCCCGCATTTCGACTACGTGGCCGCGGAGGTGAGCAAAGGCGTGGCCCAGGTCTCTCTGGAGAGCGGCGTCCCCATCGCCTTCGGCATCCTCACCACCGATTCCATAGAGCAGGCCATTGAACGGGCCGGGAGCAAGGCCGGGAACAAGGGCTTTGCCGCGGCCGAAGCCGCCATCGAGATGGTTAACCTGCTGAAAGAATTGGCGGATTGACGGGCCTGCGGCCTTTACCCATAATTTATTGAAGTTATGATGTTTTTAACAAACAACACAAAACGCAAAACGAAAAACGGTATTAAGCGTGGCCGCTATCTCCCGTAGCCGCTGCCGGGAACTGGCCCTGCAATTTCTTTATCAGGCCGAGTTTGCCGGGGAGCGCCGCGCTTTCGAGTTAAACCGGTTCTGGCGGCATTTTCAGAAGGAGAGCAATCCCCCCGCCTACCTGCGGCAACTGGTGGAAGGAGTGGCGGTCCACCTGGAGGAACTGGACGCGATGATCGCCCGCTACTCGGAGCACTGGCGGGTGGAGCGCATGGCCGCGGTGGACCGCAACCTGCTGCGGCTGGCGGCCTATGAGCTTCTCTATGAGCCCCGGATACCCCCCAAGGTGGTTATCAACGAAGCCGTGGAGCTGGCCAAAGTTTACTGCTCCGAAGACTCCGGGGCCTTTATCAACGGCATCCTGGACCGCATCCGCCAGGCCGCGGGCCGGGAGGTTTAAAGCGCGGCCTTTGGGGATTGCATCTGCCGGAAAAAGACTTATTATAGAAAAATGGTAGATGTGCCGGACTATGATGCCTGATTTTTAGGCCAACCAAACCCAAGGATAATGCTGCCTGAGAGAGGAGAAAAGAAATGGGCCGGAAATTATTAGCTATCGCCATGGTCTTGATTTTCGCAGCCACCCTGGCCGGTTGCCAGACTGAAAGCGGCTACTATGACCCGGGCCGGTCAGCCGGCGCCGGAGCTTTGGGCGGCGCGGCCGGCGGCGCGGCCTTGGGGGCCATCATCGGCGCGGCCACCGGCTCCCCGGCAACCGGCGCCTGGGTGGGCGCGGCCACCGGCGCCATCGTCGGCGGGGTGGGAGGTTTTCTCTATGCCAAGCATCGCAACAGCCAGATTCGGGATGCCCAGGCCGCCCAACAGAGCTATAACTACAGGCCGGCCCAAGGCGCCCTGGTGGACGTCAACCGGGTGTACGTGACTCCTTCCCAGGTGCAGCCGGGCGGGCAGGTCAGCCTGGCCATGGATTACACCATCCTCACACCCAACAACGCACCGGTGAACAGCACCCTCTACCGGGAAATCCGCGTCGGCAACACTATGCTGGGGCAGCCCTACCAAACCCAGGTGACCAACACCAACGGCACCTACACGGACCAGGTGAATTACGGCCTGCCCAACAACGCCGCCCCCGGGACCTACACGGTCGTCAGCCGGGTGAACAACCAATACGGCAGCGCCGAGAAGGTGGCTTACTTCACCGTTTATTAACCTCTTCCCGCAACCTTTCATCCGCACCAATCAAAGGGGTGGCAGCCCCCCGGCCGCCACCCCTTTGTCGTAAGCTCTATCAACTGGATTCGGTATTGACAGCAATATGCGGTTCTGATAAATAATAACGGTTATTCACAATTCTCCTTGCTCCGGGTGGACCTGACCCGGGGCCATCAGACCGTGAGGAGGAAGTATGCGACGTTATGAGTCCGTTTGGGTGGTCCACGGCGACCTCCCGGATGAAGAAGTGAAGTCCGCCGTCGACAAGTTTTCCCGGATTATCTCCACGGCGGGCGGGACCTTGGTGGGCTTAGATGATTGGGGCCGCCGCAAGTTGGCCTACCGGATTAAAGGCACCACCCGGGGCTATTACGTATTGGCCGATTTTGCCGGCACTTCGGCCACGGTGAAGGAACTGGAGCGCAACTACCGCATCGACGACCGCATCATCCGCTACCACACCGTAGTCAAAGCCGATAAAATCAACCTGGAGGCCCTGCAGGCGGAGATTGCCGCCAGGGCCCAAGCTGCGGCCGCATCTGAAGCTGAGGCCGCAGCGCCCGCGGCTGAAGCCGCCCCGGCCCCGGAAGCCCCTGCCGAGGTTGCAGCCGCGCCTCCGGAAGCCGCGGCTCCCGCTGAAGAAACCCCAATCCCAGCAAAGGAGGGCTAACCCGTGCCGGTAATGCCTCGCCGCAAGCGGAAACAATTTTATGTCCGGCGTAAGGTCTGCCGCTTTTGCGTGGACTCGAACCTGCCCATCGATTACAAGGACGCCAATACCCTGAGACAATTCGTGACGGAGCGGGGCAAGATCATCCCCCGGCGCATTTCCGGGAACTGCGCCCGCCACCAGCGCCGGGTCACCCGGGCTATCAAACAGGCCCGGCTGTTGGCGTTGATGCCCTATATTCCCCAGATGCCGCCTCCCTGAGGCGGCCTTGGGGGAGGCTTGCAGTGGGCCGCAAATTTGCCGTCTGGGGCCTCTGTCTAGGGTCCTTGCTGCTGTTTTTTGCCTGGGGGCGCCAGAACCCCGTGGTATATCTGTTTACGGTCAGCCTCACACCGTTGCCGGTATACCTGGCGGGCCGCCGTCTGGGTTCCCTGGCGGCCCTTCTGCTGGCCCTGGCGGTTTCCCTGGCGATCTACGCCTGGAAGCCGGGCCCGGAGATAATCGCGGAAAACCTGGAGTTCGGGCAGCTTCTTCTCATGGGCCTGCTGCTGAGCAGCCTGGAATCCCGGGGTTGGAGCGCCGACCGGTCCATTATCTGCACCGTGGCGGCCCTGATTCTAGTCGGACTGGTCTTTTTATTGGGGCAGGCTTACTTTGCGGGGATGACAGCCGGGGAGTTTTTCTCCCAAAAGACCGGGGAAGTAACCGAGACGTTATCCCGGGTCCTGGCCGGAGCCGGGGAGCCGTCCCCGGGAGCGAAGGTCCTGGGGGTTTCCCTGGAGGAGATGAAGACCTTGATCCGCTCCCTGCTGCCGGCCCTGGTGATTATCAATACCGGGATGGTGGCCTGGATCAACGTCGTTTTGGCTCGGCAGCTCATGGCCCTGTTTAAATGGGAAAAGCCGGAGCCGCCCCTGTATTACTGGTCAATGCCGGAATGGCTCATCTTTCCGGTGCTGGCCGCGGGATTTCTGTTGCTGGTGCCGGTGCCCCTGGTGCGCCTGGTGAGCATGAATCTGTTGGCTGTCCTGGCCCTCCTTTATTTCTGCCAGGGCGCGGCGGTGATCGCCGCCTGGTTTCAACGCTTCCGGCTGCCCCTGTTCCTCCGGTGCATCGGCTATCCCTTGATGTTTTGGATTCCTATGCCTTTACTGGTCATTACCCTGGGTTTGATGGATCTCTGGGTCGATTTTCGGCGGCTTCATCAGCCTCAGGACGCCTGAGGAGGACTTCATTGTGAAGGTTATCTTAACGGAGAAGATTGCGGCCCTGGGCGGGGTGGGCGAAGTGGTGGAAGTGGCTAAGGGGTACGCCCGGAATTTTCTGATCCCCCAGGGGAAGGCCCTGGAAGCCACCCCCGGAAACCTGGCCATGATGGAACAGACCAAGTCCAAACGCATCCAGGCCCTTGGTCAGGCTTTGGAAGAGGCCCAGGCCTTGGCCGCCAGCCTGGAAGGGATGAGCGTCATCATTTCCCAGCGGGTGGCGGAAGCGGAGCGTCTCTACGGTTCGGTCACCGCGGCCATGATTGCCGAGGCCCTGGAGGTCAAGGGTTTCGAAGTGGATAAAAAGCAACTGGAACTGGCGGAGCCCATCAAAAAGCTGGGCATCTACGAAATTCCCGTGCGCCTGGCTCCGGAAGTCAAGGCCCAGATCACCGTGGAAGTGGTCCCCGAGGGGGCCTAGGGCAGGGATTAGGGGCCAGGGGTCAGGGGCCAGTGGTCAGAGAAAAAAATCACTGACCCCTTGTTTTGCTATGCTGGTTCCCAAGCTGCGCTTGGGAACCCACTTCCCGCAAAGCTACGCTTTGCGAGTCTATTTACCCAGCAGATCATTATTGGATACCCGTGTTGCCCAAGCTTGGCTTGGGCAATTTTCTTATATAGTATTATCTATTATTTGAAATACTATATGTAGATATTTTCGGGCGAGAGAGGAAAAAATTGTTAATCCATAAAATTAAAAGATAGCGTCCGTTAAAATACATCTCAGATGAATTTTGACCTCTATGTTGCCGCCTTACTTTTATCCCCCTCTCCCAGATTCGCCTATACCCGGGTTGCAATCCTGACAGCCTTCGATATGTTTCTTACCGAAACCTATTAACGGCCAAACGTAGCGCCGCGGCCTCGTCAGATATAATTTATTATTAATTATAGATACTTATAAGATAATAAGGCAGTCCTAATCCTTGGAGAGCATTATGCAGAGAAGCACCCGGCGCATGGCCGCAGCCCCGGCAGAGGCCGTGGCCCCCCAAGGGGCCACACCTCCTGCCAGCCTGGAGACGGAACAGTCGGTCCTGGGCTCCATCCTGATCCGGCCCCAGGTCATGGACCTGGTGGCCGACATCCTCACTCCCCTGGATTTTTACCGGGAGGCCCACCGCAAGATCTACCAGGCCATGCTGGACCTCTACAACCGCCATGAGCCCATGGATCTGCCCCTTCTGAACAACCTCCTGAAGGAGCGGGGCCAGTTGGAGGAGGTGGGGGGGCCGGTCTTTTTGATGGGTTTGAGCGATCACGTGGGTGCGGCCGCCAACGCCGATAATTATGCCCGGGTGGTGCATGATAAAGCCGTGCTCCGCCGCCTCCTGGCCTGCACTCAGGAGATTGCCGGAGGCTGCCTGGCCCCGGTGGAGGACGTGGCGGAATTTTTGGATTGGGCCGAACACCGGATCTTCGAGGTGGCGGAGGCCAAAATCCGCCAGGGTTTTCAGCCCATCGAAGGGCTGGTGAACAAGGAGATCGCCACCCTGGAGGCCATCTGGGGCCGGAAGGACAGCGCCATCACCGGCGTCCCCAGCGGCTTTGTGGACCTGGACAATTTTACCGCGGGCTTCCAGCCCAGCGACTTGATCATCCTCGCGGCCCGGCCCAGCATGGGGAAGACCGCGCTGGCCCTGAACATCGCCTTCAACGCCGCGTATAAGCCCCGGACTCCGGTAGCCTTCTTCTCCCTGGAAATGTCCAAAGAGCAGTTGGTGCGCCGGTTCCTGAGCAGCATCGGCGAAGTGGATGCCTCCCAGATCCGCCGGGCCGCGTTTTTGACCCACCAGGAATGGGCGCACCTCCAGGAAGCCGCGGGTTTTTTGATCGATTGCCCCATTTACATCGACGACACCCCCGCGGCCTCGGTCCTGGAAATCCGGGCCAAGTGCCGCCGCCTCAAGGCCGAGAACAAGCTGGGGCTGGTGGTCATCGACTACTTGCAGCTCATGCGGGGCCGGGGGGACGCGCCCAGCCGGGAGCAGGAAATTTCGGAGATTTCCCGGTCTCTCAAGGCCCTGGCAAAGGAACTCCAGGTCCCGGTGATCTCTCTGTCCCAGCTCAACCGGCGGGTGGAGGAGCGGCCCAACAAACGGCCGCAATTGGCGGACTTACGGGAGTGCGTAGTAGGAGAGACTCCGGTAGTCTTGAGCGACGGCCGGCGGGTCCCGATTCAAAATTTGGTTGGGGAGACGCCGCATGTCATTACCACAACCCCGGAGGGACAGCTATCCGAGGCTCCATGCGAAATGGTTTGGGCCGCAGGGCGAAAAGAAGTTTATGCCGTTAAGCTATCAAGCGGGCGAGTCATTAAGGCGACAAGCAATCACCGATTTATGGGATCGGGAGGCTGGCAAAGGGTAAAGGATTTTAAACCGGGTGATAGAATTGCCTCATCGAGATTCCTGCCGGAGCCTAAAAATCCTGAGGCTTGGCCGGATCAACAGGTCGCTTTGTTGGGCCAACTGATCGGCGACGGCAGTTATCTCAAGGGACAACCGCTACGCTATGCCACATCCTCTGAAGAAAATAGCCAAATCGTGACCCTTGCCGCCATTAAGGAATTCGGAGCAACCGTAACTCGTTATCGTGGTCGAAGAAATTGGCACCAATTATTAATCAGCGGTAACGGAAATCGTTGGCATCCTCAAGGTGTAGGAAAGTGGCTTAAAGAATTAGGGATTTTTGGCCAGCGATCCTTTGAAAAACGATTGCCTGAGAGGGTTTTCCGCCTAAGAAATCAGCAGATTTCCCTGTTGCTAGCTCATCTTTGGGCAACTGACGGAACCATCTATACGCGAAAAGAGAGGAGCAAGGGAAGCAACGTAATCAGCTATAGCACCAATAGCCAGGGGCTTGCTTATGATATAGGCGCATTACTGTTGCGCATCGGCATTGTGGCGAGGATATCGGTGGCACAGAAAGCTTCATATCGCCCAACTTTCATGGTGAATATTACAGGGGTAAAAGACCAGAAACAGTTCCTTTCTTGTGTTGAAGTTATCGGTCCGCGAAAAACTCAGGCTGACCAACTCGTTCAGGCCCTAGATAATATTACCTCTAATACTAATGTAGATACACTACCCAAGGAATGCTTTAATCATGTTCGCGCCTTAATGCGGCAGTCTGGCGTCTCGCAACGGGCAATGGCGGCAATGCGAGGTACAAGTTATGGTGGAATTTCTCATTTCCGCTTTGCCCCCTCTCGTAAGGTCTTAATGGATTATGCGAAAATATTGAACGATCCTTTCTTGCAAAATTTATGTTCCAACGATTTGTTTTGGGATAGCATTGTTTCCATTGAGCCGGCAGGTAAAGAGGAGGTCTATGATCTGACTGTCCCAGGAACTGCTTCTTGGCTTGCGGACGGCATCGTCAGTCATAATTCCGGAGCCATCGAGCAAGACGCGGACGTCATCCTTTTCATTTACCGGGACGAGGTCTACCGGGAGGACTCCCCGGACAAAGGCATCGCGGAAGTGATCATCGGCAAGCAGAGAAACGGCCCCACCGGTAAGGTGAGACTCTCGTTCAGGGATAAGTACACCCGCTTCGACACCCTGGAGAAGGAAGAGCAGCCCCTGACTTTTTAGTTAAGTGATAAGTACAGCTAATTTGGCCAGAATGTCGGTAATGACCTGATTGGGGAGGCGGCAGATAAATTCGGCCCGGCGGGCGCGCCAGTCCAGGTTCTTTACATGGTCGGCCAGGACTACTCCGGTAACGCCGCAATCGGCAGGCACCGGCACCTCGAAAGGGTATCCTTTGATGCGGGAAGAGATGGGGCAAAAAAGGGCCAGGCCGACTTTGCCGTTATACGTATGTGGTGATAGAACTACCGCCGGACGCCGGCCTCTTTGTTCATGGCCGGTCTGGGGGTGAAAATCCAGCCAGACGACATCCCCCCGTTCAGGTATATACGGAGCGGTCAAAAGATTTCCCTGCCGACGGCGGGACCTGTGTCGACCTCGCTGTGGATATTTTCTTTAGTAACCCGGTCCAGAAGTTGATCTAAAGAATATGTTCCCTGCTGAGTAATCCTGCTGATTACCAGCCTGCCGTCCACCACGGCATATTCCACCGGGGTATTTTCCGTCAGATTTAATTGTTGGGCGAGTTGTGCGGGGATGCGGACGGCCAGACTGTTCCCCCATTTTTTAACGGCAGTCATGGCAGGGCTCCTTGGGTATGAAAAAGATATACAAAGTATATACTATATCTTCAAAGGGGAGTCAAGTAGCTTCGAAACTCTGGAGAGGGAGGAACAACCTCTGACTTCTTAAGGGTCTTCGGTCTTCGGAAAAAAGAGTTGGAAAAAAATAATAGGGTCAGCAATTGCCAAAAGCCTTTGCTGACCCTGTTATATTTTCCATTCCTTGGTCCTCACCGAAGACCGAAGACCGTTCTCACGAGTTTGAGAAGAGGGGGCAGGGCTTATGGAGTATTCCTCCACTCCTGCCGGATTCGCCCGGCCCCCTCGACTCAAACCGCGCTTCACCCAACTTTTACTTCGATCTTCCGGGGCTTGGCCTTCTCCGCCTTGGGCAGCAGCAGCCTGAGCACCCCGTCCTTCATGCTCGCTTCGATGCGGGCCTGGTCGATGGTCGCGCCCAGGTGGAATTCCCGTTGGAAATCCCCGGTGTAATACTCCTGGCTCAGCATGGTCTCGCCTTCGCCCATGGGCGGGGTGATCCCGCCGCTGATGATCAGGTGGTTGTCCTTGATGTCCAGGGTCACCTTGTCGTTGGGCACTCCCGGCATATCCGCCACCAGGGTCAGGGCCTCCGGGGTCTCAAAGATATCTACTGCCGGCAGAAAGACGCGGCCGGGCCGCACCCTTTCTCCCTTGGCCTTGACTTCTTCTTTGGCTTTAGGTTTCAATTCCTTTTCAGTCATGGTCAGTCTCCTTTAGGCGCTCTGCACCTTGATCACCCGGGGTTTGATTTCTTCGGGCTTCCCCAGTTTCACGGTGAGAATGCCGTCTTTATAAGAAGCCTCCACCTTATCCGGGTTCACCGCCGTGGGCAGGCCCACCACCCGGCGGAAAAAGCCGGATTCCCGCTCCCGGCGGTGATAGTTGATGTCTTTTTCTTCTGAGGGGATCTTTCTTCCCCCCCGCAGGATCAGGTTCCCTTCATGCACGGTGATCTCCAACTCCTGGGGATTAATCCCCGGCAGCTCGGCCCGCACATAGAGATAATCATGGTCTTCCGAGATATTCACCAGGGGATAAACCCCGGCGCGCCATAAACCCAGCCCGGGGGCGATGGTCTCCTCGAAGAGGCGGCCCATCCGTCGCTGCAGGCGCTCCAGCTCCTCAGACGGGGACCAACCCGGTTCCCGAAACGTAAAAATAGGCATGGTAGCCTCCTCAGTTATTGATATTCTCCAAATTTGGTAATCATTAAGTTTCGGGTGGTCAAGAGGACGACGGGTTGAAAAAAGTCAGGGATTTCTATAAATAAAAAGGATGGAAAAGCTGTCAGCTATCAGCGGTCAGCGGTCAGCTTGAAGAATTAAGGAAGGTTTGGCGCTTTTGTCGAATTCACCCCAACTTTGGTTGTCAATACGACTTTTTTTTAAAAAAGCTGAAAGCTGATAGCTGACAGCCAAACAGCCCGCGCCCTCCCTCAAGATCGCTATAGAATCAGAATTTATCAGGAAGGAAAATAATGTCATTCCCCTGGCAGGAAATTACCTGGGTGCTCCTGGACATGGACGGCACCCTGCTGGACAAGCATTTCGACGATTATTTCTGGGAAACCCTGGTGCCGGACGAATATGCCCGGAAGCAGGGGCTGCCCCTGGCCCTGGCCCGGGACCTGGTCTTCGCCCGCTACCAGCGGGAGGAAGGAACCCTGAACTGGACGGACATCGATTTCTGGTCCCGGGAACTGGACCTGGATATCCCGGCTTTGAAAGAGGGCATCCGCCACCTCATCGAGGTGCATCCGGACACCGAGGATTTCTTGCGGTTCCTGCGGCAGATGGGCAAAAAGATAGCCCTGGTGACCAACGCTCATTATAAGACCCTGAATTTAAAGATGAATCACGTGGGTCTGCTGGGGTATTTCGATGAAGTGATCTCCTCGTTCGACTTGGGCGCGCCCAAGGAAGAAGCCGGTTTTTGGGAGGTTTTGGAAGAGAAAATAGGTTTTGAATCTCAACATACCCTGTTGGTGGACGACAATGCCGACGTCCTGGCTTCAGCCCGGCGCTACGGCATCAAGTACCTCCTCTTCAAGGCCAAATCCAGCTCCCAGGCCGCGGCCGAACCCCACCCGGACTTTCCCTCCATTGCCAGTTTCCGGGAGCTGATGGATTAAGAACTTCACCACAGAGGCACAGAGGACGCAGAGGTTCACAGAGAAAATAAATTAGCCTTGGCGCTTTGCGCCAAGGCTAATTTTTTATCCTCTGTGTAACTCTGTGCTCTCTGTGCCTCTGTGGTAAATCTTTTCCCTCACGCCGGCATGCGCCGGATGCGCGCGCCCAGGGCGGAGAGTTTTTCCCCCAGGTGCGCGTAGCCCCGGTCCAGGTGGTAGACCCGGTGGATTTCGGTGGTCCCTTGCGCGGCCAGGCCGGCGATGACCAGGGAGGCGGAGGCCCTCAGATCCGTGGCCATCACCGGCGCGCCCATGAGCTGGCGCCGGCCCCGAACCACCGCCAGGTTGCCGGAGACGTTGATGTCCGCGCCCAGGCGCCTGAGTTCGCTCACGTGCATGAAGCGGTTTTCGAAGATGGTCTCGGTGATCACCGACGCGCCCCGGGCCAGGCTCATCAGGGCCATGAACTGGGCCTGCATGTCCGTGGGGAAACCGGGGTAGGGCAGGGTGCGGATGTCCACGCCAGTGAGGTTGCCGCCGGGATGGACCATGAGCCGGCCCGGCTCCACGGTGAGGCGCACCCCGGCCTCGGTGAACTTGCCCATGATGGCGGTGAGGTGGGGGATGGGCGCGTTCACCAGGGTGACCTCGCCTTGGGTGATGGCGGCCGCGGCCAGGTAGGTGCCGGCCTCGATGCGGTCGGACATGATGGTGTAGGTGGTGGGCCGCAGTTCCGGGACGCCGTGGATAGCCAACACATCGGTATCGATGCCGTCGATGCGGGCGCCCATGGACACCAGGAACCGGGCCAGATCGCCCACCTCCGGCTCCATGGCCGCGTTTTTGATCACCGTAGTGCCCTTGGCCAGGGTGGCTGCCATCATCAGGTTTTCCGTGCCGGTGACCGTGGGGGTCTCACAATAGATCTCGGCCCCCCGCAGGCGTTTTGCGTCGGCTTCCACGTAACCTTGTTGGAGGGAGATTTTTACCCCCATGGCCTCCAGGCCCTTAAGGTGCAAATTGATGGGCCGGGCGCCGATGGCGCAGCCGCCGGGAAGGGACACCCTCGCGCGGCGCTCCCGGCCCACCAGCGGCCCCAGGACCAGGACCGAGGCCCGCATGGTCTTCACCAGGTCGTAGGGGGCCTCCCAGCCGCTTATATTCCGGGTATCCACCTTTAAGGGCGGGGCCTCCCAGGGCACGCCGCCGATCTCGCCGGGAGGGGCCTCGCCCTCCTGAAAAACCACCCCCATGGTGCCCAAGAGGCGCTTGGTGGTGCGGATATCGGCCAGAGGCGGCACATTGATCAGGGTGTGCTCGCCCGGGGCCAGCAAAGTCGCAGCCATAATGGGCAGGGCCGCGTTCTTGGCCCCGCTGATGGTTACCTCCCCGTTAAGGGGCACGCCGCCGTCGATGACGATTTTGTCCATTTAGTTTAAATCTCCAAAACCTGCTACGCTTTAAATTCCATGAAAAACTGCTTAATCCGCCTTCCCGCCAGGCGGCAATAATGCTTTTCAATTTCATAACCAACAAATTTTCTTTCCCCTTGGAGCGCGGCAATCGCGGCCTGGCCCGAGCCCATGAAGGGGTCCAAAATCACTTCGTCATCGTAAGTATAAAGCTGGATGAGGCGTAGCGGTAGCTCCACCGGAAAAGGCGCGGGATGCCCCACCTTGCGGGCCGAGACCGCGGGGAAGGTCCAGATACTTTTAGTGTATTCTAAAAATTCTTCCCGGTTAATGGTGGCCTGGCGCTTGTGGAGATTTTTCCTCTTGAACGCGCCCTTGGAGAAAATCAGGATGTATTCGTGCACATCCCGGAGCGTGGGGTTGGCCGGGGACTTCCAGGAGCCCCAGGCCGTGGAGCCCGCGGCGCTTGCCGCCTTGTTCCAGATGATCTCGCCCCGCATGAGAAAGCCCAACTCCACCATCCCCTGAATAATAAAGGAATGCAGCGGAATATAGGGTTTCCGCCCCAGGTTGGCGATGTTCACACAGGCCCGCCCCCCGGGGACCAGCACCCGGTGCACCTCCCGCCAGACCCGCTGCAGGAAGGCCAGGTATTCCTCCAGGGTGAAGTCCTCATCATAGTCCTTGCCCACGTTGTAAGGGGGCGAAGTGACCATCAGGTGGACGCTGTTGTCCGGCAGTTCCGCCATGTCTTCGGAGGATTTGCATAAAATCTGGTTCAGGTATTTTTCGGGAATCTCTTCCTCTATATAAGTTATCTCCTGCTCCTGGGGCATCTGGGCATATAATTTACCGGCATAAAAAGAGGAAGAATCATGGGAAATCCGGCCGGGGGTGCCGAAGGAACTGGTGCGGGTCTTTTTTCTGATAGGCAGATTTTTCATGGAATTTCGTAGGGTGCGTTTTACGCACCTTCACCATCTCTGTCATTCTGAGGAAGCGGAGCGACCGAAGAATCTCGCTTTTGGCAGCACAGCTTTTTTCCAGGCCGCGCCAAGGGTTCCCAGCAGATTGGACATTCTGGGCCGCCAAAATACGAGATTCTTCACTCCGCTGTGCTCCGTTCCGAACGACAATTTAAGGACTTTCGCAGAAGTTTCATATTGGAAACCTTTAGGGTGCGTGAAACGCACCCTACATGCTGCTCACTGCTCACTGCTTACCGCTCAATCTCTTCCCCCAAGGCCCTGAATTTCCCTTGGTTTGTCTATGGTCAATATGTTAGGATTATTATATTTGGGCCAAGGCGTAAAGGAAAGAAATTTATGGAATTCTGGGTGCTGGCCGGGGTGCCGGCAACCTCGTTTATCGTGGCCCTGTCCGGGGCCTTGATGCCCGGGCCGCTCCTCACCGTGACCGTGGGCGAGGCGGCGCGGCGGGGCTTCTGGGCCGGACCCCTGATTATGGTGGGCCATGCGCTTCTGGAGCTGGCCCTGGTGCTCTTGCTCCTGGCGGGGGTGGGGGCCTGGCTGAACCGCCCCGCCATCCTGGGCCTGGTGGGCGTGATGGGCGCGGGTATGCTGGGGTGGATGGGCCTGGCCCTGATGCGGGCCTCCAGGCACAGCCGCCTGGAGTTCGACCCCCAGGCCCAATCGGGCCTGCACCCCATCATGGCCGGGGTGCTCTTGAGCCTGGCCAACCCTTACTGGCTCCTCTGGTGGCTGACCATCGGCCTGGGTTACGTGATGTTCGCCGGCAAATACGGCCTCCCCGGAGTGGCCCTGTTCTATGTGGGCCACATCCTGGCGGATTTTGCCTGGTACAGCTTGGTCTCCGGCGCGGTGGCCCAGGGCCGGCGTTTTCTATCGGATAGAATCTACCAGGGCTTCCTGGCCTGCTGCGGCCTTTTCCTGGTAGGGTTCGGCGGCTACTTCGGCTTTCAGGGAATGAAGTTTCTTCTGGGATAAAGCTGTTTGGATAAAGCTTTCAGCGGTCAGCGATCAGCTGTCAGCTTGCTTTAAGTTAAAACGATCCCGAATCAGGGGATCCAAGAGGGCGGATAAACCCAAAAAAAACACTGAATGTTGGGAAAAACGGCCGCTTAAGTCCCCCCTCTCAAGGGGGAGGGGACCAAAGGCGACCTCATTGCCGTTTGGCAATCTCAGGAATTCGGGAGTTAAGGGAATAATCGGATAAGTTAATTCAGAAATAATTAAGATTCCATAATGCCAATTTATTAGCTGAAAGCTGACCGCTGAAAGCTCTCTAATCGGAGGCTCAATGATACAAAAAGCCCTGGCGGTGGGGTTGCTGGAAGTCAATTGCTATATCCTGGGCGATGAAGAGACCAAGGAAGCCGTGGTCATCGATCCCGGGGGGGATGAGGGCGAGATCCTGGAGGCCCTGAAATACCACGGCCTGAGTCTTAAAACCATCATCGACACCCACGGCCACTTCGACCATGTGGACGCCAACCAGCCCTTGAAGGACGCCACCGGCGCGCAGATCGCCATCCACGAGGCGGACGCGGCCATGCTGGCCAGACCTTCGGCTGAGGCCATGTTCTTCACCGGCAACCGTCTGCGGTTGTCCGGAGCGGATATTCTGCTGAAAGAAGGGGACATCCTCAGCTTCGGTAATTACCGGCTGAAAGTGCTGCACACTCCGGGCCATACTCCGGGGGGCATCAGCCTGGTGATGGAAGGCGCGCCCCTGGTGTACGTGGGGGACCTGCTCTTTCAAGGCTCCATCGGCCGCACCGACTTTCCCGGGGGCTCCTTTGAGGACCTGATCAACGCGGTGAAGACCAAAATCTTCCCCCTGGGGGACAACTATACCGTGTATCCGGGTCACGGACCGGTGACCACCGTGGGGCAGGAGCGGAAGTATAATCCGTTTTTTTAAGTGAGCAGTGAAACAGTAATAAGTAATCGGTAAATGAATTGTGATTCCAGAATGTTATCAACTTTGAGCCTTAATTTTTGATGGCACTGTAAAAAGTCAAAAATATGCTGATTTCCCCTAACCGGCTCAATAAAATCAGCAGCTTAAATCGGCGATTTTTGGAATTTTCGACTTTTTACCAGGCCATCAAATTTTGGGGAATGACGGGAAAAAGGTTTTTCACTGATCACTGATCACTTATTACTGATCACTCGTCACTTCACTTAACAAAGGACAGCGAATGGCCTTCACCGGCAAACGCATCCTCATAGGCGTCTCCGGCGGCATTGCCGCGTATAAGGCCGCGGAGTTGGCCCGGCGCCTGGTCTCCGGCGGGGCCAGGGTCAAGGTGGTGATGACCCGGGCGGCCCAGGAGTTTGTGACGCCCCTGACCTTCCAGGCCTTGACCGGCGAGAAGGCGGCCACCGCCATGTTCGGCCCCGGCAGCGAACCCCTGGAGCACATAGCCCTGGGGCAGGAAGTGGACGCCATCGTGCTGGCGCCGGCCACGGCCAATCTCATGGGCAAGATGGCGGCAGGGATCGGGGACGATCTGCTCACCACCATCCTCCTAGCCTCGACCAAACCGATCCTTATCTGCCCGGCCATGAACTGCGAGATGTGGGCCAACCCCGCGGTGCAAGATAATGTTGTCAAGCTTAGAGACCGGGGCCTGGAGGTGCTGCACCCGGAGGCCGGGGAACTGGCCTGCGGCGCCATCGGCTACGGCCGGCTTCCCGAGGTGGAGACCATCCTGGAGGCGTTGGCGCAGTTGCTGAGTCCCCAGGATCTGGCGGGCCGCCGGATTTTGGTCACCGCCGGGCCGACTCACGAAGACCTGGACCCGGTGCGCTTTTTAACCAACCGCTCCAGCGGCAAACAGGGCTATGCTTTGGCCAAGGTGGCCCGGCGCCGGGGCGCGGAGGTCTGTCTGATCAGCGGTCCCTCGCATCTGCCCGCGCCCCATGGGGTGGAACGGCTGGAGGTCCGGACCGCCCGGGAGATGCTGGACGCGGTGCTGGCGCGCTTCCCCGAGTCCGAGGCCCTGCTCATGGCCGCGGCCGTGGGGGACTATCACCCCACGAGCCGGTCCGAACACAAGATGAAGCGAGGCTCCCCGGAATTGACGGTGCACCTGACCCAGAACCCGGATATCCTCAAGGAAGTGGCTGCTCTCAAAAAAAAGCAGGTGGTGGTGGGCTTCGCCGCGGAGACCCGGGACCTGGAGGCCGCGGCCCGGAAAAAGCTGGAAGATAAGGGCCTGGACCTGATTGTGGCCAACCAGGTGAATCGCCCCGATTCCGGCTTTGCCGTGGACACCAACGAAGTGACCATCATCGGCCGGAAGAATTTGCTCTTGCCCCTGCCGCTCCTCAGCAAGGAAGAAGTGGCGGAGAAGGTGCTGGACCAGGTGGCCGCGCTGCTGCCGCCGCCGCGGTAGGCGCGGGCCTGAGGGTTTTCGAAAAAGAAGGCCTCACGCAAAGACGCAAAGGCGCAAAGGAAGACGCAAACATATATTTATGTAGATTATGGCGGGCGGGTACGCCAGCCCTACGGTTTTTATTGATTTATGGGTGAATTAAAGGTCCATGAATTAATACTTAATCGATTGTTGCCTTCTCAACTGCGGAATCGTAAAAGTTCTCCAAAGGCACTGGTGTACCCACTTTTCTCCTCCCCCTGGAGGGGGGAGGGTAGGGAGGGGGTGGCGTCTTTGGACCCTCGTGGCCCAAAGTCGCCACCCTCCCCCTAACCCCCTCCCCTCAAGGGAGGGGGGACTTAAGCGGCCGATTATCTAAAGCGTTTGGTGATAGTTGGATTTATCTGCCCTCTCGGGTGCTTGAAACCGGAAGTTTAGCAATAATCGGAATACTTATTAATTCTGTATGAAGCTGTTCTTTTAATCGAAAATCGGAAACCGGAGACCTGAGACGGGACCGCCAAACTCCCTCTCCCCCCCGGCGGGGGGAGAGGGCCGGGGTGAGGGGGGCGGTGGCAGAAACCAAATCTATGAAATCATATTCTGAAGACCCGGTCGCAGAATTGCAGGAACTTACCGCGGCCCTGGAGGACTGGCTGCGCTTCCAGCGCCGCCTGGGTTGGCCGGGGACCCCTGCGGAGCCAGAGGCCCCAGCTTCGGAGCAGGTTAACGAAGCCACCGGGGTTTTAACCCTGAAGGAGATTCGCGCCGAACTGGGTGATTGCAAACGCTGCAAGCTTTCGCGAACCCGGAAGAATATCGTCTTCGGCGACGGTTCGGCCCGGGCCGCATTGATGTTCATCGGCGAAGGCCCGGGTGAGGAGGAGGACCTCCAGGGCCTGCCTTTCGTGGGCGCGGCCGGGCAGTTGCTGAACAATCTGTTGAGCAAGCTGGGTCTCAGACGAGAGGAAGTCTATATCGCCAACGTGGTTAAATGCCGCCCTCCCGGTAACCGGGAGCCGGAGGCGGATGAGAGCGAAAAGTGCCTGCCTTTCTTGCGGAAGCAGATCGAGGCCATCCAGCCCCGGGTGATCGTCACTTTAGGGCGGGTGGCCACCCAGGGTTTGCTGTCCACCCCCGCGCCTTTGACCAGGCTCCGGGGACAATGGCAAAAATATGGAAAAATCAGGGTGATGCCCACTTTCCATCCTTCCTACCTGCTCCGTTTTCCCAAGGAGCGGCATAAGACCTGGGACGACATGCAGCAGGTGATGGAGTATCTGGCGGCCTATGAGGAAAATTAAGTACCTTTTTTGCTTAGTGATTCTCGGTTTTGCCTGCTTCAGCCTCGGGGGAGCCGCGTCCGAGGCCGCTCCCCGGCGGGTCCTGGTTCTGCCTGCGGAAGGTTCCATCAATCCGGGTCTGGCGGAGTTCATCCAGGACGGCATCCGCACCGCGGAAAAAGAGCAGGCCGAAGCCCTGGTGATCCAGTTGAACACCCCGGGCGGGCTCGATTCCTCCATGCGGCTGATCGCCCAGGCCATCATCAACGCCAAGGTGCCGGTGATCGTTTATGTCTCCCCCAAGGGGGCCCGGGCCGCGTCCGCAGGGCTGCTGATCACCATGGCCGCGCCGGTGGCGGCCATGGCTCCGGGCACCAATATCGGCGCGGCCCATCCCGTGTCCGTGGGCATGGGCAAGATGGATAAGATCATGGGCGCAAAGGTGGTCAACGATATGGTTGCGTACGGCCGGGCCCTGGCCGTGGAACGGGGCCGCAACGCCGACTGGGTGGAGAAGGGCATCCGCCAGAGCGCGTCCATCCCCGCGGCCGAGGCCATGCGCCTGAAGGTCGTGGACGTGCTGGCCGAAGATGTGGATGACCTGCTGAAAAAAGTGGACGGCCGCAAGGTGATGGTGGCTGGCAAACCGCAGGTGCTGCATACCGCAGCCGCGACCGTCAGGGATCTTCCCGAGGGTTTCCGCACCCGGATTCTGAAGCACATCGCCGACCCCAACATCGCCTTCATCCTGATGATGATCGGCCTGGCCGGGCTCTACTTCGAACTGGCCCATCCCGGGGTCATCCTGCCGGGGGTGGTGGGGGCACTCTGCCTGCTCCTGGCCCTCTTTGCGTTTCAGACCCTGCCCGTCAATTTTATCGGCATGCTGTTGATTGCCCTGGCATTTGTCTTTTTTATCCTGGAAATTTATGTGGTCAGTTACGGACTGCTGACGCTGGCGGGGGTCTCTTCGCTCTTTTTCGGGGCCATGATGCTTTTCCGGGAGGGAGAAGAAGGAATGAGCATCCACTGGTCCGTGCTGATACCCACGGTAGTCATAGTGTCCCTGTTTTTTGCCGGCATCGGCTATCTGGTGCTGCGCACCCAGCTGCGGCGCTCCATTACCGGCGAAGCGGGCATGGTGGGGGAGCGGGGCACGGCCTATACCCCCCTGAAGCCGGAAGGCCGGGTCTTCGTGCACGGCGAATACTGGCAGGCGGTGAGTGAGGAGCCGGTAAACGCGGGGGAAACCGTGGAAGTGGTGGCGGTGGAGAATCTCAAGCTCCGGGTGCGCCGGGTTATGTGATACCGTTTTTCGTTTTTCGTTTTGCGTGATAGGTAAGTTGGTATAACAAGGAGGCTTTATGTTCCAATTCATTTCCGGTTCCATGATGATCTTTATCATTCTGGCGGTGTTCTTTCTCATGAGCGCCATCAAGATCCTGAACGAATACGAACGGGGGGTGGTCTTCCGCCTGGGCCGGGCCCTGGATCGGGCCAAGGGGCCGGGCCTGATCATCCTTATTCCCATCATCGATAAGATGGTCAAGGTCAACCTGCAGTTGGTCACCTACGACGTCCCCTCCCAGGACATTATCACCCGGGACAACGTCACCGTGAAGGTGAACGCGGTAGTCTATTTCCGGGTGATGGATCCCTTGAAAGCGATCATCGAAGTCCGGGATTATTATGCCGCCACCCAGCTTCTGGCCCAAACCACCCTGCGGAGCGTCTGCGGCCAGGTGGAGCTGGACGACCTGCTGGCGGAACGGGAAAAGGTCAACGCCCAACTGGCCGAGATCCTGGACCAGCAGACTGAGCCTTGGGGCATCAAGGTGACCCTGGTGGAAGTAAGGGCCATCGATCTGCCCATCGAAATGCAGCGGGCCATGGCCAAACAGGCGGAAGCGGAGCGGGAACGGCGGGCTAAAGTGATCAACGCCGAAGGGGAATTCCAGGCCGCGGCCAAGATGGCGGAGGCCGCCCGGGTGCTGGCCGCGGAGCCCATGTCCCTGCAACTGCGTTATCTGCAAACCCTGAGGGAGATCGCCGCGGAAAAGAACTCCACCACGCTCTTCCCCATTCCCATCGACCTGGTGAAACCATTTATCAAGCTGGCGGAGAGACTGGAGATTAAAGAAGAAAAATAGGATTAAAGGCTGTCATCTATCGGCTGTCAGCTTCTGATAATGATCGACAATTTTTAGCTGAAAGCTGAAGGCTGAAAGCTGTCAGCTTCTTTTTCAAAGGAGAAAGATAATGGCAAAAAAGGAACGCAAAGAGAAAAAGGAAAAACCCCTGGACCGGATGACGGCCACGGAACTCCGGAAATACGCCCTGGACATGGGCGAGATCACCGGCGTCCACGGCATGAACAAAGAGGAATTGCTGGCGGCCATTAAGGAAGTAAAAGGCATCAAGGATGAAGGGAAGGGCGAGAAGGTAAGCATGCGGGATCTGAAAGAAAAGGCCCGGGAGATGCGGAACAAGAAACAGGAGGCCATCGCCGCGGGCGAACCCCAAAAGAAGATCGACATCATCCGGAAGAAGGCCAACCGCCTGAAGAAGCGGACCAGAAGGGCGGCCTAGGAAAGTTCCGAGTTCCAAGTTCCGGGTTCCAAGTTCAAGGCTCTTCAGCGGTATTTTGAATCCGCACAGGCTTTCCAGCCTGTGCGGATTCAAAAGGTGGGTGGAGGAAATGCCCGCTATCAGAGTGGAGCGAACGGAAGAGGGATACAGTGTCTTTTGTCCCGGTTTGCCGGGATGCTGGTCCCAGGGCGACACGGAAGAAGAGGCCATGGAGAATATCCGGGACGCTATTCAGGAATACCTGTCGGCTATGGCCGACTATTCTGCCCTCCAGGGTTCGCGGCAGGAATGAAAGGGAGGTAACAGGTATGTGTCAAATGGGTCAAGGTCACGGTCACGGACATGGGCACGGCGGTATGCGGGGATTCGGTTGCGGTCCCGGCGGCATGCACCACGGCTTCGGCCACGGCCGCATGGGGTCCTGCTGTTGCGGCGGCATGGGCTTTAGGCGCTTCATCTCGCCCGCGGAGGAACTGGAGCGCCTCCGGGACTACCTGGAAGAACTGAAAAAGGAAATGGCCGGGGTGGAGGCCAGGATTCACGAGTTGAAGGGGAAATAAGGGCACGGTCATCTGGGTTTAACGGCGGTTATAGCAATTGCCAAAAGTTTCTTCCTTTTATTCCCTCTCCCCCCAGGGGGGGAGAGGGTTAGGGTGAGGGGGGGGTCGGAAAAAACTTTTGGCAACTCATATAATTTTCCGCCGATCCACGCCGATATAGGCCGCCATCACGATTAAAGCCGGGCCATGGCCCGGCTTTAATCTTTAAAAATGGAAAGGCATGATCCTGTTGATTATGAGATCACGGCTTTTCCACCTCCGGACTTACTGCTCAACGAAAGTCTCCTGATACATCAGCATCCCGTGATTGGCGTTAGGGGTGCTGTCTCGGGTGGTGTCTTCGAAGTTGTACAAGGCGGCCAGACCGGATTCGTTTCCGGTAAGGGTCTTGTTCATGTTGTTCTTAATGGCGGATGCCGACCTCGCCCCTTTCCAAAGCCGCAGTTCCCTGATCTGAATCCCGTCGCGATAGTTATAAGAATTATCAGCTCCCACGAACAGGAGGCCGTCCTTGGTGTCCAGTTTGCCGGTGGCCGCCGTCTCGCCGGCTAATTCGCCGTTCACGTAGATTTTGAAATTATTGCCGGTCGCTGCGGAATTATACGTCATGGCCACGTGGGTCCACTGGTCGTTGGGGATGGCCGGGCCGCCCCCCAGCACAAAGCCGTTGTCGGCGGTGGCGATGCGGGCGTCGAGCTGGCCGTTGCGCCATTGTCCCAGCATGTAAGAACCCCAGGCACCTCCTTTACCCGGATCACATTTATAAAGGAAGTATCCCTCGGCATTGTCATTACGGCTGGGTTTGATCCAGGCCTCCGCGGTCATGGCCGTCTTGAAGTTGATGCTGGGGCTGGCGGCCACCTGCATGTTGTCGTAAATTTCATTATAAATGCCCACTAGTTTGAGGGCCTTGGGCGTGCCGGAAGGGGCATTCAATTCCGGCGCGGTGGGCCAGCGCCGGTAGAAAATGTCAGAATCCCCGTAACCTCCCGAAGAAGCCGTGGCCCAGGCGCCTTCCAGGCTCACGTGCACTTTCCCATCCGCTCCCAGGGCCCAGTTGGGACTTTGGGGCCCGACTTCCAGGAACTTGGTCCGCAGCATCCCCTGCCTGGTGAATTTAGCGCCCCCATTGCTGGAAAACAGGTACGTGGCCGGGTTCCACACGACGTGGACCTTCTCCCCGGTGGAGACGGCGGGGTCGGTCTGCACCAGGGGCCACCAGCCGCCTTCCAAGAACCTCACCCCGGGTACGGTCAACTCCTGGCGGGCCAGGAAACCGGCGCCGGCGTCCCTGGAACGCCGCAGGTACACTCTGGAGCCCGTGGTGAAGAAAACCACGTACACGTAGTTCCCCTGGGCCGCCACAGTTTCGCCACCCAGTGACATATCACCCATCCCCACCCCATTTGTGGCCAGTTTCTTAACCGGTCCGAAGGTGGCCCCTTTGTCGGTGGAGCGGCGGAAACATAAGGAGATGTTGTTGCTGTTGTAAGCCGTGCCGTTCTGCGTCCACACGGCATAGACATTGTTTCCCGCCACCGCCAAGTTGGGGGAATAGTGATTGTCGTGCAGGCCGTAGGCGTAATATCTGCCATCAGTGGCCTTGGTGCTCAATTGCTTGCGCTTGAAGGTGGCTCCCCCATCATTGGAGGCCGCCACATTGATGAGGGCCTGGAAGTTGCCGTAGTAAACCGGTTCCAGGGTCCAGGAATACAGCAGATAGACATCGTCGCCCACCCGTTTCAGATCGTAGAGAGTGCCGGAATAATCGGCGCTGGAGCCGACGACCTTCTTTTTAAAGGTGGCGCCGCCGTCAGCGGAATTGAAGGTGCGGAAGGAGTAGTTGTTGTACCAGTTGGCATAGTAATTATACCCGATCGTCACCTTGCCGCCGCTGTCGGCGGCGATCCGGACGTTTTCGATGCGCCAGACGTCCGTGCCCCCAAAGAGCTTCCGCGGCGGTTTAAAAGTGGCGCCGTTATTGGTGGAGCGCAAGTAATAGAGGTTGTAATACCAATTCCGTTCGGCGCTGCTGGGATAAGAGCGGCTAAAGGCAATGTGCACGTTCTTGCCCTCCACCGCCATCATTCTGAGGGTGGGGCCGCAGATGAGATCATTGGTGCTGGTGGTGACACTATAGAGGACCCGGGGGAGTTCAAAGGTAACCCCGCCGTCGGTGGACCTGGAGTAGCAGATGCGGATCTCCGTCCAGTCACCTTTACGGGAGACCCAGAGGATGTGCACGAATTTGCCGGAAACCTGAACCTCGCTGTTGTAATCCACCCAGGTTTCCCCCTCGGGCTCAAAGCCGGAGATGTTCTTGGTGAAGTTGGAGATAGCCGCGTTACGGGCTGCCGCTTGGAAGGGAATTCCCAACATGAGCAGACAAAAGACCGTAATAAAAAAGACGGTTGGTTTAACAAGATGAGTGGAGCGATTAATCCTGGTGTCCATGGATCCTCCTTTTTAATCATGTTGAGTTAGGCGAAACAATTTCTTTAGCCTGTGCTAATACTGATTTAATGATAGTTAAGGTCCTGTTGGAATTTAAAATCCTTTTCAGGACGTCCAGGAATTCCTCCTGACTGCCGGCGGTAAGGTTAGCAATGTTTCCGGTCAGTTCCTCCTTAATGACGTCATCAGTGTTGATTATTAGAGGATAAAACCTGATCCCGTGAAATATGGTGAGGAGATGATAACGGTAGTAATCCAGGACCGGCGCTTCCAGATAGAAGTCGTACATGAACAATCCTTCAGCAGTGCCGTATTTTTCCTTGACGATGCGGCGCGGCAGAAATGAGGCCTCAATGCCGGCAATAATGATATTTCTAGTCTTAGCCGCCAGCAGGCGGCCCTGCTCCCTCAGAATAGCCGCCGGCGCCTTTAAGGCTTCTGTGTGATTCAGGTGGTTCGGCCACAAATCCACCATTATGGACATCCCTGCACGCCTCATCTTCCAGGTCAACCACAACGGGTGCCGGGACTGCTCTACTATTACCTAGGTGGCGTTCCTCACCCCTGAGGATCGGGCCGGCCACCCCAGTTGGCGGCCCGTCAAACATCACATCGGGCTGCAGAGCATCCCGGCATCTTTTCATTACCACATAAGCTGTTACCGGAATGTTACCGTGAGCAAGAAGAGTTTGGTGGAATAACTATAGGATATTAATGACTTATTTGGATGGAGTCTTAGGAATGGGGCAACGTTTTCGAAAAGACAGAGCTGAGTGTTGAGGATTGAGTTAATATTTTGCGTCTTTGCGTGAGGTTAGTCTTTTTTGCAGCAGCATCAACCTGATTCCTGCATTTTGCGAAAAATCGCAGTAGTCACTGCATCGGGCTCCGCATCCAGGCCCCGGCCCAGGGCCTTCCGGCAGTCCTCATAGGTCTTTAGGGCTTCGCTGTGCATACCCCGCCGCGCATAAAGGGTCATCAGCCTCCGGTAAGTGGACTCCGAAACGGGATCGGTTTGAATGATCATTTGGCAGTATTTAATGGCCTTGGTTACGGCCCCCTGCTTTTCGTAAATCTGGGACACCCGCTCCAGGATCCCCAGGTGTATGCCCCGCAATTCTTCTCTTCTTTTTTCGGCCCATGGGAGATAAGGCTCTTCCGGAAGAAAGTCACCGCCATAAAGGTCCACGGCCTTTTTGTACAGGGCCAGGGCCTGAGAAAGATTTCCTTTTTCTTCCAGTTCCTCCCCCGATTCCTGAAGGGATAAAAACTCATCCACATCCACCCGGCACAACTCCCGGTCCAGGGAGAGCAGGCCGTCGGTAAGGCGGATATAAGACGAGCCGAAGGCCTTATCCAAGCTGGGCTCTAGGGCCTTGCGCAAGCGGTGCAGGCCGACCCGGAAGTTTGTTTCCGCAATCTCCGGCTCCCCTTCGGGCCAGAGGTCTTCCAGGAGCACGTCCTTGGGGGCCTGTCCTCCGTGAGCCACCAGGGCCTTTAACAGCAGCTTGGCCTGTTTCCTTTCCCAAACCGCCTCGTCAAGTGGTTCCCCAGCGCGCCGCAATTGGAAGGTTCCCAGGGTCCGGATGTCCAGCCGGGGCAAGCCCTGCCGGTGCAGGACGCGGCGGAGTTCCCCGGTCCGGGCCGCAATCTTGGGATTGGCATGCCGGGAGAGCCGTTCCAGGTCCGGCCCCACCCATCGGGACCACCTGGAGAGCTGCGCCGGCAGATTGTCCCAAACCTCTTCCACGTCCAATTCCAAGGCCAGGGTAAAGATGCGGCCCTGATCCCGGGGGCTGAGGAGGATGGAATAATAGGACCCCCGCCGGGCCGCGATCTCCATTCCGGCTTTAATATGGGCCGCGGCCTCTTTCAGGCGGCCTTGCCGCCATTGCCACAGCGCCAGGACCCAGTGGGCATCCGCCATAAAAAAATAGTTAGAGATGCCGGTAGCCTCCGCCAGGATCTTTTCCAGTTCCAGTTTGTTTTCCGCCTCGAGTTCTCCCAGATGATAGGAGATCAAGCACTCGATCATCTGCACCTGGCTGAGATGAAATTCGTCCCTGGCTTCGTCGCTGGACATCAATTTTCGAGCCTGGCCGGCTAATTCCCTCGCCGCGGCCAGGTCGCCGGTGTGGTAATGGATGATGGCCAGCTCCTCCAAGGCAACTGCCTGGGTAAACTTGCTGGGGGGAGCCGGAAGGTGCAACAGGTTCAGGCCCGTTTGCTCCGCTTCCGCATATTTCCCTGCGTTTCTCAGAGTAATTAGGCGGTAAAGTTTCGTCAGCGGATACAAGAAGGCCAGGCCGTGCTGCTCCGTTTGCTGCTGGGCCTTTAGCCCGAGGGTGACCCCTTCTTCCACTTCACCCTGGAACGTACTGAAAATCGTGGATATTATCAGGTGATGCGCCTGTAATTCCGGAGTATTCCAGGTGGCCAGGAGTTCTTCTATCTTTTCCCCGGTTTCCCGGGCCAGGGCGAACTCACCCAGGGCAGTCAACATCAACCGGCTATAAAGCAGGGCATGTATTTCCAGGTGGCGGTCTCCCGCGTCCCTGGCCAGGAGAGAAGCACGGAAGCAGGCCTGGTAGCCCAGCCTGAGATGGGGGACAAAAATATGGGCCATTCCCACCTGGAACCAAAGGGCCGCACTTTCGTAAGGGAAATCCTGGGATTCGGCCTTTTGCAATAAATCTTCCGCCTGGTTTACCAGGGTTGTCACCCGGGGCAACCCGGGAAAGCCCACTAATATGGCTATTTCAAGGAGGTGGGACAAGGTCAGGAGCACCCCCCGGAGGTCTTCCTGCTTTTGGAAAAGAGCGTAGGCCCGCAGTAGGCTGGAGAGATACTCCGCCGCGCCGCTGGAGCGGCCGGTGATGAAATAATAGAACAGCAGCCAGGGGCGATCCTGCACCAGGTCTGCCGATAGAGTTTGCAGCCAGCGGGCCAATTCCGCGGTTTTGGCCTGCTTCAGGAGTTGGAGCCCCACTTGCTCGATGGCCGCCGCCGCCCGGTCAGTGGTCCCGGCCTGCAGATAAAAATCCACCGCGCTTTCCAAGTCTCCCCTGTCCTCCAGAAGGGAACCGGCGCGCAAATAAGCGGACGCCTGTTGCTCCGGGGACAGGGCTGCCCGGAATTTGGCCTGCAAGAAGTCCTTAAATAACTGGTGGTAGCGGTATAACCAGCCCCGTTCCTCATCGAAGATGAGCTGGACAAACAGGTTTCTGGCCTTCATGTCCTCCAGGATGTCCCGGGCTTTGTCCACCCCCAAATAATCCCGGATGAAATCCGGGTCCACAATGTCCAAGATGGAGGATTTCAGGAGAAACCCCTGGATTTCCGGCGTCCGGGGGGAAAAAATGGATTCCTCGAAATAACCGGACACCTCCACGGCGAATTTATCCGTGGCTTCTCTGGATAAAAAGCTTTCCCGGGATTCCTCCGGCAGACGCTCCAGGATCTCGCTCAACAGGATCAAGCCGCCGATCCACCCTTCGGTGAGTTCGCTGATCTGTGCCATCAGTTCGTGGGGCAGTGGGAGTTTGCGCACGGTCTGGAGAAACATCCGGGTTTCCTTGGGGGTAAAAGCCAGTTCTTCGTTGCCAATCAGATGGATTTGCTGTTTGACCTTCAATTCCTGGAGCTTGATGGGGGGCATTTCCCGGGACAGCATCAGGAGATGGAGGTGCGGCGGGGCCACCTCCAGTACTGCCTGGAGGAAGCGAAAGGCGGCAGCCTGGGGAGCGAGCCGGTCCAGGCCGTCAAAAACCACCAGCACCGGCGTTTGAACGCGGCTCAATAAAGTAAGCAGCCAATCCCGATATAGCGGCATCTCCTCCCGGGGACCGGCAGGCAGGGTGGGGTAACTGAGCAGCGGTGCGAGATCAATCTCCGGGAAGGCCCGTTGTAGGGATTGCACCAGCAAATAAAACAGGTTCACCGCCTCTGAGTCCTCCGGCCCTAAATTTAACCAGGCCGAGGGAATCTTGGAGGTGGTCACATATGATAGGGCCAGGGTGGACTTACCCTGGGCCGCCTGGCCCAGGATGAGGATCAGCTTTTTTTGATGTTGCTGCTCCAGTCGGTCCAGCAGGCGAGGGCGGAGCAAGACGTGAGGAGAATCTGGGGGAATGATTTTAGGAATGCTCAAAGGCGGATACATTTTTTCCCCACAAAATGAAGCTGCCTTTTAGGGATGCAACTCAATAGCCTATATATAATTTTTTACCAGCATATTTTCTCCAGGTCGAGTTGAAATTTGCAGGATGCTTATTTATTTAAATCCTTTGTTCTTTTAATGGAAATCGAAAGACTGCACAAAAGAGTAAAGCCGGGCATATGTCCCGGCTTTACTTTTATAAAAACCCGATCCGGCAGGGATGGGGGACGGACATTGTGGCAGTGATTACAAACCTGGGAAAACCTTGGCGGAATTCACAGCCAGATTGTAAATAAACCCGGGGAAAACGCCGATGAGCATCACCCCCAGGGCGGTAAGGAGCAGGGTGGCGGTGAGGCCTGGAGCAAAGGTGATGGGCCCCAGGTCCGCTTCCGCGGGTTTCATGTACATCAGCACGGTGATGCGGAGATAGTAATAAACGGAGATTACAGAGTTCATCACGCCGATGATGGCCAGCCAGATGTAGCCCGCCTGCACCGCGGCAGAGAAGATATAGAATTTGCCCACAAACCCGGCGGTGGGGGGGATGCCGGCCAGTGCGAACATGAACAGGGCCATGGTCGCGGCCAAAACCGGGTGTTGGGCCCCCAGGCCGGCGTAATCGTAAATGCTCAGGTAGCTGTCCTTCTTGCGGCCCACCAAAATGACCACTCCGAAGGCTCCCAGGTTCATCAGGGTGTAAGCCAGGAGGTAGTACATCAGGCTCACCGCGCCCAACTGGTTGGCGGCGATGATGGCCACCAGCAGGTAGCCCGCATGGGCGATGGATGAATAGGCCAGCATCCGTTTGATGTTGGTCTGGGCGATGGCCACGATGTTACCCAGGGTCATGGTAGCCACGGCCAGGACCCAGAGGACCATGGTCCAGTCGGGCTGAAGGGCCGGAAAGGCCAGGAAAAAGACCCGGGCGAAGGCGGCAAACGCGGCGGCCTTGACGCCCACGGCCATGAACGCGGTCACCGAGGTGGGCGCGCCTTCATAAACGTCTGGAGTCCACATGTGGAAGGGGACAGACGCCACTTTGAAGCCGAAGCCCACCACCAGCAAAGCGATGGCCAGTAAGGTCAAGGGCTTGAAGCCGCCGGCCAGTCGTCCCGGCAGTTCGCTCAAGAAGAGGGTGCCGCCCGCGGCGCCATAGAGCATGGCCATCCCGAAGAGCAGGAAGGCGCTGGCAAAGGCTCCCAAAAGCAGGTACTTCAGCGCGGCTTCGTTGGACCGGGCGTCATCCCGGAAGAGTCCAGCCAGCACGTACACTGCAATGGACATTATTTCCAGGCCCAGGAAGATCATGATCAGATGGGAGCTTGCGGCCATGATCATCATGCCCACGGTGGCGAACAGCAGCAGGGCGTAATATTCGGCCAGATTCTTGTCGTAATCCTTCAGGTATTGGAGAGACAGCAGCACGGTCAGGCCGGTGCCCAGGATAAAGATCATGTAGAAGAAAAAGGAGAAATTGTCCACGTAGACCATGCGGGCAAAGTCCATGCCGCTCCTACCCCAAAGGCAGAAGACGGTTTGTAGTCCGGCCATCGCCAGACCCGCCATGGCCAGCACCGGCGCGGCTGCCCGGTTACCTTTGGGAGAGAGGGCATCCGCCAGGAGAATGGCAATGGCGAAGATCGACAGGGTGATCCAGGGGCCGATGCTCTCCAGGTTAAAGGTCGGAATGGTCAGGGTCATCGCGCTTCTCCCTTATCCCCGTGTGATAGGCTGACTTGAGTAGATTTGGCCTTCTCCATCAAGGCCAGGAAGTTCTCCGTGGAGGCCTTAGTCTTGTCCAGGAAAGTGCTGGGATATATCCCGATCCAGACAATGAACAGCAGGAGCGGCACGAAGATGGCGATCTCCCGGCAGGAGAGGTCTTTCAGTTCTTTGTTCTTCTCGCTGGTCACTTGCCCGAACATCACCCGCTGGAACATCCACAGCATGTAACAGGCAGCAAAGATCACACCGGTGGCAGCCACGATGGCATAGAGCATATTGGTCTTAAACGCTCCCAGGAGGATGAGAAATTCACCCACGAAGCCGTTCAAGCCGGGAAGACCGATGGAAGAAAGGGTGACGATCATGAAAATGGTGGCATAGATGGGCATGGGTGTGGACAGACCGCCGAAGTCGGCGATCATTCGGGTATGCCGCCGTTCATAAATCATGCCGACGATCAAAAACAAGGCGCCCGTGGAGAGCCCATGGTTGATCATCTGGATGATGCCCCCCTGGACTCCCGGCATGGTGAAGGTGAACAACCCCAGCATCACGAAACCCAGGTGGCTCACGGAAGAGAAGGCGACCAGTCGCTTCAGGTCTTTTTGCACCATGGAGACCAGGGCGCCGTAGACGATGCCGATGACCGCCAGGATGCTGAACAGCGGCACAAAGTAATGGGCGGCCTGGGGAAAGAGCGGCATGTTGAAGCGCAGGAAGCCGTAAGTCCCCATCTTCAGGAGCACCGCGGCCAGGATGACGGAACCCACGGTGGGCGCCTCAGTATGCGCATCCGGCAACCAGGTATGGAAGGGGAACATGGGCACCTTGATGGCGAAGGCCAGCCCGAAGGCCAGGAACATCCAGAACTGCAAATGAAAGGGGATGTTCAGGCCGTATAGTTTCAGAAGATCAAAGGTATAAGTTCCCGTGGCCTTGCCGGCGTAAAAATAGAGGACCAAAATGGCGACCAGCATCAGTACGCTGCCGAACATGGTGAACAGGAAGAACTTGATGGCCGCGTAGACCCGCCGGGCGGGATTCCCCCAGATGCCGATGAGCAGGTACATGGGGATGAGCATCACTTCCCAGAACACGTAGAAGAGGAAGAGGTCCAGGGACACGAAGACGCCCAGCATGCCGGCCATCAGGGTCAGCAGGCAGATCATGAACTCCTTGACCCGGTGGTTGATGTCCGTCCAGGTGGCCAGCACGCAGATGGGGGTCAGGAAGGTGGAGAGCATGATCAGCAGCAGGGAGAAACCGTCGATCCCCACGTAATAACTGATGCCGTATTGGGGCAGCCAGTTGTAGCGCTCCACAAATTGCATGGCCGCGGTTTGGCTGTCGAACCGGAACCACAGGGGCAGGGAGAACACAAATTCCGCCAGGGAGATCCCCAGGGTCACCTGCTTCAACAGTACATGGTTCTTCCGGTCCAAAATGCCCAGGAGCACCGCGCCCAGCACGGGGAAAAAGACCAGGATGGAGAGGATGGGTAATTGCATAAGCCCCTCTAATCGTTAACGTCCAATAAGGTAGCCGGTAATCACGACCACCCCCAGGAGGATGGCAAAGGCGTAATTCTGGACAAAGCCCGTCTCCAGCTTGCGGAGATGGGCGCTCAAGTAAGCGATGACCCCGGCGCTGCCGTTCACCACGCCGTCCACGCCCTTGGCATCCACCACGGTCCACAGGAAGTTGGAGCCTTCCTTGATGGGTTCCACTACAGTGGTGTCATAAATCTCATCCACGTAGTACTTGTTATAAATGAGGTCATAAATGGTGCGGAACTTCTCGGCCACGATGGTAGGCAGCTCCGGCACCAGGATATAAAACTTATAAGCCGTGTAGATTCCGAGACCGGCCACGGCCATACTGAAGAGCATCATGCCCACTTCGAAGGTGGCGGAAGGATGGGCCGCGGCATGGTGGGCCACCGGGGTGATGGAAGGGGACAGGAAATCCCGGAAGACATGCATCCCCTCGATGAGCGGAATGCCCACGAAACCGCCCACCACCGAAAGCCCCGCCAGGATCATCAAGGGCACGGTCATCAGAGGAGGTGATTCGTGCACGTGGTGAAGCACGTCGTGGTCCACCCGGGACTTGCCGTGGAAGGTCATGAACACCGCCCGGAACATATAGAACGCAGTGATGAAGGCGGCGGCGGTGGCGATGCCCCAGTAAATAACTTTCCCGTCCACCAGGGAGTGGAACAGGATTTCATCCTTACTGAAGAAGCCGGCAAAGGGGAAGATGCCGGCGATGGCCAGGGTGGCCAACAGGAAGGTCCAGTAAGTGATGGGCATGTGTTTCTTCAGGTCCCCCATCTTGCGCATGTCCAGCTCGCCGCTCAGACCGTGCATCACCGAACCGGAACCCAAAAAGAGGAGGGCCTTGAAAAAGGCATGGGTCATGAGGTGGAAGATACCAGAGACGTAGGCGCCCACCCCGCAGGCCAGGAACATATACCCCAACTGGCTCACTGTGGAGTAAGCAAGGACCCGCTTGATGTCGAATTGGGCCATGCCGATGGTGGCCGCAAAGATGGCGGTCGCCGCGCCGATGGTGGCCACTACGGTTAAGGAAATGGGGGCCAGGGAGAAAAGGGCGCTGCACCGGGCCACCATGTAGACGCCGGCGGTAACCATGGTGGCCGCGTGGATCAAAGCGGAAACCGGAGTGGGGCCTTCCATGGCGTCCGGCAGCCAGGTGTACAGGGGCAGCTGCGCGGACTTACCGGTGGCGCCGATGAACAGGCACAGGGTAATACCCGTGATTAGCCCGGAGCCGACGGGATACTTGGCGGCCAGCGCGAAGACTTCCCGGAAGTTGATGGTGTCGAAGTTCCAGAAGATAAGAAAGATGCCCAGCAGAAAACCGAAGTCACCGATCCGGTTGACCACGAAGGCCTTTTTGCCGGCGTCGGACGCCGACTTCTTCTCATAGTAGTAACCGATGAGCAGGTAGGAACACAGCCCCACACCTTCCCAGCCCACGAACATCAGCAGGAAGTTGTTGGCGCTTACCAGGATGAGCATCATGGACACAAAGAGGTTCAGGTAAGTGAAGAAACGGTAAAACCCTTCTTCTTCGTGCATGTAGCTGACGGAGTAGATATGAATGAGGGTGCTCACCCCGGAGACGATCAACAGCATGATCAAAGACAGCGGATCGATGAGAAAGGCGGCCTGGGCTTTAAAAGCGCCGGATGCGATCCAGGTAAACATCACCTTTTCCACCGGTTTCGCTCCGGCGGGCAGCTTCAAATACTGGAAGAAGATGCACACCGTCACCAGGAAGCTCAGGCCCACGGCCAGGGAGCCGATGGTCCCCACCACGTTCTTGGGCAGATTTTTGCCAAAGAACCCGTTGATCAGAAACCCCACGAAGGGGAAAAGAGGAATCAGCCAGACATAGTCCATCATGGGGTCTGCCTCACCACTTCAGGATATTGAGTTCGTCGACGTACACCGTGGCCCGGTTGCGGAAGATGGCCACGATCAGGGCCAGTCCCACCGCCACTTCGGCCGCGGCCACGGTCATCACGAAGAACACGAACATCTGGCCGTCCACCGCCTTGAAATAGTCGGCAAAACCGATGAAGGCCAAATTCACGGCGTTGAGCATCATTTCGATGCACATCATGATCACCAGGACGTTACGCCGGACCAGCACCCCGATCACCCCCAGGGCGAAGAGGGCGATGCTCAAGGTCAGATAATAGGAAACGGGCACTACCATTGTTTATTCCCCCAAGGGGTTATTTCAGTTTGCTCTTGGCCAGCACCACCGCGCCCACAATGGCCACCAGGAGCAGCACCGAGGTGACCTCAAAGGGCAGCAGATAGTCGGTAAACAACAACTTGGCGATGGATTCCGTGTTGCCCAGTCCCGCAGGCGCTTCCTTGCCCGGAGGCAGCACAACCTTGCAGACCCCGTAAACCAGGAGCAGGACGGTGAAGAGCGCCAGGGTGATGCCTCCCACCTTCTGCCCCAGGTGCATGAACCGTTGCTCCTCCTCGGGCTGGCGCAGGTTGAGAAGCATGATCACGAAGAGGAACAGCACCATGATGGCCCCGGCATAAACGATAATCTGGATGGCGGCGATGAATTCCGCGTGGGCCAGGAGATATATGCCGGCTACGGCGAAGAAGTTGACGATGAGCCAGAGGGCGCTCCGCAGGGGGTGTCTCTGAAAGACCACCAATCCCCCGGAGACCAGGGCCACCCCGGCCAGGATGAAAAAGATCATCTGCATCCCTCGAGCCTCCTATATGCAACCCAGGCAATTGGCCGCATCACAGCCAATCCGCCATCCGGAGTTCGGACTTTTTCTGCGTAGCCCGGTCGATATCGAGATAAAGAAGGTTCTTATCGTATTGAGCCAGCTCGTAAAGGTTGTTCAACTTGATGGCCGCCTTGGGACAGGCCTCCTGGCACAGGCCGCAGAAGATGCAGCGGGTCAGGTCGATCTGGAAGGCCACCGGGTACTTTTCGTGCTCCGCACCTTCGGCCGCGACAATGCCTTTGATGGCGTTGCTGGGGCAAACCACCATGCATAATGTGCAAGCCACGCAGCGGCGCCGTCCGTCTTCGTTGACCGTCAGTTCCGGGTGTCCCCGCCAACGGGGCGCCACCTGCCGTTTTTCCTCCGGGTACTGGAGGGTGATGGGCTTGGTAAAAACGTGGCGCAGGGTGGTGGCCAGGCCTTTAATAAAGGGGATAATCATTTACTACCTCTGCAAAAACTGGATGATAATGCCCGTGAACAGGATATTCACCAGGCACAGGGGCAGCATCACCTTCCACCCCAGTTTCATGAGCTGGTCGAAACGGAACCGGGGAAAGGTCCCCCGGACCCAGATGAAGAAGAAGACCAAGGCGAAGGTCTTGATCATGAACCAGGCGATGGGGGGCAGCACCGGCCCCTGCCAGCCGCCCAAAAAGAGGGTGGTGGCCAGGGCGGAAGCCACGAGGATATGGCCGTATTCCCCCATCATGAACACGCCATACTTCATGGAGCTGTATTCCGTCTGGTAGCCCGCGACCAACTCGTTTTCGCACTCGATCAGGTCGAAAGGGGTGCGGGCGCATTCGGCAAAAGCTGCAATCATGAAGAGCACGAACCCCAATGGCTGATAGGCTATGAACCACATGGATTTTTGGGCTTCCACGATCTTGACCAGGCTTAAGGAACCGGCCAGCATCAGCACGCCGATGACGGAGAGGCCCAAGAATATCTCATAGCTGACCATCTGCGCTGAAAGCCGCAAGCCCCCCAAAAGCGAATACTTGTTATTGGAGGCCCAGCCGCCCAGGACCGCGCCGTAGACTGACAGGGATCCCATGGCAAAGACGTACAACAGGCCCACATTAATGTCCGCAATCACTCCCTGGTTGAGCCCGGCCGCGGTCAGATCCAACTTATAGCCGTAGAGGCTGATGCTATCCGGCAGGATCTGCGAGGCAAAAGGTATGGCCGCCAGGGGCAGAAACGCGGGGACCGCGGTGACGATGGGGGCCAGGACAAAGAGGACCTTGTTCCCCCCCGGGGGGGTAAATTCTTCTTTGAAGAGCAGCTTGATGGCATCCGCCAGGGGCTGGAAAAGACCCCAGGGGCCTACCCGGTTGGGGCCGTAGCGCAACTGGATGTACCCCAGGACTTTGCGTTCCATGAGCACCGTGTAGGCGATGCAGGTGAGGAAGACCACCAATACCAGGAGGATCTTCACCGCGGTCATGATTACCAAAACGGGTATTTGATTCATCATTATCAACCCTTCTGGATGGTTACCCTAACCAGGTTGGAGTTGAGGGTCAAAAGATGCACCGGGGGTTCCGCAAAATGCTCGGGCAGGAAGACCACTCCGGGGGGCATCTCCGGGGACAAAACCACGGGCACGCTGATCTCACCCTGGGAGGAGACGACTTTGGCCGTATCTCCGGCAGCCAGGCCTAAGCTCTTGGCGTCTTCCGGGTTCAGGCTCAGCTCCGCCCGGGGCACCAGCTTCAAGGTGCCGTCAGGGGCATGGGTGGTGTAAGACCCGTTATGATTCAGGACCTTACCGATAATCAAGGTATGGGGCCGGCGGCCCGGCAGGCTCAGGTCCGCTTCGAAGGGAACGAACGTGCCGCTGACCTCGCCCGCCATCAGGGGGCCGGAGGCCTTCGGGCCTAACCCCGCCCACAGGGGCATATTCTGGGCCAGTTCCCGGAAGACCTGCTTGGGATGGGACGCTCCCAGTTTATAACCCATCTTCTCGCCCAACTGGCCGATGATCTGCCAATCCGGGCGCACGCCGTTTGCCGGCAGGACCGCGGGCAAAACCCCGAGGGTGCCGTCGCTGCTGATAAAAGACCCTTCCTGCTCCGCGTGCACCGCCACCGGCAGGACCACCTGGGCCAGCTTGGCAGTGTCGGTGAGGAAGGCGTCCTGGACTACCAGGAAAGGCACCTTTTTCAAGAGCTTTTCCGTGAGGCTGCGGTGCGGCAGGCCCCGGAGCAAGTCGCCGCCCAGCATATAAACGGCCTGGGGCGCAGCCGGGTCTCCTGCTTCCAGCTTATCCAGCACATCCGCTATAGTCAGGCCTGCTGCGTCTTCCGGAACGGCCACAAAACCGGGCAGCCGGTCGGGCAGCACCCCGACTTCGCAGACACCCCGGGAGTTGTTCTTCTCCGCCACCGGGTAAACTGCGCTCCCCGGGGTGCCGGGCTTGCCGATGAGCAGGAAGAGGTCGGCCAGGGCCAGGGCGTTTTGCTCGCCCTTGTCCTGGGCCAGCAGTTCGGTGCCGCAGATAATGGCCGGCGCCTGGGCCTGGGCCAGCAGGGCCGCGGTCTCTTTGATCAGGGCCTCATCCACCCCGGTCTTGGAAGCTACGTCCTTCAGGGTGACCTTTTTGAAGCTTTCTTTGAACTCTTCCAGGCCCTTGGCGCTAATTGACGGAATATAATCAGCATTAGCGGTAAAGAAGGCCTTGAAAATCCCGGACAGCAGAATCCGCTCGGTGCCCGGTTTGTAGCGCAGGCTTAAGCTGGCGTAACGGTCGAACTTGGTGTGCCGGGGATTGGCCAGCACCAGGCGGAAGTTCTCGTTATCCAGGGCCCTGAGCAGCTTCCAGCCCAAAGGCGGCATCTCCGGAGTGACGTCAGCGCCCAGCACCAGGGCCAGGTCCGCCTTCGGGAGATCGTTAAATTTCCCCAAAACAAATGGGAAGCCGCTGCCCTTCGCTTCCGCGCCCGGAGTCAGAGGAGACTGGTAGGGCTGGGGCAGGGCGGTGGACGCCTCCACCCCGGAGACGTCGGGGGAACCGAAGACCGCGGCCAGGCCCTTCAAGGCCCGGACGTAAGTGTAGCGCCCCGGGTTGTCCAACTGGTTGGTGCCCAACCCCTGGCGGAAGAATTTCTGGAAGAGGTAGTTGGCCTCATTGGTGGCCCGGGCGGAGCCGATGCCGTAGATGGCTTTGGCGCCGGCATCGCTTGCCGCAATCTCCTGGAACTTGGCGGCCACCAAATCCAGGGCCTCGTCCCAGGAGGCCTCCCGGAAGTTGCCGTTATCCTTGATCAACGGTGTCTTCAGGCGGTCCGGGGCCTCCACCACCGGGAAGCCGAAGCGGCCCTTGGAGCAGAGCAGAATGCTCTTTTCGTTCCGCACCCGCAGAATGCGGTCGTCCTTGGTGTGCAGTTCGTAGACGCAGCCGCCGCCGCAGAAGGGGCAGACGCTTTCAATCTTGACCACTTCCCAGGCCCGGGCCCGGTATTTCCAGAGCTTGTTGATCAGGGCTCCCACCGGGCAGATGTCGATGCAGGAGCCGCAGAATTCGCAGTCCAGGGGTAGAACGCCGGATCCCAGCTCAGTGAAATAGCCCCGCTGCATGAAGTTGATGGCCATGGCGCCCACGTGGTCCCGGCAGACGTGGATGCAGCGGCCGCAGGTGACGCAGCGGTCCGGGTGCCGCTCCACGAAGAGGGACTCGTAGTCGTGGTTGGGAGCCAGTTTCACGGCCTCCAGGTCCACCTTGTCCACGGCCAGGGCATGGGTCAGATCCTGGAGCTCGCATTCCCCGCCTTTGTCGCAGATGGGGCATTCCAGGGCATGGTTGATGAGCACCAGCTTCATCAACTCATCACGGATTGCCTGGACCCGGGGGGAATTAGTAGTGACCTCCATGCCTTCGTTGACCACGGTGGCGCAGGCCGGCAGTGGCCGGGGAGGGCCGGGTTTGACTTCCACCACGCAGATGCGGCAGGCGCCGATGGGCTTCAGGGCCGGGTGGTAACAGAGCCGGGGAATGAAGATGCCGTTGGCGTCAGCCACTTCCAGGACGGTTTTGCCCTTGGGCGCTTGGATCGCCCGGCCGTCAATGGTCAGATTCACCATAAGTCGTTCCTATGTTAGCTTCTGTTAATCCAGCTTCTCCAGGTTGATCACCTGATAACTGGGTTCGCCGCCGAAGGTGCTTTTCTTTTCACAGGTCAATCTTACTTTCCAGCCCACCCCTTTAACCTGGCCGGGTTTGAGGACCGATCCGGGCTGATCGGTATCGATCAGTCCGTATCTGGCGGCGTCCGCGGCCGTGCTACGTATGTCTTTCTTGGGTTGGCTGTCCAGCTTGATGACCAGGGATTTTTCCATGGCGCCCACCGGCGTCATGGTGGTTTTAATGGCGATTTCCTCGATCTTCCCCGTGAAGGAAACCTTCTCTTGGGCCCCGGCGGTTAATACCGTGGCCACCAAGAAGAGGATTATCAGAAGAATGGTCTTTTTTAATATCGCCATATCCCCACTTGTCTTCAAACTGCTCACTGCTTACTGCCTACCTATCCACGTCCGCCAGCACGATGTCCATGGTGCCGATCAAGGCGATGGAGTCGGCCAGCAAGCGCCCCCGGGCCAGTTTGTCCATGGCCGAGAGGTTGACAAACGACGGCCCCCTGATTTTCAACCGGAAAGGTTGAGGGCTGCCGTCGCTGACGATATAAAACCCCATCTCCCCTTTGGGGGCCTCGATGCACTGGTAGACTTCGCCCACCGGAGGTTTGATGCCTTCCTGGATCAGCTTGAAATGGTTGATCAAACCGGCGATGTCGTTATAGACCGCGTCCTTGGGAGGCAGGCTGACCCTGGGGTCTTTAGCCTTGATGTCTCCGGGAGGCAGGTCGGGCAGACGCTCCAGCACTTGTTTGACGATGCGGTTGGCCTGGAGCATTTCTTCCATGCGCACCAGATACCGGTCATAGGTGTCGCCGTTTTTGCCCAGGGGCACCACGAAATCGAAGTCTTCGTAGCTGGAGTAGGGGTTGTCCCGGCGCAAGTCCCAGTTGATGCCGGAGCCCCGGGCCATGGGGCCGGACCAGCCCCAATCGAGGGCCTCGTCCGCGCTCATGACGCCCACGTCCTTGGTGCGCTCGATCCAGATTTGGTTTTTGGTCAACAGATTATGGTAATCCTGGTGTTTTTCCGGAAAGGACTTGACGAACTCCCAGGCTGCGGGGATGATGCCTTCGGGCAGGTCCGCGGCCAAACCGCCGATGCGGAAGTACAGCGGGAACATCCGGGCCCCGGAGATCATCTCGCACATGTCCATGATCTTTTCCCGCTCCCTGAATGCATAGAAGAGGGGAGTCATGGCCCCCAGATCGTGGCCGTGGGTGCCCAGCCAGAAGAGGTGGGAGGCGATGCGGGTAAGTTCCGCGATCATCACCCGGATGTACTGGACCCGCTTGGGCACTTCGATGCCCAGCAGCTTTTCCATGGCCAGGCAGAAACCGAAGAGGTTGACCTCGCCGGCCAGGTAGTCCAGGCGGTTCATCAGGGGCATGCAGCGGTGATAAGTGCGGTATTCGCACATCTTCTCGATGCCCCGGTGCAGGTAGCCGATATCGGGATCGGCCCGCAGGATGAGTTCGCCGTCCAGCTCCAGGAGGACCCGGAGCACCCCGTGGGTGCTGGGGTGCGACGGTCCCAGGTTGAGGAGCATGGTTTCGGTGCGTTTCATGGTCTCAGCGCTCATCAGGTATTCCTACTTGCCCCGTAAGGGATAGTCTTTACGCTGGGGATGGCCCACCCAATCGTTGGGCATGAGAATCCGCCGCAAATCCGGGTGGCCCCGGAAGCGGATGCCCATCATGTCGTAAGCCTCCCGCTCATGCCAGTTAGCCGTATTCCAAACCTGCACCACCGAGTCAATGGCCGGCGCGGCGTCGTCCGCGAGCAGGGCCTTCAAGGTCACCCGGTTTTTGTTCTTGTGGGAGTAAAGATTATAGACCACGCCGAACCGGGGGCTTTGAGGAAGGTAATCCAGGCCCGCAATCATGGAAAGATAGCGGAAGGAGGTCCGATTATCATCCCGCAAGGCCTTGCAAATGTCCACGATGCGCCCGGGTTTGACGACGATGGTGGTCTCTCCCCGGAACTCCGACACTTCCACCACTTCTTCGGGAAACTTTTCCTGCAGCAGTTCCGCGGCCTTGCTCATACGGCCTCCTGGCGCAGCGCCAGCCGTTCCTGGTATTTCTTGGTCAGGAAGGGGTCTTGCAAAATCTTTTCGTGAAGTTTCAGGATGCCGTAAAGGAGCCCTTCCGGCCGGGGCGGGCAACCCGGGACATAGACGTCCACCGGCAGGTATTTGTCGATGCCCTGGACCACCGCGTAGGAGTCGAAAATCCCCCCGGAGCAGGCGCAGGCCCCCATGGCGATGACCCATTTGGGTTCGGTCATCTGCTCATAGATGCGCTCAATGGCGGGCATCATCTTTTTACACACCGTGCCGGCGATGATGATCACGTCCGCCTGGCGGGGAGAAGCCCGGAAGGCCTCCATGCCGAAGCGGGCGATGTCCCAGCGGTTGGCCGCGGTGCAG